>NZ_JBEXAE010000006.1:0-196706 GCF_040566695.1 Sediminicola arcticus | reverse complement strand
GAATACAAGGTAATGATGGTGCAACAGGTGCCACTGGTGCTGATGGAGCACAAGGTGCGACCGGTGCCACGGGAGTACAAGGTGCGACCGGTGCCACGGGAGTACAAGGGATACAAGGTGATTCTGGTGCTCAGGGTATTCAAGGTAATACTGGTGCGACAGGGGCTAAGGGTGATAAGGGTGATGCTGGACAGGATGTAAAAGGTGGCTCGTTTACCAGGGCCATTAGAAGTACCAGCACAAGCACCACCCTAGGACCAAATGATTTCACGCTTATAGTTTATGGAAAGGATCATGTCATTTCTTTTCCTGGAACGGCCAATATTGGACAAGTCTATATTATAAAAACAATAGACGACAGAAATGAAACAAATATTAATTATATAAATGAAAAGGGGCAATCAAAAAACGTTTTAGAAAAAGAAAAAACATATTGGTTCCAATTTGATGGTGTCAATTGGCAACAAATAAGTAGTAACTAGTACAAATCGTATTGTACAATACTTCCAACGAATCGTTTTAAAGGATTCAACTTATTTGACATTAAAATTTTAACATAGAGCATATTTCGAAATATGAATATTTTCAAAAAAATAATTCTAACCTGTATTCTTTGGGCTGTTGCGTTGACAAATGCCCAAGATGCAGTGCATAATTATGGGAATATTCAAATACATGGGTCAGCTATGGTTGGCTTTCATATGGATGTAATCAATGATGGTACATTTGATAAGAACTTAGGGTTAGTGAGCTTTTATAACGAAGATCAACCCATTATAATTTCAGGTGCCTTCCCTCTTGTTTTTAATGATATGGAAATTACAGTTGATAAAGGTCTTTTCCTTGAAACCTCTATTGCCGTAACTAATAATAGTAATTTTATCATAGGATCTGTTTATACGCCAAGGAATAAGACAGATATCCATATGAATTATCGAGTTAATTCATTCTATTCAGGTGAAAGTGATGTAAATCATATTGATGGCTATAGTCAAATAAAAAATGAAGATTACTTCACTTTTCCGGTTGGAGATGATAATCGATTACGACCATTGAGCATTGAATCTACCATGATCAATACTAATGCTAAATGTGCTTACTTTTATGAGGACCCGAACGAACCTACAACCTTCAATACTAGTTTTAATACTGATATTAGAGGAGCAGGAATATTAGGTGTTAGTATTGAAGAGTTTTGGAAATTAGAAGGAAGTGTTTCATCTAAGGCAACTCTGACTTGGGATGAGAAAAGTAACGTTATATTATTGGGAGATACCCCCAAAGATCTTAAGGTTGTAGGTTGGAGTAAAACGGAAGAACAATGGGTTAATTTGGGGAATTCAAAGGTAGATGGAGATTTAAATTCTGGGTCAATCACTTCAGATGATTTTTTTCCCAATGATTATGAAATAATTACACTAGGAGGCAATAATGACCTCTTTGAAACATTTTCAACTTTAGAATTAGACAACTATTTTCTAAGCCCTAATGGTGATGGAAAAAATGATTTCTTAGTGATAGAAGGATTGAACCTATCACCCAATAATTCTATTCAAATTTTTAACAGATATGGTGTTATGGTATATTACAAGGCAAACTACAACAATGAATTTGGAGGTAATGCCAATAGGAATTTAGTATTTAAACGTAATTCAGGACTTTCTTCTGGAATCTATTTTTACATCCTTACCTTAAAAGATATAAAACAAAAACACCAGGGATATCTGTACATAACGGAGTAATAAATCTCCTATATTTTAGTTTACAACAATTCTACAATAATTCTTTAAGTAGCTCTTTTTAAGGTTTTTAAACGCCATTTGATTTCTACATGAATAGTTTCAAAATACTTCTTAACTTTGAGACAGTCATGGAGCTTTCACTGTGTTGATCCAACTAAAATGAAGTACTCCTATTAATTGGCAACGTTTTTGATTTTAATTGTAATGGGACAATTGTGTTCCTTACTTTATAATAGACCTACGATATGCAAAGAAGATCATTTATAAAAAAAAGTAGTGCCTCCGGATTGGCCTTGGCCGTCATGCCTACTATAATGATTTCGCAGGAGAAAGAATATACCATCCTCGAACTTATGGGCAAAGCAGAAATTCCTCTATTTGGGAAAGGTATCAATCTAAGAAAAGAAGCACATGATGCCTTTTTAGAAATGAAAAAAGCTGCCTATAGTGAAGGTATAGATATCAAGGTGGTTTCAAGTTACCGAAGTTTTGAAAGGCAAACAGCTATTTGGGAACGTAAATTTATTCAATATACAGAAGTTGATGGTCTAAAACCTTTAAACGCTATTGACAAAATAATTGAGTACTCCACCATCCCTGGAACCAGCAGACATCATTGGGGAACAGATATTGATATTGTAGATGGTCAACCTAAAGTTGAGGGCGATGTTCTTGTCCCTGAAAAATTTGAAGTAGGAGGTCCATACGAAAATTTTAAAGCTTGGATGGATATCAATGCCAACAAGTTTGGCTTTTACTTGGTGTATACAGACACCCCAAAAAGAAAGGGGTTTAAATATGAACCTTGGCACTATAGCTATGCTCCCATTTCCATTCCAATGCTAGAAACCTTTAGGCGGAAAAACATCATGCAATTGCTGCAAAAGGAAGAGTTTTTAGGGGCTGAACATTTCACATCAGGATTTGTACGAACCTATATTTTGGATAATATTTTGGACATTAATCCAAAACTATTGTAATAGAAATCATAAGGTGTTTTATTAAGTAGGCGCAATAACATCTGGATTATGAGAAGAGGCAGTTGGAAAATTAGAATTTTTATAGGGTTGGCCATAGTCGTCTTTGCCTTTGTCCAACGCTGCAGTAACAAAGAAGAAAACCCTTATACCGGAAGAGAACAGAATATAAATATGACCTCTGATCAGGAAATAGCTATTGGTCTTCAGAGTGCTCCAGAAATTGCTCAACAGTATGGAGGTCTATACCCCGATGATCGTATGCAGTCTTTGGTAGATGCCATAGGAAATAAATTGGTGAACAATAGTATTGCTCAAGAAACCCCCTATCAATACGAATTCCATTTATTGGCAGATGACAGCACCATCAATGCCTTTGCGCTTCCAGGAGGGCAGGTCTTTATCACCTATGCACTATTCTCCCAATTGAATGAAGCCCAACTTGCCGGGGTGCTAGGTCATGAAATTGGACATGTATTAGGAAGACATTCTGCTGAAAGAATAGCCGAGGGGGCGTTTTGGCAAACCATTTCTACGGCGGCGTCTGTTGGCGCTGATGCCGGTGATATTGTAAATAGTATTGGACAAAACACCCTGTTAAAAAATGGCCGCGGAGATGAACTTGAAAGTGATGATCTTGGAGTTTTATTTATGATCAAATCTGGCTATGATCCTTTTGAAATGATTAAGGTTATGGAGATTTTAAAGGCTGCAGGCGGACCAGATAGAGTTCCTGAATTTCAGAGTACCCATCCCGATCCTGAAAATAGGATTGAAAAGATTAAAGAAGCCATTGTCAAATATAAAGATCAGAATTAGTGTTAATTCCCGCAAAACATAGTTCATTACAATTCCATTTTATTATATTTGAATCCTCACCAAATCTTTTTGAAGCCTCAGATTTAACACTTATAGCTTTGATTTATAATCATTTAAACGAGACTATATGGCAACACTATTACATTTTAAAAGCATTTACTTAGAAGCGTTCGAGAATTGTAAACCAGAGTTTGTAGTAATTCTCCTAAAGGTTTATTCCGTCTTCTGTGTATTAATGCTTTTTATGGCGTTCTATGCATTTACTTATAGGGCCTTTACAGGATTTAAATTTTAAGCGAATTATAGTTTTATTGCCCTTTTACTTGAACACTATATGGAGCAGATAAACTAAAACAAACAACCCCATGAAAAAGTTTTCATGGGGTTTGTTCAGTAAATAAATATGTCACTCTTTCTAATCTAGGTTGCTACTTTTCCCTTTACTCCTATATAAAGGAGTATAATAATAGAAGGTATCGGATCAAAGACTATTTATTTAAAATTATTGTACATATAATCTTCGGAAAAAAGGCCACTTTCCCCCAGATAAATGGCTAAGTACACATAAAATGACACCTTCTTATTAATTTTGTATTACCACTCAAGTTTTTTGTCTTTCAATTATATAATGTAGGTATCCATTTGTAGCTGCAACCCAATATGGTATTTTATTTTAAAGTACGATAAGAATTAGTAGGATAAAATAAAGACTCAGTAGCGATTACATTGTTTCATCAATTCCCATCATGCAAGGATAATTATAAGGCTTTTATACCTAAAAGGTTGCGGCCACAACATGGGTCGCTTGGTATGTGAAAATTTTGAAAAAGCTTACCTATTGCTAGTTATCCATTCCAAATCGGCTTATTTTTGATAGACTTATAAATCACAAACCAATGAACAAAAAAGTAATATTGATGATTTTAGACGGTTGGGGGAAATCTCCAGACCCTAAAATATCCGCCATAGAAAACGCAGACACACCTTTTATAGACTCCCTTTATAAGAAATACCCAAATGCTAATCTTCTAACGGACGGCATGAATGTTGGCCTGCCTGAAGGTCAGATGGGGAACAGTGAGGTAGGACATATGAATCTGGGGGCTGGAAGAATAGTTTATCAAGACCTTGCAAAAATTAATCTAGCTGTAAAGGATAATACCCTTAAGGATGAAAAGGTATTAAAAGATGCATTTTTACATGCCAAAGAGAACAATAAGCCTGTCCATTTCCTAGGCCTATTGAGTGATGGAGGTGTACATTCCCACATTTCACATTTAAAAGGACTTATCAATGCCGGAGAAAATCTTGGTGTTAAAAATATGTTTGTCCACGCTTTTACAGACGGCAGGGATGTTGATCCAAAAAGCGGTAAAGGATTTCTAGAGGATCTTACTAGGTTTTGTGAAGGGAAACACGCTAAAATAGCATCTGTAATTGGCCGTTATTATGCCATGGATCGTGACAAACGCTGGGAAAGGGTTAAAATGGCTTATGACCTATTAGTTCATAATGTGGGCAAAAAATCAGATAATATCCTAAGTGATATGCAGGACAGTTATTATGATGGGGTAACGGATGAATTCATCAATCCCATTGTAGCCACCAATGCAGAAGGCACACCTGTTGCAAAAATAAACGCCGGGGATGTGGTCATCTTCTTCAATTTCAGGACAGACCGTGGAAGGGAACTGACTCAAATGTTAACCCAAGAGGATTTCCATGAGCAAAATACCCACAAGTTAAACTTGTATTACGTGACCATGACCAATTATGATGATTCCTTTAAAGGGATGAAAGTGGTTTATGACAAAGACAATTTAGAACAGACCTTGGGAGAGACCCTTTCTAAGGCCCATAAAAAACAGATACGGATCGCAGAAACAGAGAAATACCCACATGTCACCTTCTTCTTTAATGGAGGTAGGGAAGTTCCTTTTGATGGGGAACAACGCCTTCTTTGTCCGTCTCCAAAAGTGGCTACTTATGATCTACAACCGGAAATGAGCGCCTTTGACATCAGGGATGCGATTATCCCAGAACTAAAAAAAGGAGAAGTAGATTTCGTGTGCCTTAATTTTGCCAACCCAGATATGGTAGGACATACGGGAGATATGAAAGCCGCCATAAAAGCGTGCGAAGTGGTAGACTCTTGTGCCAATGCTGTGATTACAGCAGGTCTTGAGAATGGGTATACCACCATAGTTATTGCAGACCATGGAAATTGCGAAACCATGATTAATCCAGACGGAAGCCCTAATACAGCACACACAACCAATCCCGTTCCCTTGATCTTAGTAGATAAGGATATTAAAACCATAAAAGACGGCGTACTAGGAGATATAGCACCTACCATCCTCAAATTAATGGGTGTCCCCCAACCGGCTTTAATGTCACAAAAATCATTGATCTAAGCGGCTAAAGTGCTACAGATTCAAAGACCTTCATAAATGAAGGTCTTTTTTTATACCTCTCGCTAAATAGCTTTTCTACAACCAACTATGTAGTTTTAAGGCACAAAAACATAAATTATAAAGTAAAGTTTTACCTTTGCGTCTTATGATAAAGATCAAAACAGCAGAAGAAATAGAATTAATGCGCGAAAGTGCTTTGATAGTTTCCAAAACGTTAGGCGTATTGGCCGGGGAAGTTAAACCTGGTGTTACCACATTACATTTAGATAAAATTGCCGAAGAATGCATTAGGGATCACGGAGCTATTCCTGGATTTCTTGGTTTATATGACTTCCCAAATACGCTCTGTATGAGCCCAAATGCGCAGGTGGTTCATGGTATTCCCAATAGCACTCCATTGCAAGAGGGTGATATTATATCCATTGACTGCGGGGCTTTTAAAAATGATTTCTATGGAGATCATGCTTATACTTTTGAAGTTGGGGACGTATCTTCTGAAATTAAAAAATTATTGCAGGTTACCAAAGAATCGCTTTATGTGGGTATTCGAGAATTTAAATTAGGTAATCGCGTAGGGGATGTTGGTTTTGCCATCCAGAAATTCACGGAAGATCATGGATATGGAGTTGTACGCGAATTAGTAGGTCATGGTCTAGGACGCAAAATGCATGAAGACCCAGAAATGCCAAACTATGGCAAAAGAGGAAGAGGTAAAAAATTTGTGAATGGGATGGTTGTTGCCATAGAACCTATGACCAATATGGGCACCCATAGAATCAAACAATTAAAAGATGGCTGGACCATTCTTACTGCAGATGGCCTACCTAGTGCACACTTTGAGCATGATGTAGCGCTAATTGATGGAAAACCAGAATTATTATCCACCTTTCAATACGTAAATGAAGCTCTGGGCATTAAGACTAGCGAAGAAGATGAGTTTAGGCAGAAAAAATTCCAATTGTAGTTCTTAGTTATCTAACCTAGGAATTACGACCCGATGAAAAGACTCTTTAAATATATTCTGAATACCATTCCCCGACCTCTTTTGATCCAATTGAGTTATTTGGCTAGGCCTATCTTAGCCTTAACCTTAAAAGGAAACACACACCAAGACCCAATTGATGGTAAGAGTTTTAGAAAATTTCTTCCATACGGATATGAGAATCCTAGGGAAAATGTACTTTCTCCCTCTACCCTCTCTTTAGAAAGGCATCGCCTATTATGGCTGTATCTAAAAAATGAAACTAACTTTTTTACGGGCAATCATAAAGTACTTCATTTTGCACCAGAACAGGCTTTTTATAAGCGCTTTCGTCAATTAGGCAACCTAGACTATACTACAACGGATTTAAATTCGCCTTTGGCAGACATTAAGGCAGATATTTGCAACCTCCCCTTTACCGACAATTCTTTTGATGTTATCCTCTGCAACCATGTGCTAGAGCACATTCCCGATGACACCAAGGCCATGGAGGAATTGTTCCGTATACTAAAACCAGGAGGTTGGGGCATTTTACAAATACCTCAAGATTTAAAAAGGGACACTACCTTCGAGGATAATTCCATTACTGACAAACAGGAGCGCGCCAAGATATTTGGACAGTATGACCATGTTCGAATTTACGGAAAGGATTTCTTCGCAAAACTAAGGCAGATAGGTTTTCAAGTGGAAGAGGTAGATTATACTGCAACTATGGAGCCCGAAGCAATTGAGGCCTACAGATTGGCACATGGGGAAATAATTCCTTTAGTGCGTAAAACTATTCCAAGAGTAACGCCTTAAAACCTTTGGTTACATAACTTTGGGGATTGCCCTGATCGTCCAAAAAAATGATATACGCTTCTAAATAAGGATCATTTTCCAATACTCTTTTAGAAGCCTCCAGATCCATCGCCATTAGTCCTGTAGCATAACCATCCGCTTTGGCACAGGTGTTAGCAAGAACACTTGCTGCCAATATAGTAGAATTTTTAGTATACCCAGTTTTGGGATCTATGGTATGTACAAACTTATTTCCTGTGACAGAATCTATCCTGAATTTTCTGTAATTGCCAGAAGAAGCCAATGCGGTGTTTTTTAAATGAATTAGAATTTTTGGTTGATCATCCCCTTGAGGATTGTCAATACCCACCACCCATTGCTTTTCTTTAATCGTGTTTTCTCCTTTTGCCACGATTTCGCCCCCTACTTCTACCAAATAATCGGTAATACCATGTTTTTCCAACATAAGTGCTAGTCTATCTATAGCGTAGCCTTTTGCAATGGCATTAAAATCAAAGTAAATATGGGCATCTGCCTTATTGATTCGGTTATTGGCGGTAATCGCTACTTTATCAAAACCTACATATTGCAATAAGCTATCTACTTTTAAAGAATCTAACTGCATTTGTTTCCCTGGTCCAAAACCCCAAGCATTCACCAAAGAACCCACTGTGGGATCAAAATAACCATTGGTTCTATCATGGATTTCTTTGGAAAGCTCAAATACATCCTTAAACATATGGTCTACCACCACGGTAGTATCTCCTCTATTGATCTTAGAGATGTCTGAAGTTGGGATATAGGTAGACATCGACCTATTGATGACTTCAAAAACAGAATCGATCTCACTTTGGTAGTCCAGCTTCTCCTTACTGATGTACGTAATATGATACGATGTGCCCAAAGCGGAACCGCTATTGAAATTCTTAACCCATTCAGATTTTGAAGTACAACTGCCGAGTAGAACGACAACCGCTAGTATTGATAGTGACTTTTTCATTATTCTATTGCTATTAATCCATCATAATCCACGATATACTCTTCATTTAAATATATCGGAAGTTTAAATTCCTTTGCATTGACCAACCCTACCCCTGCATAAAATAATTGAGCATTAGATTTATCGGCATGCCCTTTTATTTTTTCCATCAGTACAGCGTCGTATTCTTTGGGATCCTCTGGGTAAGAAATACTGCGAACCACCACAAACGAAAGTTGTTTTTCCTTGGCACATACAAACTGGGGGGTTTTCCCTAACGTGCTATTAATGGCAACAAACTCAAAGCCATTGGCCTCGAGATGCTTCCCTACAATATTCATTGCCAAATTATGTAATTCCTGTCTCGTTAGCGCTTTCATCATTCATTAGGTATAAAAAAACCGATATCAGAAATATCGGTTTTTAAAATATTAGTCATTCTTACTAAGGAGCTATTATCCTCCAAAATCATCAAACCTGATATGTTCATCTGGAATTCCATAATCTTCACCCATTTTTTGAACCGCTTTGTTCATCAATGGAGGACCACAGAAATACAACTCAATATCCTCAGGAGTTTCGTGATGGCTTAAATAGTTATCAATAACACAATTGTGTATAAATCCTACGAAACCATCTCCTGGGGCATCTATATTCTCTTTTACCTTCCAATTATCTTCTGGCATCGGTTCGGAAAGAGCCATATAGAACTTGAAATTTGGAAATTCATTCTCCAACCTATAAAAATGATCCAAGTAGAACAGTTCTCTCTTAGAACGACCTCCGTACCAATAGGTGACTTTACGATTTGTTTTTAAAGTTTTGAATAGATGGTATAAGTGCGAACGCATTGGCGCCATTCCTGCTCCACCACCAACATATAACATCTCTGATTCTGACTCGTTAATGAAAAATTCACCATAAGGTCCAGAAATAATGACTTTATCCCCAGGTTTTTGGGCAAATATAAAGGAGGAAGCAATACCAGGATTAACATCCATCCATCCATTCTTAGACCTGTCCCATGGTGGGGTAGCGATACGCACGTTCAACATGATCTCTCTTCCCTCAGCAGGGTAAGAAGCCATAGAGTAGGCCCTTTCCACTGTTTCCGGATTTTTCATGGACAATGGCCATAAATTAAATTTATCCCACTCGGCCTGAAACTTATCCGGTGTCTCATGCTCTTCAGGGTGTGCCGTGATATCTATGTCTGCATACTTAATTTCGCATTCGGGTATTTCGATTTGAATATAACCCCCAGCCTTATAAGGCATGTCCTCTGGTATTTGTACTACGAATTCCTTGATGAAAGAGGCTACGTTATAATTTCTAACGACGGTCGCATCCCATTTCTTAATCCCAAATACTTCTTCAGGAATGGTAATATCCATATCTTGTTTCACCTTCACTTGACAAGCCAAACGTGCTCCTGCGTTCAATTCCTTTTTTGAGAAGTGCGGTGTTTCTGTTGGCAAAGCTTCCCCACCACCAGAATTCACATGACACTCACACTGAATACAGGTACCACCACCTCCACATGCAGAAGGAAGAAATATCTTTTGGTTACCCAAAGTGGATAACAAGGAGTTCCCAGAACCCACCTCAATCTTCTTTTCACCATTGATGGTAATGGTCACAGGTCCTGAAGGAGATAATTTCTCCTTTGTGAACAACAAAAGTGTAACCAATAGTAACAATAGCACCATAAAGGCCACTACGGTTATGACAATTGTTCCAACTGTACTTGTAGCTAAAATCATTCTTATTTATTTATAGCATTGTTGTAAGAAACCGTATTCTCCTTGGCTTCTTTTTTTATTTTATTTTCATCCACTTTTTGGGCAGTGGTCTCCGTTGCTTCTTTAGGGGCTTCATCACCACCCGTTAGCATCCCACCAAAACTCATAAAGCCAATAGCCATAAGTCCTGTGATGATAAAGGTTATTCCTAGACCTCTTAATGGGGCTGGAACATTAGAGTATCTGATTTTCTCACGAATAGCAGCAATGGCCAAAATTGCTAGGAACCATCCAATACCAGAAGAGAGTCCGTAGTTAAATGCTAGACCCAATGTTTGGATATCCCTAGATTGCATAAATAACGACCCTCCCAATATAGCACAGTTAACCGCGATCAATGGTAGAAATATCCCAAGAGAGTTGTAAAGTGCCGGCGAAAACTTTTCTACTACTATTTCTACCAATTGCACCATAGTTGCTATAGTGGCAATAAATAGAATAAATGATAAAAAGCTTAAGTTATAGTCCGCATATTCCGGTCCCAACCAGGCCAGTGCCCCATCTCTCAATATATATTGGTCCAACAACCAGTTCATTGGAACTGTTACCGCCAATACAAAGATAACAGCAGCTCCAAGACCCACAGCAGTAGTCACTTTTTTGGATACCGCTAGGTAGGAACACATCCCAAGGAATGTGGCAAATACCATATTGTCTATAAATATGGATTTAAAGAATAATTCTACATGTTCTAACATAACATTGTTCTTTTTAAGTAACTACTAGTTTTCTTCAATTAAGGCTTTGTTCCTAGAACGTTGCACCCATATGATAAGACCAACGACGATAAGGGCCATTGGCGAAAGTAACATGAATCCATTATTCTCATATCCAATACTGTACAATCCTGACTTAGTAATAGGATCCCCTAATACCTTTATTCCTAGCAGTGTTCCAGAACCTAACAATTCCCGGAAAAAACCAACAACAATTAATATTAAACCGTATCCAGCAGCATTACCAATACCATCCAAAAAAGATCTCCATGGCCCGTTACCCAAGGCAAATGCCTCAAAACGACCCATAATGATACAGTTGGTAATGATTAACCCAACGAAAACCGATAACGTCTTACTCAATTCATAAGCGAAAGCCTTTAACACTTGATCCACAACAATTACCAGGGCAGCAACCACCACCAATTGAACGATAATCCTAATTTTAGAGGGGATAATATTACGCAACAATGAAATTACCACGTTACCCATACCTAAAACGAACATAACAGAAACCGCCATAACTATGGAGGCCTTTAGTTCTGCAGTAATTGCCAATGCTGAACAGATACCCAATACCTGTATGGTAATAGGGTTGTTATCTGCCAGTGGGTCCAGTATAAGACTGGTATCTCTTTTAGAAAGTAGTGCCATGTTTTAATTTTTAGCTCTTATGGTTTCCAAATAACTTTTGTAAAGGTTTACACTTTCTTTGATCATGGCACTAACACCGTTTCCAGTAATAGTAGCACCTGCAAGAGCATCAACCTCGTTATCGTCTTTTGTGTTATTAATAGGGTCATTATTCCCCTTTGCAACTTTTATACCTGCATATTCAGTACCGTCAAGAATAGATTCACCTTTGAAATCATCCATGAAGTAACGCTGCTTGATGTTAGCTCCAAGACCTGGAGTTTCACCTTTATGATCAAAATAAACACCTTGCACGATCAAATTCTCATCTAAGGATACAAATCCCCAAATGGCATCCCATAGTCCTTTCCCATACATTGGGATGATATAGAATTTTTTACCTTCTTTCTCCCCTATAAACAAGGGAAGTTTTCTAGTCTTACCATTTTTGGCAGCAGTCTCTTGTTGTTTTAAATTGATCAAATAGGCTTCATCATCTTCGGTGATTTCCGAACCCTCGATTACGATTTGCTCCGTAATATATTTATTGAACTCCTCTGCCACTTTATCCGTTGGCACAAAGTTCACACTACCTTCGTCCACATTTTCGTTAATGCCCATAGCGTACAAAATGTTCTGTTGCTTTTCCAACTTCTCATTTTGGCTGATTTTTGCACTTAGGGATGAGGCTACGAAAGCCAATACTGCCCCAACAACAACAACCATTACAGCAGCAAAGGCAACGGTATAAACGTTTTTATCTGTATTAATTGCCATAATTAAACTGTTTCAACTTTTAGTTTCTTTTCTTCACCATGTACATCCTTTGGTAAAATGTTGGCGTTCTTTAATCTCTTAAGACGCTTGTTAATATTTCCTCGTATGACGTAATGATCTATAGTAGGAGCAAATACGTTCATCAATAAAATAGCTAAGAAAACTCCTTCTGGATAAGCTGGGTTAAACACCCTTATCATTACCGAAATAAATCCAATAAAAAATCCATAGTACCATTTTCCTTTGTCAGTTTGCGAACCAGTTACAGGGTCCGTCGCCATATAAACAATACCAAAAGCCAAACCACCAACGATAAGATGTTGCCAGAAATCAAAGCTCATTAAACCATAAAACTTACTACTCTCTGTGATCCATCCAGCGTTTACGGCCCCATTGAAAATAAGACCCATTGCCAAAGCCCCTAATACGGCACTTACCATAATTCTCCAGCTAGCAATCTTAGTAAAGATCAAGAATAGTCCTCCCAACAAAATTAATATCGTAGAAGTTTCTCCAACAGAACCTGGAATAAAACCGAAGAACATATCAGAAACGGAATAAGAAATTTCACTTCCCCTACCCTGTGCCAAGTATCCCAATACCGTTTCACCAGAAATTGCATCTGCAGTACCTGCTCTTTCAACAGCTTCATGAACCCACACCTTATCACCACTCATCCAGGTAGGATAGGCAAAAAACAAGAAAGCCCTAATCGTCAATGCTGGGTTTAAGATATTCATCCCAGTACCACCAAAAACTTCTTTTCCTATAACAACTCCGAAGACAACGGCAACAGCCAACATCCATAATGGGGTATCTATAGGTACAATCAAGGGAACCAGCATACCTGTAACCAAATATCCTTCTTCTACCTCATGACCTTTGATCACAGCGAAGACAAACTCTACAGCAAGTCCAACTACATAAGACACAACTACCAATGGCAATACGGTCCATGCTCCCATGATAAAATTGTCCCAAGTCAAGAAGTTTCCAAGTAGTGACGCTTGACGAATCACCCCGTTAGCAGCATCTACTGCAGCATAATGCTGGTATCCTGCATTGAAAATTCCAAAAAGCAGCACAGGTAATAATGCGATTATCACCGTGTTCATTGTTCTTTTTAAATCATCCGCTGAGCGAACGTGAGAACCAGAATGTGTTGTTTCATTTGGAGTGTACAAAAAAGTATGCAATGCGTTGAACGCAGGAGCCATTTTCTTGCCCTTGTACTTCTCCTTTAAATTGTGCAAATTATTTTTTAAACTCATCTCCTATCCTATTTCTTTATACAATAAGTCCAATCCTTCCCTGATGATCTGCTGGTGGGGTTGTTTGGATATACAAATAAACTCCGTTAATGAAAAATCTTCTGGAGCCACCTCATACAATCCCAATTGTTCCATTTCGTCTAAATCCCCTATCATACATGCTTTAAGCAATTGCAAGGGATAAATATCTAAAGGGAAAACCTCCTCATATTTGCCAGTTAAAACAAAAGCACGGTGCTCACCATTGGTATTTGTTGTAAGATCATATTTTTTATTTGGGAACATCCAAGAGAATGTCAAGGCCCTAGTAGATGAGATTTTATCGAATACTGGCTTGTTCCAACCAAAAAATTCATAATCATCTCCCTCTGGAATAACACTAACGGTGTTATTATAATATCCCAAATGACCATCTGGTTTAGTTTGAGAACCCGTGAGTACATCTCCGTTGATCACCCTAATGTTTTCATTATTTACGCCACTGGCATAAAGAAAAGTAGAAATCTCTGTCCCAATTTTAGTAGTGTAATATTTAGGAGCTTTTACAGATGAGCCCGCCAAAGCAATAGTTCGTTCAGCATTGAATTTTCCTGTCAACAACAATTCCCCTATGATCACTAAATCTTGGGGAGCTATAGTCCAAACTACCTCTCCTTTATTGATAGGATCTATCCTATTAATCAATGTACCTACCAAGCCTGCTGGGTGAGGTCCTGACATTTTGTGCAATTCAATACCCTTTAACCCGGCCAATGGAGAGTTGGAAGACTTTCCAACTGACACATGCACCTTCCCTGAGGTCAGTTTACCTAAGGCAGTGATAGCAGCTTGTAGCTCTTTTTCCTTTCCTTGCAACACATAATCCAAATCAGCTGCTAATGGAGCCGTAACATACCCTGAGATAAAAACACCCTTTGGAGTTACTTCGGCATCTGCAATAATATCATAAGGCCTTTGTCTTACAAATGGCCAAACGCCACCATTTAATAAAAACGTTTTAACATCCTGCGGAGACGCTCCTTCTAAATTTAAAGGTTTATGTGCCATGAATTCCTGCGTTTTATCTGCAAGAATCTTAAGTGACAGGATTCTCCTGCGCTCGCCTCTAACAACTTCCACCAATTCTCCGCTTACAGGCGAAACAAATTTCACCCCTTCTTGATTCTTATCAAAAAAAAGCGGTTCGCCAGCTTTTACCTCAGCGCCTTGTTTTACCAATAGTTTCGGAGTAACTCCGTGAAAATCGTGAAGATTAATTGAATAAACATTACTTAAAACGGCTTTAGAAGTTTCATGTTCCGCTGCACCAACAAGATTAATGTTTAAGCCTTTTTTAATTCGAATGTCTTTAGACATATATTGTAGACCTTAGGTTAACAAAATTTGGATGCAAATTTAGTATTTAAAAGAAAGTTTTCATAATTATTGCTCATAAATTTAGGGATTGGGTCCTTGTTAATTTTTTGGGCATCCTTTTTGTTTACTTTTACTTAAAAAACACAATACAAATGCGCCTTATTGTTAAACAGCTTATACTTCTTTTAGCGAGCCCAATGCTCTTTGGACAGGTATTGGAAGAAGTAAATCCTCCGAAAAATATAAAAACCATCATTTTTAAGGGAAATACAGATGACCAATTCCCTGTTGTAAAATTAGGGGAGCCTATCTTTTTAGAGTTTGATGATTTAACCGCCCGCGAAGCGGACTATTATTATAAAATTATTCTATGCGATTACGACTGGACACCTTCTACCCTTTTAAAATCGCAATACTTAAGCGGTGTTGATAATCAAAGGATCATAGATTACGAAAATAGCTATAATACCCTCCAGGCCTACTCCAATTACAGACTAACCATTCCCAACCAAAATGTAAGACCAACTGTAAGTGGCAACTATATGCTTGAGGTTTACAACGACTCTTATGAGATTGTCTTTTCAAGAAAATTTATTATCTATCAAGATTTAGTTTCAGTGGGCGCTACAGTAAAACGCTCAAGAGATTTCAATTATATAGATGAAAAACAAGTAGTCCAGTTCAATATAAGAGCATCTGGCATACAATTGGTCAACCCAAAAAAGGAAGTAAAAGTGGCTATCCTGCAAAACAATTACTGGCCATCTGCCCTTTATAATATTCCCCCTCAGTTTACTATTGGCAATGAATTAGTCTATAAATACGATCAGGAAACTAGTTTTTATGGCGGGAACGAATACCTGAATTTTGACACCAAAGACCTTAGAGCTCCCAGTGCCGTGATTTCGCGCATAGAAATGGACAGACTTTATAACCATTATCTTTTTCCCGACATTTTTAGAGATCAGCGCCCGTATACGTATTATCCCGATATCAATGGGGATTTTGTCATTAGAACCCTTCAAGGTGACGATTCTTCTAGGGAAGCAGAATATTCCATCGTACATTTTTTCTTACCCTATACCCCAGAAATAGGTCTGGATGAAGTATATGTTATAGGAAAATTCAATAATTATGAAATGACAGATGAGAACAAAATGACCTACAATGACCAAAGTGGGTATATGGAGGCGATGATTGAAATGAAGCAAGGCTTTCATAACTATAAATACGTTATCAAAAGAGCAGAAGGTGATCTTGATTTTAACACGGTTTCGGGAAATTTTCATTTTACCGAAAACAATTATATGATATTGGTCTATTACAGAAATTTTGGAGATTTATACGATAGTATCATTGGCATTGGTTCTGCTAATTCAAGAAACATCAGCAACTAAAATTTGATTCCTTTTAACCAAGAGCTGTTATGGAAGAATTACCAACCAACTACTCCATAGACCAACACCCATTAAAGTTTAGGGGAACAGAATGCCTTACTTGTGGTCATATCCTAGATTTAGCAACAAATACTGCCCAAATTGCTCACAAATACCTAGCACCAAAAAACCATCCTTAAAAGATTTTGTGAGTGAGTTTTTTGGGAGTATCATATCGTACGACTCCAAATTATTTAAGACTTTAACTGCCATGTTGTTACATCCTGGCAAGATTACTAAAGATTATCTAAAAGGACAAAGAGTCTCCTACACCAATCCCTTCCGTTTTTTACTGAGCCTAGCTATTATGTTTTTATAATGTTCGGTTATTCCGATGATTTCACCTCTATGGATGATATGGAAAGCATTCCCAATATTAATGAGATTCATTCTAATTTAGCAACATTACAAGAACAAAATGAAGAAACAAGAAAAACCGATTCTATTCAAAAGGTCTTGGCTTATTATTGGCTCACAAAATCTAAGGACTCCATCATCCTTGCTAATCTACAGCGGTATTTTGACTCCTTGAATACCCATTCTTATCTAGAGCGTTTTTATACAAAGACCTATTTCTTTATGACTCTGATAAAGAAATAGCGTTTAAAAAAATTTGAGGATGCAAAGGAAGAATTCAATATACCCGAAAATTATCAAAATAGAAAATCCTTTAATCTTGCCAAAAGCCTTATAAGGGCAGTTGATCAGCCAGGAACCTATTTAAATTTACTAATATCTAAAATTGCATTTCTTATTTTCTTCTTTTACCAGTATTTGCTTTATTCATTTGGCTGATGTATATCAGAAAAAAATACAATTACATCGAACATCTAATCTTTAGCTTTCACATTCAGTAGTTGTTGTTTATATTGCTAATTATTAGTTTTGCCATAGACGCTATTTTCAGGACAGACACTGGTTGGATTTTTCTCCTTGTTTTCTCTGTTTATGTTTATGTTTATGTTTATAAGCCTATGCTAAACTTTTACGGGCGGGGAAGATTTAAAACTTTTGTTAAATATCTGATTATTAACACTGTTTTCTTTATTTTAGCGTCCATATCAGTAATAATCCTGTTTACGGGAACTATTTTTACCTATTAAAAGACCATGATCACCCAAGTAACAAAAGGCATTAAAATTTCTGTATCCACTAGTTTTGAGGGAACCTTCTTCAAAAACTATAAGATGCATTTTGCCTTTGGCTACACCATCACCATTGAAAACCAAAGTAAGGATTCCGTGCAATTGACTTCTCGCCATTGGAGGATTTATGACGCGCTTAATGAATTGGAAATTTTGGACGGAGAAGGGGTTATCGGTAAAAAACCAGTAATTAAACCTGGAGAATCACACACTTATAGTTCCGGATGTCTTTTAGCTTCCCCAATAGGCGCCATGAAAGGACACTACAACATGGTTAATTTTACTTCTACAGAAAAATTTAGGGTTTATGTACCCACTTTTAAATTCAGTGCCCCCTTTGCCTTGAATTAAATTCCTGATTTACTCCGTTTTAGTTTTTAGTAGATTTTTCATTTAGTATCTTTGATACGATTTTAACTTAAAATAAAAGCACCATGGGTAAAGGATTTTTTCATGTCCCCACAGCAATTAATGAGCCGATAAAGAGTTATGCTCCAGGAACCCCAGAAAGGGAAGCCGTTCTTAAACAATACAAGACCTATTTCGATGGAAATGTAGACGTACCACTATATATTGGTAGTGAGGAAATTAAAACTGGGAATACCAGACCAATGTCACCACCACACGATCATAAGCATGTTGTAGGCCAATATCATCTGGCAGAAAAAAAGCATGTTTCCAAAGCCATTGAAAATGCTCTGGAATCCAGAGAAGCTTGGGCCAACCTTACTTGGGAGCAGCGTTCAGCCATCTTCCTTAAGGCAGCAGAACTTATTGCTGGACCTTACCGTGCAAAGATAAATGCCGCTACTATGATAGCGCAATCCAAGAACATTTTTCAAGCTGAAATTGATGCCGCTTGCGAACTTATAGATTTCCTTCGTTTTAATGTGGAATACATGTCACAGATTTACGAAGAGCAGCCAGATTCTGCTGAAGGCATTTGGAACCGAGTGGAATATAGACCATTGGAAGGTTTTGTATATGCCATAACCCCTTTCAACTTTACAGCTATTGCAGGAAACTTGCCAGCAAGTGCCGCCATGATGGGGAATGTCGTTTTATGGAAACCTAGTGATAGTCAAATTTTCTCAGCAAAGGTAATCGTAGATATCTTTAAAGAGGCAGGCCTTCCTGACGGTGTTATCAATGTTGTTTATGGAGATCCCGTGATGATTACCGAAACTGCCTTAGCGAGTCCTGATTTTGCAGGGTTGCACTTTACAGGTTCTACACATGTTTTTAAAGAAATCTGGAAGCAAATAGGAAACAACATTCATACCTATAAGACCTATCCAAGAATTGTCGGTGAAACTGGAGGTAAGGATTTCATCCTCGCACACCCTACTGCCAAACCACAACAAGTGGCTACAGCTATCGTGAGAGGAGCTTTTGAATTCCAAGGACAGAAATGTAGTGCTGCATCTAGGGTATACTTACCTAAATCTACTTCTAAAGAAATATTGGAGTTGGTGAAAAAGGATTTGGCCTCCATTAAAAAGCCAGGCACTCCAGAGGATATGAGTAATTTTATTACCGCTGTTATCCACGAAGGATCTTTTGATAAATTAGCCAAGTACATAGACCAGGCGAAGGCAGATACCAATGCCGAAATAATAGCTGGGGGAGGATATGACAAGTCCAAAGGATATTTTATTGAGCCTACAGTTATCTTGACGACGGATCCAAAATACACTACCATGGAAACAGAATTGTTCGGTCCTGTGGTAACTATATACGTATATGAGGATAAAGATTGGTCTAATACGCTAAAACTAGTGGATTCTACCTCAGAATATGCCCTTACAGGCGCCGTATTATCCAGAGATCGTTACGCCATTGATGAAGCCACCAAAGCATTACAAAATTGCGCCGGGAACTTTTATATCAACGACAAACCAACAGGAGCAGTTGTAGGACAGCAGCCATTTGGTGGAGCAAGAGCATCAGGCACAAACGACAAGGCAGGTTCACCTCAGAATCTACTAAGATGGGTTTCCCCTAGATTGATCAAGGAGACCTTCGTAACTCCTGAAGACTATAGATATCCTTTCTTAGGAGAATAAAAAATTGAAGTATTTTCATATAAGGTCCGCTAGGTGTTATTCTCCTAGCGGATTTTTTTATTTCGCCCACACCCTTCCAAAATATCACATATCCTTAAAAGCAGAACCACCCCTTAAAACAAAGCTCCAATAAGGATAATTTCATGATCAATTTTACGTTCCTAAAGTAACCTAAGACCTTTAAATACTGAAAAATCATGGAAGAAAAACGGATAAAAAATGAGCCGCAAAAAATCTTTAATTTTTTTAGCCATATTGGAAACCTAATTAAGAGGTATGCAAAAAATTACAAGGAATCTTACTACAATCTATTGAGCCTATAGTATTAGCCCTTAAATTTCATGGGCAGATATACTACCTTTTTGGTGTCAAAAAATTCCTCCTCATAGAAGTCGGGTAAATTTATTATTTCTACCGTTTTATAGTCTGCCAATTCCTCTGTTAAATCTCCTCCTTTTAGATATAGAATCCCATTTCTACGCTCATGGACAGAGTTCTTTTTAACCTTTCCTTTTACCCAATGCACAAAGGTAGGCATCGCAGCAACGGCGCGGCTTACAATAAAATCGAATTGTCCCTTTAATTCCTCCACCCTCATGTTTTTAGCAGTAACATTGGTGATCCCTAAGCCTTCCACTACCTCTTCTACCACCTTAATTTTTTTACCGATGGCATCTACTAGCGTAAAATGTGTCTCTGGAAACAGTATGGCTAGGGGAATACCCGGAAAACCACCACCGGTTCCCACATCTAACACAGTGGTCCCTGGTTTAAATTGCTGCACTTTGGCAATAGCTAATGAATGAAGCACGTGGCGTAAGTACAACTCGTCTATATCTTTTCTGGATACCACGTTTATCTTTTGATTCCAATCCTTGTACAATTCCTGCAGTTTGGCAAATTGATCCTTCTGTTCGTTGGATAGTGTTGGGAAATATTTAAAAATGAGGTCAACAGCCATAATATTGGGTTAAATTTTTGGTAAAAATAGCACAATACGGGCTTTGTAAAGTACCATTTTAGCACTTTTAGTTCGTAATTATGTTATCTTTACAAAAAAACACATATAAATGGATAAAGAAACCATTCGCTTTTCAAGGAAGGATTCTGCCCAATTTTTCAGAACCTTAAATAAGCGTGTAAACGACTATTTCAAAGATAACAACATCAAGAAAACCGGAAATTGGCGGTTGCATCTTAAAACAGGGGTAATGTTTGCCCTGTTCTTGGCACCTTATTTTCTAATTTTAACCTTAGGATTACCCAATTGGGCAAATTTACTGCTGACAATTGTCATGGGCGTTGGAATGGCAGGCGTTGGAATGAATGTAATGCACGATGGGAACCATGGATCTTATTCCACCAAAAAATGGGTAAATAAGGTCATGGGAAGCAGCATCTATATCTTGGCAGGTAACGTTTACAATTGGCAGGTACAGCACAATGTTTTGCACCATACTTATACCAACATCCATGAACATGATGAGGATTTGGAAGCTGGCCGTATTTTAAGATTTTCTAAACACGCCGAATGGCGCAAATACCACAGGTTTCAACATTTTTATTCTGTACTTCTTTACGGTCTTTTAACTTTTAACTGGGCCATTACTACGGATTTTCAGCAGATGTACCGCTACATGAAACGCAAACTATCCTATGGCAAATTACCTAGTCCGGCAACTAATTGGAGTACCTTGGTGATCACCAAAATTATTTATGCTACCATTTGGATCGTGCTACCCATGTTGATTTTAGATATTGCTTGGTGGAAAATTTTATTGGGATTCTTTGTTATGCATTACGTGGCAGGAGTTGTTTTGAGCGTAGTTTTCCAATTGGCACATATTGTCAATGATGCGCAAACACCGTTACCAGACAAGAGTGGTACCATGAAAAATACATGGGCCATTCATCAATTGTTTACCACTGTCAATTTTGGAACTAAAAACCGCGTTGTTAACTGGTTTACAGGTGGGTTAAACCATCAGGTAGAACATCATATTTTTCCAAACATCAGTCATATACATTACACAAAAATCTCCGAAATTGTTAAACAAACAGCAAAAGAATTTAATTTACCGTACAACGAATATAAAACTACAAGAAAAGCTATAATTTCGCATTTCAAACATTTAAAGGAATTGGGCAAAAAACCTAATCTTCAGTACCAGTAAATTTAAACTACGAATGACGAATCATTTATCTGAAAGGATTACAAACATGGCTACATCCGCCACTTTGGAGATGGCTGCAAAGACTAGGGAACTTAGAAGTGAAGGCAAGGACATCATTGGACTAAGTTTAGGAGAACCAGATTTCAATATTCCTGATTTTATTAAGGATGCTGCAAAACAAGCTATAGATGACAATTACAGCAGCTATTCTCCCGTAGACGGTTATGCCGATCTAAAACAAGCAATTGCCAATAAGTTCAAAAGGGATAATGGCTTGGAGTACAGCATCAATCAGATTGTTGTATCCACAGGAGCTAAGCAGTCTTTGGCTAATGTTGCCATGGTGATGTTAGATGCCGGTGACGAAGTTATATTGCCTGCACCGTATTGGGTAAGTTATAGTGATATAGTGAAGATCGCAGAAGGTGTGCCTGTAGAAGTTCCTACAAGCATTGAAAGTGATTTTAAAATGACTCCAGCACAGCTGGAAAAAGCAATTACACCAAAAACTAAAATGATTTGGTTTAGTTCTCCATGCAATCCAAGTGGCTCTGTATATAGTAAGGAAGAATTGGAAGGGCTTGCCGTTGTTTTAAGAAAATACCCGAATATCTTTATTATTTCTGATGAAATTTACGAACACATCAATTTTATAGGTGGTCACGCAAGCATTGCCTCTATAGATGGGATGTACGAAAGAACAATTACCGTTAACGGTGTTTCTAAAGCATTTGCTATGACCGGATGGCGTATAGGTTATATTGGCGCAGCAGATTGGATTGCCAAGGCCTGTACAAAGTTCCAAGGTCAGATCACCAGTGGGGCCAACGCCATTGCACAGCGTGCAACAATAGCTGCCCTAAATGCTCCAGTTAGCAAAATTCAGTACATGATTGATGAGTTCCATAAAAGACGTGATTTGGTTTTGGAACTATTAGGCGAAATAGACGGATTTAAATTAAATGTTCCTGAAGGTGCATTTTACGTTTTTCCTAATATTTCCAGCTTTTTTGGAAAGACTTTAAAAGGCAGCATCATAAACAATGCGTCAGATTTTGCACTTTACCTTTTAGAACATGCCAATGTGGCTACAGTAACTGGGGAAGCTTTTGGTAATCCTGACTGTATTCGCATTTCTTATGCGGCATCAGAAAAGGAACTTAAAGAAGCGATGGCTAGAATAAAAGCAGTTGTTTAGGAAAGTCTAAAATATTTAATACATAAAAAAAGCTTGCTAACGCAGGCTTTTTTTATATTATATCTTCTTCCAAAAATAGGGTGTGAATAAAATAAGTACTGTAAAAAGTTCCAGTCTTCCTAGTAACATGAGAAATGCACACCACCATTTACCCACTGCTGGTAGCGAACTAAAGTTACTCAATGGATTTAGGCTTCCTAAAGCAGGTCCTACATTACCCAGAGAAGAAGCTGCACCTCCAATGGCCGATTCAAAGTCTAACCCCATGAATCCCAAACCTAAAGCCCCAATAATAAAAGAGAGCATATACAACACAAAAAAAGCAATAACGTTATAAACGATATGCTCCTTAACGGTCTTATTATTATAACGTACAGGGATGATGGCATTCACATGCAAGGTCCTCTTAAATTCGAGAAGACCATTTTTAATGATTAATAAATGTCGCATTATTTTGATACCTCCTGCAGTTGAACCCGCCGAGCCTCCCAAGAAAAATAGTCCAAAAAACATAATGGTTAAAAAGGGTGTCCAACTCGTAAAATCTGCAGAGACAAATCCTGTGGTAGTAATAACTGTAATTACCGCAAAAAGAGAATGCCTAAAAGCCGCTTCAGCAGGTCCTAATACCATAGGATGATATTCTGACGAAGGAACGTTTGCCTTAAAATAAATGACCAAAGCCGAAATTATCGTAAAACTTATTACAAAAATGAGATAAAACTTAAATTCTTCATCCTTAATAACCTTCTGCACCTTACCCTTAAAGGCGTAATAACTAAGCACAAAATTGCTTCCCGCCAAAAACATAAATAAGATGACAATATATTGAATAAGAGGTTGATTGTTCCAATACGCTAGGCTAGCATTTTTTGTGGAGAAGCCTCCAGTGGACATGGTAGCTAAAGAATGGTTAATTGCATCAAAAAAAGACATCCCTGCTAACTTTAATAAAATAGTTTCAGCCATTGTATAACCAAAATAAATAAGCCACAATCTTTTAGCAGTATCGGTAATCCTTGGATGCAGTTTATCGGCCGTTGGACCCGGAGCTTCGGCAGCAAATAGCTGCATTCCTCCAATACCCAACAGCGGCAATATAGCTATGGCAAGAACAATGATCCCCATTCCTCCTATCCAATGGGTAAGGCTACGCCAGAACAAAATACCTTCTGGCATAATTTCTATATCATCCATAATGGATGCACCCGTAGTGGTATACCCAGACATGGTTTCAAAAAAGGCATTGGTAATATCGGGGATTGCACCTGAAAACAAATAGGGCAACATACCAGAAATAGACATCACCAACCAACCAAAGGTTACAATGATGTATCCCTCTTTGCGTTTGACCTCTTTCTTATGGCTCCTAGTAAAAAACATAGAAACCACTCCCACTAACATGGTTACTATGGCCGCTAAGGTAATATCCAAGGTCACCCCATCTTTATAGATACCGCTCACAAAAGCCGCAATAAGCATAAAAAAACCATTGCAGAGCAATAGCAGTCCCATGAGGTGAACGATTATTTTTGAGTTTAAAGCCATCTTATAAAAACAGCTTTTCAATTTTTGGAATGGAGCTTGGCAAACAACATACCACTACCCTATCCCCATGAACAATTTTAAAATCACCCAATGCGATAATTCCTTTTCCTTCCCTTATAACACCTCCTATAGTAGCTTCTCTTGGAAAATCGAGTTCTCTAATTATCTTTCCATTAACCTGTGAAGTAGGTTTTACTATAAATTCAAGAATCTCAGCATTAAGATTATTAAGACGTGTAAGAGCTACAACTTCCCCTTTTCGTATGTGCCTGAAAATATTATTAGCTGCTAACAACTTTTTATTTAAGAGGGTATCTATTCCAATAGAATGCGATAGCTGAAAGTAATCCATATTCTCAACCAAGGCTATGGTTTTTTTTACGTTTTTGGATTTGGCAACCAAACAAGACATGATATTGGTTTCTGAGTTACCGGTAACCGCTACAAAGGCATCCATAGCCTCTAGGTTTTCTTCTTCCAACAATTCTACATTCCTTCCATCACCATTAATGATTAGGGCGTTGGGAAGTTCATCGGCAAGATCAAAAGCTTTTTCCTTATCCTTTTCTATCAATTTTACGTTGAACTTATTTATACAAAGGTCTCTAGCTGTTTTATAACCAACCTTACTCCCTCCAAGAATCATTACATTCTTAATTTCTGTCTTTTCTTTCCCAGTTAATTTGTACAACTCATCCACCCCCTCTTTTGAGGTAATAAAATATACCTGATCTTCCGATTTAAACTCGGTATCCCCTCTAGGAATCAAAGTATACTGCGTACCTGTGCGCTGTATGGCAATAGGCATAAAATGAAGCTCTGGAAATATCTTTGCTGCATCTTTTACCATTTTCCCTACAAAGGGCGCTTGTTTTGGCAAAGAAACACCAACCATAATCAAGGCGCCGTCCTCAAATTCATAGGTGTTGTTAAAAGCTGATTGATTTAGCAACAACTGTATTTCTGTTGCAGCCAAGGCTTCTGGGGATATTAACTCATCTATACCGAGTTCTGAGAACTTGATAGCATCTTTATTGTGAATAAATTCCGCATTGGAAATTCTAGCTATGGTTCTCTTACACCCCAACTGCTTTGCCAAAAGACACAAGGTAAGATTAGTAGTTTCCGAAGCCGTTACACCAATAACAAGGTCGGAGCGATCTACTTGCGCATCCTTTAATACCGCTATGGAAGTGGCATCCCCTTTAAGAACGCGAATGTCTAAATGGCTGTCTGCATAGGCCAGACTGTCCTTGTTGGTGTCTATTAAAGTAATATCTTGAGATTCGTATGAGAGTAATTTTGCCAAATGAAAACCTACTTCACCTGCTCCCGCAATTATAATTTTCATTCGTTAAATACCTTGTTTTTTCATAAATCCGAGTAAACGTTGAAGTATAAATTACAGTAAAAAGAAATTTTCTAAAAAGTTATGCTTTAGCTATTATTTAACTTTTTTGATAAAATTTTTACAAATTCTGCTCTGCAAAATTACATAAATTTATACTCATCCTATTTAATTCATCAAGGAAATACGAACACGGTATCGGTTTATTGGATAAACTAAACGATCTACCTCCTAGATTGCGTCTTTATAGTATCTTTGCAAAAAAATGTTGTTATGAGCAAAAAAGTAACCCCATACAAGGATTCTCCACTTGGAAAAAAGGAACAGGTTACAAAAATGTTTGATACAATCTCTGCGAATTATGACGGCCTCAATAGGGTTATCTCCTTTGGGATCGACATAAAATGGAGAAAACGTGTGGTTGCTATACTAAAGGCCAAGCAACCTCAAAACATATTGGATATTGCCACTGGAACAGGAGATTTGGCCATTAACCTAGTGGAGACCGGCGCAAAAAAAATAGTAGGCCTGGACATTTCTAAGGGAATGCTAGAGGTGGGCAAAAAAAAGATCAATGAGAAGAAGTTGACGAATACCATAGAAATGGTGGTAGGAGACAGTGAAGATCTGCCTTTTCAGGAAAACACCTTCGATGCGGTTACTGTAGCTTTTGGCGTAAGAAATTTTGACAATCTAGAAAAAGGCTTGGCAGAAATATATAGGGTTTTACAATCTGGAGGCACCTTTGTCGTCTTGGAAACCTCAGTCCCTACCAAAACCCCTTTTAAACAAGGTTATTATTTTTACACAAAAAATATCCTTCCAAAAATAGGACGATTGTTCTCTAAGGACGACTCTGCCTATGCTTATTTATCCGAATCGGCTGCTGTTTTTCCACATGGCCAGGAGTTCAACAATATTTTAGAAAAAATTGGGTTTATAGGAGTAGCGAATAAACCCCAAACCTTTGGGGTCGCATCCATCTATATTGCTACAAAATAGGCGTATGAAAATTAAATTTTTTCTTTTTCTAGGAGTTATTCTATGCGGCTTCGCCTCTAGGGCTCAGTTCAATGAAAAACCTGTACTGAATTTGGAAAACGAAGATAAACACCCATTAAACTGGGGGTACTACCTTGGCTTTAATCAATATGATTTTAAGTTCGATTACAAAAATGACCTTGGCGATGTCTTAGTCCAAAAATCCATAGGCTTTAATGTAGGACTTATTGGAGAATTCCGTATCAATGAATTTTTAGACCTTAGATTCGAACCTGGACTCACCTATACCTCGCGCCTTTTAGGATTTCCGGGATTCACTAGTGAAAATGATGCCATCAGGGAGGTGAAATCTACTTACGTAAACTTTCCATTATTATTAAAGGTTAGTACTAAGCGCTTAGGGAACTGGAAACCTTTTTTAATTAGTGGTGTTTCCTCTTCCTTAAATTTAGGCAGTAATGAGGCGAGCTTGGATGATAATAGCGGTGGTACTTTTAGAATGAAAAAAAACACCTATGCCTATGAAATGGGTTTTGGAATCGAATTTTATACCGAGTATTTTAAATTCACCCCATCTATCAGGGGTGTGTTTGGTCTCACAGATGAACTCATTAGGGATAACGACCCTAACAGCCCTTGGACAGGTAATATTGAATCGATGAAAACTAGAGGCCTTTTTGTGAATTTTACTTTTGAATAGAGCTTACATTATCTTCTTCTTATTTCGTTTAAAAGTATGGCCGTGGCCGTGGCAACATTCAAACTTTCGGTATTACTTTTCCCGAATTGAGGAATGGCGATTTTTTTAGCGATCAAGGCTTCAACCTCTGCACTTACACCATTTGCTTCGTTACCCATAACTAAAACACCATTTTCTGGAAACTGTTCCTCATAAACAGTTGTTCCATTCATAAACGCCCCATAAATAGGCAAGGTGGTGTTTTTCAGAAAATGGATCACATCGGTATAAAAGATATTCATTCGGCCAAGAGACCCCATTGTTGCTTGCAAGGTTTTTGGATTGAAACAATCCACTGTATTCAAGGAGCACACCAATTGATCAATACCAAACCAATCGCACAATCTAATTATGGTCCCTAAATTACCAGGATCCCGCACATCATCCAGAACCACTACCCAGTCAGTAATAAGTATATCCCTTTCTTTGGGATAGTGAAATACACCAATAATTTTATTAGGTGACTTTAGGCCGCTCATTTTTTGTAGATCAACTTCGGATATCAGATGCACCAACTCCGATTTCTTCACCAATCCAAGATCGGTAGTATAAATCCCATATACCCCAAAATCTGATTCCAATAGCTCCCTCACTAACTTTACACCCTCTGCAACAAACAACTGATGTTCATTTCGGTACTTTTTTTGTTGTAGGTTTTTTATAAATTTTATTTGGCTTTTAACAACCATACAAATAATGTATTTTTGATCTCTATGAAGACCCTTTTTAGTTTAAAAAATCACAGCGCAAAAATAGGTTTATTATTGCTAGGTATCGCAATTACCTCCTGTAATGCACTTAAAAGGGTGGCCGAAGATGAGCTTTTATTGACGAGAAACACCATTCATGCCGATGGAGAAAAAGTCTCTAGTGAAGATGCTCAAAGCCTTATCGTACAAAAACCGAATAGCACCCTTTTAAAATATCCTTTGCGATTACATCTCTATAATCTAGCAAAAAAAAATCCCGATTCTTCCTATCAGGTTTGGTTACATAAAAATGATAAAAGGGAAGAACATCTTAACAACCTTTTGTCCAAAAAACAAGTGACCAAACTTGGGGAATCGTTTTTGGTAAAAGGGTACAGTGAATGGTTAAAACAAATAGGGGAAGCCCCGGTGATCATAGACACCTCTAGAACCCGAAAATCCTTGGAGCGACTAAAGGCCTATTATGGGGGCAAAGGATATTTTAACGCCAATGCAACCTATGTTCTGGACAGTAGCAAAAGAAAACAGCGCGCGGCTATAGATTACCAATTAACTTTGGGAGACCCATTTATGATTGACACCTTTTCAAAAAATATATCTTCTACAGCAATAGATTCCATCTACCAATTAAATGGCAAGGGTTCATTAGTAAAAAGTGGGAGGCAGTTCAATATTTCAGATTTTAACAATGAGCGGGAACGTCTCACCAATATCTTCAGAAATACTGGGATATACGGTTTTCAGGAAAGCTCCATTTCTTATGAGATACTAAGGGACACCACCAAGGCCAGCGGTGACCAAAAATTAAATGTAGCAATGAGTATCGAAGATCTCAGAAAACGAGACGAAAACACGGTGACCACTTCCAAATATTATGTGCATAGGTTCAAGAAGGTCAACATTTATGCTGATTACCTATTTAATACGGATGAAGATTCTCTACAGTCTATAGATTACAACAATTACACTATTTATTACAAAGGGAAGTTGCGGTACAAACCTAAGGCGCTCACAGATGCCATATTCATCAAAAAAGACAGTATTTATAGAGAATTGGACAGGATACGTACCTATAGGCAAATTGCAAACCTGAATACTTTTAAATACCCCAATATTGATTTTATTGTGGACAGTACTCAGAGTAAGATAGATGCCAACATCTATCTCTCGGCAAGGCCCAAATACTCCCTACAATTGGATACGGATGTTACTCATTCCAATATTCAATATGCTGGCTTGGCATTTAGTTCCTCCCTAGTGACGAGAAACGTATTCGGAGGTGCAGAAACCTTGAGCTTCTCAGCTAGGGGATCAGTAGGTCTTTTAAGCGACGCCTCCCTATCTGATGAGAAGTACGTTACAGAAATTGGCGGTGATATCAATCTTAATTTTCCAAGGCTTTGGTTGCCCTTTGTAAGCACCAAAAAGATCATCCCTTATTATATGTTGCCCCAGACCAAAATAACCATTGGAACCAGTTTTCAAAAGAATATTGGGTTGGACAAACAAACCCTGAACACTATTTACGGGTATAACTGGTCCCCTTCTGAAACTAAAAATCACAACATTGAACTGCTCAACATACAATATGTTAGAAATTTGAACCCAGATAGGTACTACAATGTCTACAACAACAGTTATGAACTCTTGGATAACATTGCAGATAACTATGAATCGGATCCTAGTTTGGCCACTTTTTTTGAGGACCCAAATAATGACGATAACTTAGAATTGGCCATCCCAGACGGAACAACAGGTTTTACCGAGGCTATATTGGAAAACGGACTGGCCCCCCAATCTTCCACGGACTTCAGTGATGTACGAAGCTTAGAAGAGCGCAGGGTAAGGCTTACAGAAAACAACCTCATTTTTGCCGGCAACTATACGTTCACCAAAAACAACAAACAGGGCATTAGCGATACCGAATTTTATCAATTCAGGATGAAATTTGAGAGTGCGGGTGCTTTACTGTCTGCCCTGGAAAATGTAATACCCTTCAATCAAAATGACAATGGACAAAATTTGGTTTTTGGGGTACCCTACTCCGAATATATAAAAACAGAATTCGATTACATCAAACATTGGGATATTTCCCGATCCAATGTAATTGCTTTTAGGAGCTTTTTTGGGTTGGCTGTGCCTTATGGTAATTCTAGTAACATCCCTTTTGTTCGTAGTTATTTTGCTGGGGGATCTAACGATAATAGGGCATGGAACGCATATTCCCTTGGACCTGGTACCACAGAAAATTTAAATGACTTTAACGAGGCTAACTTAAAATTAGCTTTTAACTTGGAATATCGCTTTCCCATTGCAGGGGATGTAAAAGGTGCTCTTTTTGCCGATGCGGGTAATATATGGAACGTTTTTGATGACGTAGGAAATCCGGAGGCTACATTTAACAATTTAGGATCTTTCGCTGATATTGCCCTTGGAACTGGTTTTGGACTTCGTTACGATTTCACATACTTTGTTTTTCGCTTAGACACTGGTTTTAAAACGTATAATCCAGCGGAAGAAGGTTCCAAAAGATGGTTCAGAGACTATAACTTTGGCAACGCCGTGTTCAACATAGGTATAAATTATCCTTTTTAGACCTAATAATTTTCTTACTTTTGTAGATTCGATTCATAGAAACAAATACATAAAAAATTATGGCTCATAATATTAAACCAGGAGTTGCTACGGGTGATGAAGTCCAAGCAATCTTTAAATACGCAAAAGAAAAAGGGTTTGCATTACCCGCAGTAAACGTAATTGGTTCTGACACTGTTAATGGTGTATTAGAAACTGCTGCCAGTTTAAATGCCCCTGTTATTATACAATTTTCTAACGGAGGTGCTCAGTTCAACGCTGGTAAAAGTTTGTCAAATGACGGACAAAAAGCGGCCATATTAGGTGCTATAGCTGGAGCAAAGCACGTTCATGAATTGGCTGAAGCCTATGGAGCTACCGTAATCTTACATACAGATCATTGCGCCAAGAAATTATTGCCTTGGATAGACGGGCTTTTGGATGCCAGTGAAAAATATTTCGTTGAAACCGGAAAACCATTGTACAGCTCTCATATGATTGATCTTTCCGAAGAACCAATCGAAGAAAATATTGAAATCTGCAAAAAATATCTTACGAGAATGAGTAAGATAGGAATGACCTTGGAGATTGAATTGGGAATCACAGGTGGTGAGGAAGATGGTGTTGACAATTCGGATGTAGATGATTCTAAATTGTACACTCAACCAGAAGAGGTTGCCTATGCTTATGAAGAGCTTTCTAAAATAAGCCCAAGATTTACCATTGCAGCTGCTTTTGGTAACGTTCATGGTGTTTACAAACCAGGAAACGTAAAACTGACCCCAAAAATTTTGAAGAACTCACAGGAGTATATCTCTAAAAAATACAATGTAGGGCACAATCATATTGATTTTGTTTTCCATGGCGGTTCTGGATCTACCGTAGAAGAAATCCGTGAAGGTATTAGTTACGGGGTTATCAAAATGAACATTGATACAGATTTGCAATATGCGTTTCTAACAGGGATCAGAGATTACATACAAGATAAAAAAGACTACCTACAATCTCAAATTGGAAATCCAAACGGATCAGACGAGCCTAACAAAAAGTATTACGACCCTAGAGTTTGGTTACGCGAAGGCGAAAAAACATTTGTAGAAAGATTGAAGAAAGCTTTCGAAGATTTAAATAACGTTAACACATTATAAGACCCAGTAACCGTCTTATTTAAATATTCAGCCTATGTCGTCTTGGTTTAAAAGAAAAGAAAAAGGAATACAGACCGCCACCGATCAGAAAAAGGATACCCCAAAAGGGTTATGGTACAAATCTCCCACGGGTAAAATTGTAGAGGCAGATGAATTGGCCAAAAACTTTTATGTGAGCCCCGAAGATGATTACCACGTAAGAATTGGCAGCAAGGAATATTTTCAAATCTTATTTGATGACAACAAGTTCAAAGAATTAGATGCAAAATTAACATCCAAGGATCCCTTAAATTTTGAGGATACTAAAAAATATTCTGAAAGATTGAAAGCCGCACAGGCCAAAACAGGACTAAACGATGCTGTTAGGACTGGTGTTGGTAAATCTTTAGGGAAGGAAGTTGTGATCTGCTGTATGGACTTTGCCTTTATTGGTGGATCCATGGGGAGTGTGGTAGGAGAAAAAATAGCAAGGGGAATTGATTACTCCATCAAAAATAAATTACCTTTTGTTATGATTTCCAAGTCTGGTGGTGCTCGTATGATGGAAGCCGCCCTGTCTTTAATGCAACTAGCCAAGACATCGGCTAAACTAGCACAATTGGCAGAAGCCGGACTACCTTACATTTCCTTATGCACAGATCCCACAACGGGAGGGACCACTGCATCCTATGCCATGCTGGGAGATATCAATATTTCGGAGCCTGGTGCATTAATTGGTTTTGCAGGCCCCAGAGTAGTTAAAGAAGCCACCGGAAAAGAATTACCGGCAGATTTCCAAACTGCAGAATTTCTCAAAGAACACGGATTTTTAGACTTCATTGTTCACCGTAGAGATCTAAAAAGAAAGATCAATAATTATATAGATTTGATTCAAAACAATCCAATCAGAAAACAAGCATAATAAAAAAGCCCTGATGTTTCCATCAGGGCTTTTTTATTCTATTTAATTCCTATTAACCTTCTTAAGAAAATTTCCCTCATATCGCCATTAGAATAGGTAAGCAGCCCTTTGGAGTCACAACTACCATCGCCAAAATCTAGACTCGCGGTAGCATCATTTTTGGAAATCGCCAATACACCACTTAAAATAAACCTACAGGACGCTTCCCTGCGCAAAATGGTGACAATTTCTTTGGCACAGACGTTCCTGATTTTTCCAGTATAGGTACCCTGGCCCGAAATTAAAAACACATTATCTCTCAAAAACCTGAACCATAGCCTTCTAACCACTCCCTAGTCCTATTGGTCGTAAAGCTGGCGGTACCGCCATCGGGCCATAACCCACTATAACTAGCAACGGCTTCGGATTGCGGATTTCCATTATCATTAGAACGCATTCTTACTAGCCTAGAACTTCCTTCCACAGCCACGCCATTAAAGGTAAAGTCCTCCAGGGAACGATTTATGGTTTTGGTGGCCATTTCCATATCCTTGGCGTAGCTTAAAAAGATGATACCTTGTAGAAGATTGCCATTTGGAAGTTCACAACCCTCACCAAAATCAATAGTGGTTTACTTAGTGGTACTGGTGACCACAGTAGTTACGGTAACACAATCGGGCAAGTAATTGGAAGTAAAATCAACTTTAGAGATTGCATTAGTTTCCTCTGTAGCGTAAACGTCTTCCCTAATATTGGCTATTTCTTCAGAAATTAATTCCGCTTCATCGCTGCTGGTAAGCTCCGCCACATCAAAAGTTGCTTCGTCAACAATAATAGGAGATTCATCCTTGGCACAGGAAGCCAATACCAATAATGCCATAAGCACTACGCCTGTTACATTTGAGATTTTGAGACTATTTTTCTTCTGTTTAAATTTAATTGTTTCACATTTGTCATCTATAATTGGCGATTCATTAGCTAGCTTAATGGTACGATCGTTTATCACTCTTTTTATAATAACAATTCTTTAACGTTCTATATTATGACCTAGGTTACTTCAAAAAGTTTAATCTGTGCCTTAAAAAATATTTTGGATGTAGACAGATTCTAAAAAAAATCCTATCTTTGCGCCCTGATTGAAAATCAATCACATACATAAAAATCATTAAACAATATTGGAATGTATTTATCTAAAGAAGTAAAGGCCGAGATCTTTAAAAAACACGGCGAAACTGAAACGAACACAGGTTCTGCAGAAGGACAAATCGCTTTGTTTACTTACAGAATCAACCACTTAACGGAACACTTAAAAAGAAACCGCAAGGATTTCAACACTGAGCGTTCCTTAGTAATGTTGGTAGGTAAAAGAAGAAGTCTATTGGATTATTTGATCAAAAAGGATATTGTAAGATATCGTCTTATCATCAAAGAATTGAACATCAGAAAATAATTTTAAAGGGGGAAGCTAAGCTTCCCCCTTTTTTATAGGTTTACTTCACTATCGAAGAAAACCGATTACAAAATCCTCAAAATCAATTTTTTGAGGCAAAACAAAAAGCTTGCACATAGTTTTTCATTGGTCCAACACACAACGACAACACAACAACACAGTCCGTCTAGGTAAGACGAAAAGACCATTGTTTAACTAATCTGTAATTCGCAGGTTCTAATTAAAATTTATGATTCCAAAAGTTTTTAAAGAGGTCATAGACCTTGGTGACGGTAGGGAAATTTCTATCGAAACTGGAAAATTGGCAAAACAGGCCCATGGTTCTGTGGTTGTCCAATCAGGAAAATGTATGTTATTATGTACAGTTGTTTCCAACTACAAACAAAGCGATCTTGACTTTCTACCTTTAACCGTAGATTATCGCGAAAAATTCGCAGCTTCTGGGCGTTATCCAGGAGGTTTCTTCAAAAGAGAAGCAAGACCAAGTGATGGAGAGGTATTGACCATGAGATTGGTTGACCGTGTTCTTCGTCCCTTGTTCCCAAAAGATTACCACGCTGAGACCCAGGTGATGATTCAATTAATGTCTCATGACGATGACGTTATGCCAGAAGCTATGGCCGGTTTGGCAGCTTCAGCGGCAATACAACTTTCAGATTTTCCTTTTGAATGTGCCATCTCTGAAGCAAGAGTAGGTCGTATCAACGGAGAATTCGTCATCAACCCAACAAGAGCACAGTTAAAAGAATCTGACATCGATATGATGATTGGTGCTTCTGCAGACTCGGTAATGATGGTAGAAGGTGAGATGAAGGAAATTAGCGAAGAAGATATGGTGGAAGCCATTAAGTTTGCCCATGATCACATTAAATTACAATGTGCTGCCCAACTTAGACTTGCCGAAGCTTTTGGCAGGAAAGAAGTACGTGAGTACGTTACCGAAAGGGAAGACGAGGAATTGGCTAAGAAGATTCATGATTTGGCCTACGATAAGGTTTATGCAGTAGCTAAAGCCGGATCTGCCAAACATGAGCGTAGTGCTTCTTTTCAAGAGATCAAAGAAGAAATAAAAGCCACTTTTTCCGAAGAGGAACTTCAGGATTTCGGCGGTTTAGTTTCTAAATATTATTCAAAAGCAGAGAAAGCTGCCATTCGTGACCTTACCTTAAATGAAGGTTTGCGTTTAGATGGTCGTAAAACAGATGAGATTAGACCTATCTGGTGTGAGGTTGATTATTTGCCCTCTACGCACGGTTCTGCAATTTTCACCAGAGGTGAGACCCAGGCATTGGCCACGGTAACCTTAGGTACTTCAAGAGAAGCCAATAAGATAGATATGCCATCTTACGAAGGTGAGGAGACTTTCTACTTACATTATAATTTCCCTCCATTCTGTACCGGTGAGGCTAAACCACTTCGTGGTACATCAAGAAGAGAAGTTGGACATGGTAACTTGGCTCAACGTGCCTTAAAAGGAATGATCCCTGCAGATTGTCCTTATACCGTACGTGTTGTTTCCGAGGTATTGGAATCTAACGGTTCTTCTTCCATGGCAACGGTTTGTGCTGGTACAATGGCATTAATGGATGCTGGGGTACAACTAACAAAACCAGTATCTGGTATTGCAATGGGATTGATTTCTGGTGGTGAAACAGGTAAATATGCTGTACTTTCCGATATTTTGGGTGATGAAGATCACTTAGGGGATATGGACTTTAAAGTAACCGGAACTGCAGACGGAATTACCGCTTGCCAGATGGATATTAAAGTAAAAGGATTATCCTATGAAATTCTTGTAAATGCATTAAAGCAGGCACAAGCCGGTCGTATTCATATCCTTGGTAAGCTTACCGAAACTATTGCCGCACCAAATGCAGATGTGAAACCACATTCTCCAAAAATGATCACGCGTACCATTCCAAACGAATTCATTGGTGCCTTGATCGGACCTGGTGGAAAAGTGATCCAAGAACTTCAAAAAGTAACTGGCTGTACCATTGTCATCAATGAAGATCCTGTTACCGAAGAAGGAATTGTAGAAATTTTAGGAACAAATCAGGAAGGAATTGATGCTGTATTGGCAAAAATTGATTCGTTGATGTTCAAACCAACTGTAGATAGCGTTTACGAAGTAAAAGTTATAAAGATGCTTGACTTTGGTGCTGTTGTAGAATATTTGGATGCCCCAGGGAACGAAGTATTGTTACACGTATCCGAATTGGCTTGGGAACGCACAGAAAATGTATCCGATGTGGTAAACATGGGTGACGTATTTGATGTTAAATATTTTGGATTGGACCCTAGGACCAGAAAAGATAAGGTTTCCCGTAAGGCATTATTGCCAAAACCTGAAGGGTATAAAGAAAGACCACCACGCGAAGATCGCGGGAACGATAGAAGAGGAAGTGACCGAAGAGGCAGCGATAGAGATCGCAAACCAAGAAGGGACTAATACTCCATCTATTTATATATTAAAAAAGCCCCAACGAGATTCGTTGGGGCTTTTTACTGTTATAAAGAGGTATTTTGACCGAAATATGAAATTAATATCAATTAATTGTAACATTTCCTTTTTTTCAACGTATAACCTTTTGCAATCTTTGTATTGCGCATCTAATTTTTAGAAAGGAAAAACCTAAATGAGACAGCTTAAGATTACAAAACAGGTTACCAACAGGGAAACCGCCTCCTTGGACAAATACTTGCAAGAAATTGGCAAAGTAGACCTTATTACAGCGGATGAAGAAGTAGAATTGGCACAACGTATCAAGGCTGGTGATCAAGCCGCACTTGAGAAATTGACCAAAGCAAACCTTCGTTTTGTCGTTTCTGTTGCCAAGCAATATCAAAACCAAGGGCTTACCCTACCCGATTTGATCAATGAGGGTAATTTGGGGTTGATTAAAGCTGCACAACGTTTTGACGAAACTAGGGGTTTTAAATTTATCTCCTACGCTGTATGGTGGATTCGTCAGTCTATATTACAGGCATTGGCAGAACAATCTCGTATTGTACGTTTGCCTTTAAACAAGATCGGCTCTATCAACAAGATCAACAAAACCTTTGCATTCTTGGAGCAGGCTCATGAAAGACAGCCTTCTGCAGAAGAGATTGCAAAAGAATTGGATATGACCGTTGAGGATGTGAAACAATCTTTGAAAAACTCTGGCCGTCACGTATCCATGGATGCCCCTTTAATAGATGGAGAAGATTCTAACCTTTACGATGTATTGCGTAGTGGGGAGTCTCCTAACCCTGACAGGGAATTATTGCACGAATCTTTGCGTACAGAAATTGAGCGTGCTTTGGAAACCTTAACCCCAAGGGAAGCAGATGTGATCCGTTTGTACTTTGGTCTTGCAGGACAACATTCCATGACCTTAGAAGAAATTGGAGAAACTTTTGACCTTACAAGGGAAAGAGTTCGCCAGATTAAAGAAAAGGCGATCAGAAGGTTGAAACACACCTCTAGAAGTAAAATTTTAAAAACTTATTTGGGCTAGCCCACCGCAAAGTTACAATCCTATCTTGCCCTATTGGTGTCTTGGTAATTAAGTTGTAAATTGCATACCGTAACAACAGTTATCATGACTGTTCGTTTTTTGATTGATGAATAAACTCCGGCTGATTACCGGAGTTTTTTAATTTAGGAGCATCTACCTTCTTCTTCTTACCTAATCTAATGATTATTAAACTTTCCTTGACATAGCCCGCGGCTCTATTGTCCGTTTACCCAATTGGTTACCTGATACCCTATTGTTAAAAATCACTACCAAAAATGCAGCTTCTGAAACTGCCCCTTTTGTGGACAAGGGTGATAAAATCCCTCGCGATGGTTTACACCAGAAATTGAAATGGATTTATACGGATTGCCAACACTTACCGCTACTCATTGCTTAAAATCTATTTTAAACTATCCTAAAGACAGCATCGTGTTTGAAACGAAAGTGTGGCCTTGTGCTTTAAAAAAAGGTTATTCTATTTGTAACCAACTTGATTTCAACCTTAGAAGGGACTTCGGCATTTTCCACAACCTAATCATATCCTTAACATTCTACTTCTTTACTTTCAATAAATAAATTTCTGAAGAACTTTATAATATTAAATCCGTACTTAATTTAAAACCATATATTTAGAAGAATTATCACAATACCTAATGATAAAATTCTTCAGGAATATTCGCCAAAGATTGCTGACTGAAAATAAATTTAGCAAATATCTCATTTATGCCATTGGCGAAATAGTGTTAGTGGTTTTTGGTATTTTAATTGCACTTCAGATCAACACTTGGAATGATGAACGTAAAGCACAAAAAGTAGAAGATAATTTCTTTTATGATGTGCTTTTGGACTTAAAAAAAGATAATGCAAATCTGAACTATTATAAAAAATTCCACACAAAAAGGATAACATATTTAGATACCCTACTCACCTATGTTCGAAATCCAAATAAGACTATGGGGATTAAAAAATTTGGAATGTACACAGAGCCCCTATTTTATACTGTAGCGCCCACTAGCTATGAGACAACTTTCGAATCCGCAAAGTCTATGGGAGAATTCAACAATTTTAAAGAAAAGCAGTTAGTAAAGGATCTTTCACAATACTATGCCGATTTTGTACAACTAGAAAATTCATTTAGTTCTATAACAAGATTTGTCGAAAATCAGTTTGAACCCTTAATGTACAAATTGCCAGAAGGGTATATGTCAGAAGATACAGGTATGTTAGTAATAAATGAAGAAGATGTTCAAGAGTTTTATAATAAAGTAGCTTCAATAAAAGATAATAGAAAAATCACCTATGATTATGAAATAATCCTAAAAACTCCTAATACAGAAAATTACTTAATCGGAGATATGGGAAGAAGCTATACCGCTCTTGGTAAGATCATAACAAGACAGGAAGTATTGACAAAATTAGAAAGAGCATTGAACAAAACCATTAAACGGTAACTAAATAAACAAGCACTTACGTGAATTAAAAAATGTCCCTTACTGCATTAAGAACGCTGAGTTAAACCGAACTATCAGCGTACCATTACTGCTATTTATAATATATCAAATTAGGCATACTATAAAATGACATCATGAAAAAAAACCAACTATTCCATTTTTGTTTATTCCTTTTTATTTTTCAGCCCTTCGGCCATTCACAGGAGTTTTCAAAGCAAGTCAGTGATTTTATAGCTATTCAGGATTCTATGGTGGTTTTTAGAAACGCAACTGTAATTGATGGTACAGGAGGACCCATAAAATACAATCAAGATATTATAATTCATAACAATAAGATAACTGCCATTGGAAATACTGGAAAAATCGTTCTTCCTAAGAATACAAAAACTATTGATGCCAGCGGAAAAACTTTAATTCCAGGATTAATAATGCTCCACGAACATTTATTTTATGCAAAACCATTTGACAATAACTATAAGGGAACCCATATGACAAATACCTTTCCTCAGCTGTATTTGGCAGGTGGAGTTACCACCCTGAGAACCGCAGGGAGTTTAGAAGCAAATGCAGATTTGAATGTAAAAAATTTAATAGATCGAGGAAGATCCTTGGGGCCAACTATTGATGTTTCTACCCCTCATATTGAACGGGAAGGTTTTATACCTCAACTCCAATCACTTTATGGAGATGAAAATATTGAAAACTGGATGAACTATTGGTTCGATAAGGGCATTACCTCTGTAAAAGTTTACAACAACATTACCAAAGAAGATTTAAGCACAATTATAAAAGTTTCACACGCAAGAAACATTAGAGTTACAGGTCATTTATGTTCCATTACCTATAGGGAAGCTGCAGAATTGGGCATTGACAATTTAGAGCACAGCTTTATGGCTTCTACAGATTTTGTTTCGGACAAGCCCGAAGATAAATGCGTTTTTGGCGAACCATCCTTAAATGGGCTAGATGAAAACGATCCTAACTTATTGGATTTAATGAATTTTTTGATCGAAAAAAATGTAACCCTAACCTATACGCCAACCGTTTTTGAACCATTTACCAATAGAGAAGTAATCCCTGGGGGAGGAAAAGCTGCGCTCGCACCCTATTTGTTGGAACAAATGCAAGCCATTTATGATCAGTCAATCAATACTAAAAGAGATTCCCTACGCCTACTTAGCTTTAAAAAAGAGATGAAGCGAGTATTAAAATATCATTCTCTAGGAGGTAAAATCACAGTAGGCACAGACCCTACAGGGAGCGGAAAAACAATTGCAGGCTATTCCAACCAGCGATTAATTGAGTTACTAATAGAGACCGGTTTAGATATAGAGGAAGCCATTAAATTAGCAACATTAAACGGAGCACAATATTTACAAATAGAAAAAGAAACGGGTACCATAGAAGTTGGCAAAGAAGCCGATTTAATATTAATTGACGGCGACCTATCTAAAGATGTGACGGCTATTAGGAAAATGGAACTTATATTCAAGAATGGAATTGGTTTTGATTCTAAAAAAATATTTGCTTCCGTGAATGGCAAGGTTGGACTGTATTGAAAATACTATACATTACAGTGGTGCTATTTTACTTTGGAATCTTGTGAAAAAATAAAGCAAGCACAACAGCGGGTAGAACATATCGCTTCTTTTGTGCCTCATTAACCTAAAAGACAAAAAATGAAATCCATACTTAAATTCTCTTTATCTGTATTAATTATTCTGTTATTCTTGGGTTGTAAACAGGAACCTAAATCATTAAATTCTGAGCAAGAAAATAGAAAAAAGATAGAAATGGTTACTAATTATGGGACTATGATTATCGAATTGTATAATGAAACACCTTTGCATAGAGATAATTTTACCAATCTAGTCAATAATAATGCTTACGATAGTTTACTTTTTCATCGGGTTATAAATGAATTTATGATTCAGGGCGGTGACCCAGATAGCAGAAAAGCACAGCCCAATGATGAACTTGGCAATGGCGCTGTGCCTTACGTAGTAAATGCTGAATTTAATAAGGATTTATTTCACAAAAAAGGCGCACTGGCTGCTGCTCGAGATGGCAACCCCAAAAGAGCTTCGAGTGGTATGCAATTTTATATAGTACAAGGAAAAGTATCTAATGATAGCCTACTCACTATTGCCGAAACACGCATCAATGGATGGCTAGCGGAATACTACTTTAAGAAAGATCCAATAAACAAACCCCTAGTGAACTCCTTAGAAAAAGCTATGGAAAATGAAAATTCTAAGCAGTATACTTTGCTTAATGACAGCATTACCAAAATGGCAAAAGACTATGGGAATTTTGAAAGGTATACTATTCCCGAGTCTCACCGCCAAGCCTACAAAACTATAGGAGGCACACCTCATCTTGACCAAAATTACACGGTTTTTGGAGAAGTGATTAAAGGTCTAGAGGTGTTAGATTCTATCGCATCCGTTCCCACCGTAACAAGCGACCGTCCTGCCGTGGACGTAAGAATTCATTCCGTAAGGTCACTGCAATAAAAAGGTAAAAGTCTAGCTATTTTCAGTTTTTCAAGAGGAATTATTAAATGAATCCTCGAGACATTTTATGGAGGGGTTAATCTAAAATATAATTTTTAATAAGGAAGATTTTAGACAGCTTTTATTATCCAAAGGTGTACCCATATATATGTAATTTACATGGTGCACCTTGGATAATTATAAATAGGCTATGATGAAGAAAATTTTCGTATTTTTAAAACGGCCCTATGCCATAGTTTAATTTGATATTATCAAACTTTTAAAAACCAAATCCTAGCTTAAAAGTTAGGCAAAATATGTCTGTATGGTCAAAAGAAAGAATATTTTACCAATACTCTACAATTATGTTCTTTCTGAAAGCACAAGCGATAAAGCTGAAAAAGTTATTCTGAATGTCGCACTCTTTAGTTTTTTTATTCATTTAGCGGTAATCTACTTTTTGAAATTTGATCTAATTGAATTTCAGCCAAACTCGGAATTACTTAAGAATCCAATATCTGCCATTTACACCCCCTTTTCCTTTATTCTTGTGTATGAAGTCTATTTATTAATTTACTACCTACCCAAATCGTTTACGACCTATATTATAAAGCAGTATGAGATCATTACACTGATTATAATTCGTAAATTATTTAAAGATTTATCATCTTTAGAACTTTCATCAAATTGGTTCGAAATTAAAGGAGATCTACAATTTACTTACGATTTGGTGGCATCTTTATTACTTTTCTATTTCATATTTCTATTTCATAAACAAGGACAACGTAAATTTGATCCATCAGCGAGTATCAACCCCACTATTGAAAGATTCGTAAAGAAGAAAAAATTGATAGCAGTTATTCTGGTGCCACTTTTTTTCCTCATGGCTTTGTATACACTTATAAATTGGTCCATGGGAATTTCGCTCTCTTCGGACACCCTGCCTTCATTTGAAAGCATCAATAATCTATTTTTTGACCAATTCTTTACGGTTTTGATTTTGGTAGACGTTGTATTGCTATTGATTTCCTTCTTTTACACCCATGAATTTCATAAGATTATTAGAAACTCTGGTTTTATTATTTCCACTATTCTAATCCGAATATCGTTTGGTGTGACTGGGTTAATTAATACGGTGTTAATTGTAGTAGCCGTTCTTTTTGGTCTGGCCATAATTACAATTCATAACAAATACGAAAAAAATAAATTATCTGGGGCTGAATATTAGAAGAAGAAAACTTTCTCATTGAGTCAAACAAAAATCCCTAAAAAAGAATCAGTTAACTGTCAAACACTAAAAATCAAAATAATAAAATAAATAGTTTAGACCCTTTGATTTAATAAGTAGAATGTAAAACAAAAAAGTACCGTAATCCCATAGCTACGAAAGTAAAAAAACACCCTTTCCTGCACCCCATTTACCACGCCCTCAAAACCGAACTGAGGGAAATCGAAGACAAACCCCTATTTCTATCTAAAACTATACAAACAATTTTTTAAGACTTAAAGCAATAGAAATGACATATTTTGATTAATGTACATCCATTTAACAACTGTGATACCTTGCTTTTTAATTGGAACATTCCTATTACTTATTAAAAAAGGAAATGTCAAAGCCCATAAACGTAAAATGATACTATTATACTTTGGTGCTATCGTGATTGCAGGAGGGTTTACATTTACTCCCGGAAGGTATTTACACAATCTGTTTTTTAGTTAACATAGAACAAAAAATATTTGTGAATACCCCTTAAAGATCGCTCCGTATCTTACAGAGTATATACAAATCTAAAGGTTACGAATCGTGGCTGTATAAAAGTTTCCGAGGTAAACACCGACAAGTTATTGGCACTGTTTCGCACTTGAGAATCGATGTCCAATATATTGGTAGCCTTAATCTCATATTCCCATTTGGCATCTCTATCTTTTCTATAAGAAAGCGTAGCATCCCAATTTTGAAAAGACTGTGCTTCCCCATTTCCAAGATTTTGTTGAGTATAGGTGTAATTGGTGCGGAAGGTAACCGCTTTCCAAATGTATGCATCAAACTCAACCGATGGTGCATTCGTGACGAATTCCGTCTTACGACTCCCCTGATTGTTGTTGGTCACACTATATCGATACCTCAAGCTAACGTTTGGAGCCTCCATAAAATTCGTACGAAGTTCTGGGGTATAAGACTGGGTGTACCCTTCATTTAGTGATTGTAGTCCCTGAATGAACTGATTTATTTTGCTATAATTAAAACTGGTATTTAAACTAGCTCTTAACTTACCAAAGGTTCGTTGCACCCGTCCAAAGACATTTACATTTTCATCTGCAAAATTAGAATTGAAAAAAGTATTGGTGCGAATTACATTCTCAAAATTTGTTAAGCTCCGTACTTGATCTATATTGCTAGAATAGGCAGCCCTAGCAAAAACATTGGTATAATTAAAGAGATTAAAACTACTGTAAAGCAAGCTCACATTATGGGATAAGGCATTCTGTAAATCTGGCTGTCCAAATTGTATGCTGTTGTAATTATTAAGCACTAGTCCTTCAGCTAGTCGGGTTATATCCGTGAACTGATTTCGCATATCGTAGGAAAAGGTCAAGGCCTCGCTCTTTTTTAGCTGTATTCGCGTTTCAAAATCTGGCAAAAATCTAAAGAAATTTTCCTCGTAGATGACACCAAATTGACTATTCTTGTTTCCGTATGCATGTACAGAAAATCCGGGGGTGATTGTAAATATACCAGATTTCAGTCGGTAATGTACTCCCAAATACACATCACTAAAATTGTACTCTATATCGTTTGTGGCCTTTCCATCATTGAAGGTTGGTGTAGGGTTGAACTGTGATCCATCGCTTAAGAACTGAAAAATATTAGAATTGAATTCTTGGCGACTTAGGATAGTCCCAAATGTAAAATTGATATTGCTTTTTGCATTCAGAATATTGTAATAATCTAATTTGGCATCTACTTGATTGGACTTAATACGTCTGTTCTGACCAAGGTCATAATTGGTTAGGGAAGTATCCAGACCCAAAGCTTCAGCCGTGGTATCGAAGGCATCTGCACCATTGGGATTATTAACTAATAGAGCATTGTAAAAAGGATCTTCGTTTTTTAATAAATGCTGAGCTTCAAAAGCGAAAATATTGTTTTCATTAAGGGTATAGTAATAATTTATATTTTGATTAATACTGTAAGGTTTTACCTCATTTAACTGCTCCGTATTTCCTATAACAGAAGAAAAAATATTTTGGTTTTGTGAATCGTTGGAGACACGACCCAAGATGTCATAATCCAATTGATTACTAAAATTAGGCTTATAGGAGGCACTTAATTTCATCAAAGCTTGATCGGAACGTTCATTTCCAGATTGATCCGTAGCTTCATCAGGTATACCTAACTCTGGATCCGTATATTGGACAAAGCTAGTTTCTCTAGAAAGTATACGACTACTATTAAAAATAAGGAATCCGCTTAAATCCAGTGCTTTATTTGGAGAATAACTAAAATTGCCTGTTACCAATTTATTCTCGATTTCCAGAGCGTTGGATTGATTTGTCAAGAAATTAAGACCATTATCCCCTAGATCTATACTCGTTCCGCTGCTTCTGCTTGGCGCCCTAAAACCACCACCAAAGGCTCTGATATCCCTTCGTGTTAATGCTAACTCCCCTGTATTGTTGATGTCTCCTATGAAATTGAGACTGTATTTAGGATTGTAATAAAATAGCTTTGGTTGTAGTAAATAAAGTTCGCCATCTGGTGAAGCTCCAGCTCCAGCTGTCACGTTACCAAACCAAAAGTTTTCTTTTCCTTCTTTGAGCTTTATATTTAGGGCTACATTATCTTGGTTGTTGCCTACTCCACTTAACTGGCCAACCTCAGAATAATTACGTAATACCTGTATTTTATCTACTGCTTTAGACGGTATATTCTTGGTCGCTAATTTGGTATCACCGTCAAAAAAATCTTTTCCATTCACCATCAACTTACTAACCACTTTACCTTCCACTTCTATCTGGCCATTTTCATTAATCTCCACACCAGGTAACTTTTCTAGAATATCTTCTAACTTGCGTTCAGTCCCGTTCTGAAATGAATCGGCATTATACACTAAAGTATCTCCTTTTACAGTGACGGGCATTTCGTAGATAAGTTCTACCTCATCCAAGGCGTTTTCGGGTTGAAGCGTATAATCTTTTGCAATATCACTTTCTTTAGTTGAAATGATCTCTTCAAAAGTCTTCATACCTACATAGCTGATCTGTATTTTATAGGTGCCATTCTTTCCCAATGTTAGCCTATATTTCCCTTTTTCGTCTGTAATACCATAGGATTCTAAACCACTAGTTTGCTGATTTATGGCGATTACATTTGCCAAATCCAAAGCGATATTAAAGGTGTCTTTAACTACGCCCTCAAGTTTAATTTGAGCATGGGAGATACATGCTACAAGAAGTAGCGCAATACAGCATATTTTTTTCATGATGTTGTGTAAGTTGGTTGTTAGGTCGTCATTGTTTAATCAGCGAATATCAACCTCTTCTTCTTCCTCGATTATTTCTCATTTCCAGCATTTTACCTTGGATGGTCTCTTGATATAAACTCTTGGTTATTTCTTTTCCTTTATCTGGAGCTTCGATCTTAATTTTCTCCTTAGGATTCATAACTATCTTAGAACACAACATGGTTGTATTATCTGCACTTACTTCTAGAATAAGTCCAGGAAGCCCCCAATATTCACCTGGTCCGTGACTCACGGGGATTTGTGGCGTATACCACGCTTCAACTTCAGTCAATTTTATTTCAGGTTCTGTTGCTTCTACAACAGTAGAATCAGTTTTGGTTTCCGCATCTGCTCTTAGATCATTCCATGAAAAGTTATACCATGTTAATTCTGCTGTTGGTATCGAGGCGGTGGCTTTAAAACAAGTGTATTGTCCTATTTGCCTTGATTCCGATCCCATCTTCCATTCTATAGCTTGTAATTTATCCTTTACCAAAAATTGCTTGCCATAGAATTCCTGACTTTGCACCAAGGCATTTTCTTTTACGTTCTTATATTGCTCTCCCTGTGAAAAATTCTTTCCCCAAGAATCTGTTGCACCTGATATAGCATCAAGTTTGTCTTCTTCATTAAATACAGATTCTTCCTTGTTGAAATTTAACACATACGTTTTTTCCAACCTATCCTTTAAACGAACTTGCATTTGCTTTTTTTGTGCTTCACTCATTCTTGCTCCCCAATTACCAAGATCCATTTTCGTTTTAGAAAAATAGAAAGCCTGACCTTGAAATTCTTGGACATTTGGCCTAAACGATGACATTGTTAGAGTGAGGATGAAAATAAAAGTAAAGAGAATTGATTTCATGGCTGGTGTCTAAAAATAATTATTTGTTTATCGAATATAAGTAAACATTAAACATATTTTTGTTGTTTATCAAAACATTAACATTGTATTCAAGATCAACGTTGAACGCTTAATAGTTATAATTCAATTTTATACTTAAACCTTTGACTACATAAAAAGGCAATAGTTTAATCTTTAACAAAAATAAAAACGAGTACTACTAAAAAAATATTTCGGACGGGCCAACATAGTATCCGACCAGTTCTCAGATTGCCGTCTAAACCTATAATTTATGGTATTTTTCAGGCATTATTTTTTACCAATTTAGTATTGGTCAGCGTAACTGGCTTTTAGAATCAACATCAAAGTAAGGATGTAAAGCACTACACAGTTTCATGAATAAAATATCTAAAAGGACAAAGATTACAGGTTTAATTTCAATCTACCTATGGGGTATTGGATGTATTTACTTCTGCCAAGTAAACAATAGTAATACCATTAAAATTATTACTGTACTTGTCATAATTAGGTAGTGTCTATACTCATATTATGATAGAAGCAAAAATTCCAAATTGGGAGACAGGCACTCTTAAGATCAAATTATTCTATATTAAAATTGGCTTTTGGAGCAAAATGGATTAAACCAAATTAAGGGTACCTATAAAAATCCAAAAAAGTTAGTAAGGTTTAAAAGGCAGAAAACCGATTGTACAGCTTAATTAATTACCAAACTTAGTGTTCAATTCGTCCACAATCATTTCTATCTTTTTGTTTTTAGCATCTTTCTCCAAAAGGACCGAAGGGGCTTGTCTTTCCGCGCAGCCCGATATAGCACATCGCTCACAGGTTACACCAACATCCTGAGTTTTAATGTTGGGATCTGCCAGAAAAGCTATTTTGCGTTGTAGTTGTTTATTGATCAGTAATCCTACACTTATACTTCTATAATAATTTTCTTTAAAAGGATCTTTAGTTGCAGATGACAATACCAAATATTTCATACCATCATTTTGGTAATCGGAAATCTGAATATCAAATTCATGGTCTTTTTTATTTTCACTTAAATCTTTCAATACTTTTAAGGATACCCAGCGCCTACAATAGTGTTCATTAGTTTCGTTGGCATGTGGGGAATGTTGATGCGATAAATGCAATTCTTTTTTAAGGTGAAATTTTTCACTACCAGCTTTATATGTAAACCTTAAAAAAAATAAATTCTGAATGTTGAATTCTTTAGGTAAGATATTAGTTAAACGCTGATAAAAAGATTCTGGCGATGCATTAAAAGTATCTATAGCGTTGAGAAATAATTTGGTATCAAAAGTATCCTTCTCAAAAATTTCATTTAACCGATCTGTTATTTTAGCATTGGGTATGATTAAAGCCCCGGCAAAATATGAGGCATAAAAATTATTTAGAACTTGGTCAAATGTGTCAAACTTAATCCAAGGAAATGTATAAAGACGCTCTTTAAACTCTAAATAATTATAAGCTAGTTCTTTGGCATAAATAAAGGTACGTTGTGACTCGTCAATCTCATTTGTAAGTAACAACGTTTTTGTTTTTGGTACAAATACAGATCGTAAGGTACCTAGAGCTTCATATTTACTTAATTCATTTCCCTTAACAATGTATCCATATTCTTCTACCAATATTTCTTCTAATTCCTTGGAAGAAATCTCTTGATTTAGATCTATATGATACGCTTTAACAAATTTTAGAACACTTTGTTCTAACTCATCAAAATAATTATTATTAGCTTCTTGGAAAGAGCGGACCGAAGCAAGGTAAAAACTCTCTTTTCTGAAATTGTAATGTTGGGCAATTTTAATAATGGTACTTATGAAGGCATTCACCTTGGCAGGTGCATTGGCAACTATATCTATTAAGTTACTTTCTTTAATGCCAAAGAGGTCTAGGGGGATTTCCTTTAATATTTTAGATCGTAATAAATCACCAATTGGCGCCAAATTCTTATCTAACTTTAAAGATACCATTTGGTCATAAGGGACATCTAGTTTATCTGAAAGTAAGGCAATTTTATCTGGTTTGGGATATTTTTTACCATTTTCAATTTCGTTTAAATACGACTTTGACAAACCAGAAAGCTTAGACAATCCAAATAGGGACAAATTCTTATCAGTCCTTATCTGCTTTAGCTTCAACCCAAATATAAGTTTGATATAATCCTCTTCCATAAAACAAATATAGGCTTTTTTGCGAATACTTATTTTTCGCGAATAATGTTTTTTAGCGAACGTTCGCTTGTTTTATATAAATCTTTTTTTTATCATTGTCAAATAAAACAAATCATCATGGCACAAACCCTTTTAAAACAATCCAAAATTAATTTCTCTAGACAGGTAGATAATTACTATCCAGAAATTCTTACAGATCAAGCTTTGGCTTTTATTACCCTACTTCATGAAAAATTTAATGCTGAACGATTGCTGCTTTTAGAAAAGCGAGCAAATCAACAAAAGGTCTTTGATGAGGGTAAATTTCCAGAATTCCCGAAGGAAACAAAAAATCTAAGGGACAAGCAATGGAAAGCTGCTACTATTCCACACGATCTACAAGACAGACGTGTAGAAATTACAGGTCCAGTAGATAGAAAAATGATTATAAACGCCCTGAATTCTGGCGCCAAAACATTTATGGCCGATTTAGAGGATAGTAATTCCCCTACCTGGAGCAACACTATAGAAGGTCAGAAGAACTTGATTGATGCCAATAATAAAACCATTTCATTGGTAGATTCAATACGCGGTAAATCGTATAACCTCAACGAAGAAACGGCTGTTTTAATGGTTAGGCCAAGGGGGCTACATTTAAACGAAAGACATATCCTAATTAATGAAGAAGAAACGTCAGGGAGCTTGGTAGATTTTGGTCTGTATGTATTTCATAATACCCAGATCTTAATGAAAAACGATACTGCTCCCTATTTTTATCTTCCAAAATTAGAGCATTATCTGGAGGCACGTTGGTGGAATGAGGTATTTACTTTTGCCCAAGACTATCTTGAAGTTCCTCAAGGCACTTTTAAAGCCACTGTTTTAGTGGAAACCATTACGGCGAGTTTTCAATTAGATGAAATCATTTATGAATTAAAAGAGCACATCGTTGGTTTAAACTGTGGACGTTGGGACTATATCTTTTCATACATCAAAAAATTCAGAAACCATTCGAATTTCGTAGTGCCAAATCGAGACCAAGTAACCATGACCTCACCTTTTATGGATGCGTATTCCAAACTAGTTATTCAACGTTGTCACAAACGTGGCATTCTAGCTATTGGTGGTATGGCCGCTCAAATTCCAATAAAAAATAATGTAAATGCCAACGCTATCGCTTTAGAAAATGTAAGAAAGGATAAGGAGCGTGAGGTAACAAATGGCCATGATGGAACTTGGGTGGCCCATCCTGCTTTGGTTTCCATTGCCATGTCAGAATTTGACAAGTACATGCCAACATTAAATCAATTACACGTAACAAGGGATGATGTTCAAATTTCCCAAGCAGATCTGGTTGAGATTCCAAAGGGTACCGTTACCGAAGCCGGAATTAGAAAGAACATTAATGTTGGTATTTTATATACGGAAGCCTGGTTGCGTGGTCATGGAGCTGTAGCCCTATATAATCTAATGGAAGATGCCGCAACGGCTGAGATATCCAGAACTCAAGTATGGCAATGGCTAAAGAATGAGGTGAAACTTGAAGATGGAAGGAAATTCACTATTGAGCTTTATATGGAACTATTTGATGATGAAGTAGAAAAGATTATTACCGAAGTTGGAGAAGAGACTATAAATAACACCAAGTTTAAAGTAGCCTTTGAGCTTTTTGACAAATTAGTGTTATCAGAAAAATTTGAGGAATTCCTTACCCTTCCTGCCTATCAATACATTTAAAAAACGATCCTGCGATTGCGGACACAATCTGCAGGATCTAATTATTAATAATAAATAACTTATTACAAAATTATGAAAAATTTACCACAATCAAATTACAGTTCTGCATTACAGACTGTAAGAAACCTTAAAGAAAAGTACGGAAAAACTTGGAATACGATAAGCACTGAAAACGCAGCTAGAATGGTTATTCAGAATCGTTTTAAAACAGGTTTGGATATCGCTAAATATACAGCAGCCATTATGAGAGAAGATATGGCAGCGTATGATGCAGATTCATCCAAATACACACAATCCCTAGGTTGTTGGCATGGTTTTGTGGCACAACAGAAAATGATAGCCGTTAAAAAGCATCACAAAACCACTAGCAAAAAATACTTGTATCTTTCTGGTTGGATGGTAGCCGCACTACGTTCAGAATTTGGACCACTACCAGATCAGTCTATGCATGAAAAAACCGCCGTTTCTGGGCTCATAGCTGAAATTTATGATTTTTTACGTCAGGCTGATGCTATTGAGCTGAATGATTTATTCAGAAAACTTGAAAAAGGTGAAGACGTACAAGATCAAATAGATAATTATGAAACACATGTTGTTCCTATTATAGCAGATATCGATGCCGGTTTTGGCAATGAAGAAGCAACTTATTTATTGGCAAAAAAAATGATTCAAGCTGGTGCATGTGCTATTCAAATTGAAAATCAGGTATCTGATGCCAAACAGTGTGGTCATCAAGATGGCAAAGTTACAGTACCCCATGAAGATTTTATTGCCAAACTAAATGCAATTAGATATGCTTTCTTAGAGTTAGGAGTTGATGACGGCATTATAGTAGCAAGAACAGATTCTGAAGGTGCAAGTTTAACCCAAAAATTGCCAGTTAGTCAAGAACCTGGAGATTTAGCTTCTAAATATTTAGCCTTTGTTGAAGCAGAAGAAATAGCTATATATGATGCAAAAGAAGATGATGTTCTGCTAAAAAGGGATGGGAAATTAGTGCGTCCTGTAAGATTAGCCAATGGGTTATATAAATTTAAAAATGGTTCCAATATAGATAGGGTCGTTTTGGATTGTATCACTAGTCTTCAAAACGGAGCGGATTTGTTATGGATTGAAACTCCAACACCAAATGTGCAGCAAATTGCTCATATGGTAAACAGAATAAAAGAAGTTATGCCAAATGCTAAATTGGTTTACAACAACTCGCCATCTTTTAACTGGACATTAAACTTCCGTAATCAAGCTTTTGAAGAAATGCTTGCTGAAGGAGAAAATATGACAGCTTACGATAGAAATAATTTAATGGCTGCGGAATACGATACTACAGAATTATGCTTTCGTGCAGACAAAATGATTCGGACCTTTCAAATTGATGCTGCTAGGTATGCCGGTGTATTCCATCACTTAATTACATTACCAACCTATCATACTACAGCACTTCATATGAATAATTTAACCGAAGGATATTTTGGAGAAGAAGGCATGTTGGCTTATGTTAAAGGTGTTCAGAGACAAGAAATTAGAAAAGGTGTTTCTTGTGTAAAACATCAAAGAATGGCGGGTTCAAATCTTGGTGATGACCATAAAACATTTTTTGCAGGAGACAAAGCCTTAAAAGCTGGAGGAGAGAAGAATACGAGTAATCAATTCGAAATTGATGAACATGTAGCAAAGCGAGAACTTGTTCTGGATAAATAATTTTTTTTATTTTTTATTTGTTATTTGTTGAAAAGGGCAACATGTAAGAGTGTTGCCTTTTCAAATATCATAATTTTAAACATTTATTGTAACTATGTTTACAACGGCAGACCTTTGGGATGAGCATGGCGAACTATTCAGCTGTGTTGCTCCTATTTTTCGTTCATTTGGAACTAAAAAAGCCTTTTCAGGAGAAATAACAACACTAATGTTATTTGAAGACAACTCGTTAGTACGGAAACAATTAGAATCTAGCGGCAAAGGAAAAGTACTTGTAATAGATGGTGGCGCCTCATTACGTTGCGCATTAGTAGGTGATCAATTAGCTGCACTGGCAATACAAAATAAGTGGAATGGCATTATCGTAAACGGAAGTATTCGCGATAGTCAGATTATTAATTCTATGGATTTAGGCATAAGGGCACTAAATACGTCTCCTGTTAAAAGCAATAAGCGCGATACTGGCGAGATAGATATTCCAGTTAAATTCGGCGATGTTACCTTTGTTTCAGGGCATTATATCTATGTGGATACAGATGGAATTCTTGTGAGTGAACGTAACGTATTAAAATAAAATATCACTAAAGCGTATGGTCTGCAATGTATATATACTAAGCATCGAATAGGTCGGACAGAACTTAACGGTTTTAGACGAATACACGCTAATTAAAAGAGACTGATTACAAGATTTATAAATTAGGGTTAAGATCAGCACTATAACTATGAACTATTTTGGGAGTGGATCTTCCATAAATTTCCTTTACGATCCTTCGCAGGTCAGGTATCACTATTCTTGCAAGTTTGGAATTACTGTTCAGAAGAACACATATACCTAAATCGGCTTCCGGAAATACGGCAATTTCATTTCTATAATTGTTTACACTTCCTCCATGATGCCAAATGGTTTTTTCTTGACTAGAATCATCGTCTCTATATTTGTGAATTCTCCAACCAAAGCCGTAATAAGAGCTTAAATGACCAGGCCAACGCTGATAATATTTACTGTTACCCTTTATTTCCACAAAAGGGTTAAAAGCTTCCGCTAAAGCAGGCTTATCCATTAACTCTGGATTATGTCCAAGTAAAAATCGCATCCATCTTCCCATATCATGGGCATTGGCATTAATACCGCCTGCCGCAATGGCGTTATAATAATTGTGGTTAAGTGGTAATGTTTTCCAACTATTGCGTCCTTGTGAATGCGGTAAGGCTACATTTTCTGTATGTTCCAAGGTCTCATAATCCATAGTAGTTGAACACATGCCTAGAGGCGTAAAGAACCTGTTCTCCAATGATGCAGAGATTTTTTGCCCAGTAGCTTTGTACATAATTTCCCCACATAAGGCAAACATGGCATTCTGGTAGCTATACATGAGTCCTGGTTTGCTTATAGGATTTACTTTTTTGAAACGCCCTGCAATTTCATTTAATGACAACCCAGCCTCTACAAGGTTGGTGTAACTGTGATAGGGTGTACCAGAGGTGTGAGACAATATAGTAGCCAAAGTAACTTTGTCTGTATTATTTCTATCACCCAACTGAAAATCAGGTAGATAATCACTGACTTTATCTTTCCAATCTAATATACCCTCTTGCTTTAAATTGGCTGCTAATATTCCTGCAAATCCTTTGGAAAGGGATCCCAATCTAAAAACAGTTTCCCCGTCAATACCATCATTTAGATTAATATTTTTTTTGCCAAAACCATCTAAAATAACAATGGAATCTTGCATGACTATACTAACCCCCGCGCCTACAATTTCACCCGATGCAATGGCCTTTTCAAAATAGGCTTTAACGGCATCTCTCAATTCTTGTTGATGTAATTTATACTGTAGGACCTCTTTTTGACTAATTAAAGTTTTTATTGGTGTTATGGTAGAAATTGACTTACTGGCCTCTGGCGTAGAACTAGATTTTGGAACAATATAAGTTAAAACAAAAAGCGCAAGAATTAAAAGTGTAGGTACTACTAAAATTTTGAATCTGCGCATAGGGCGACAATAATTTAGTTTCGATTAAAAAAAGATGAATATAGGATTATATACAATATTAAACGTTGAAATACATGATTTTAATGCATTTTTCTTTTGTGTAAAAATCTTTGAATTAAATAATGAGGTTTATTAAATAAGAAAAATACGGGACCTCCCTCCTTTACTCCCGGTTTTGATCACGATAAACCAATCTATTAAATACGTTTTTTAAAAAGGAAGGGATGCCATGTCTAGATTTTATACCCAATATTCTAGAAATCATAAGGCAAATTCCTGACCAAAGACACATTTAATATTTCTGTATCTTTATTCAAATGGATTCCAAATGAATAAACGTAATTTCCTGAAAAACATTTCGTTAGCCGCAATAGGGGCACCATTTTATGGAAGCGCTATGGCTATTTCTCTAGATAGTATAGCAAAAATACCAGCAAGCACAGTAGCCTACAATGAAGATTTTTGGTTAAAGGTCCGCAAGGATTATCAACTAAAACCAGATTATATCAACCTAGAAAGCGGTTATTACAACATCATCCCTACCCCGACGCTTAACGCCCTTCATATAAATATAGATATGGTTAATTATGAAGGTTCTTATTACATGCGAACTGTTCAATGGGAAAACAAAAAACGGATGTCGGAAAAACTTGCCAATATCATTGGATCTACCTCAAAGAATGTCATTATTACAAGAAATACAACAGAATCATTGGATATGATTATAAATGGTATGAATTGGGTTGCAGGAGATGAAGCTGTATATGCCATTCAGGATTATGGGGCCATGAAAGTTATGTTTGAACAAGTCGCAAATAGATATGGCATAATAAACAAAGAAATTTCAGTACCCAATCATCCAAAGTCTGATGAGGAAATTGTTTCGGTTTACGAAAAGGCAATTACCTCAAAGACAAAATTGTTGATGGTATGTCATATGATAAACATAACAGGCCAAATATTACCAATAAAAAAGATTTGTCAAATGGCACATAGTAAAGGTGTTAAGGTTATGGTCGACGGGGCACATTGCGTGGGTCATTTTGAATTTGATATTAAAAACCTAGAATGTGATTTCTATGGTTCTAGTTTGCATAAATGGTTGGCAGTTCCCTTGGGCACAGGCTTATTGTATGTCGCAGATAAAAATATAGATGCCGTTTGGCCAATTTTTGCAGAGGATAAGAGGGAGCCAGGTGATATTTCGCGATTAAACCATACGGGAACAATACCTGTATATCACGATTTAACCATAGAAAGTGCCATAGATTATTACAATATGTTGGGTGGGGCCAGAAAAGAAGCCCGATTGCGATATTTACAGGAATATTGGACCCAAAAAGTGAGAAATCATAAAGGGATAGTAGTGAATACACCTGTTGATTCCCAAAGGGCATGCGGTATTGCCAATGTTGGAATTGAAGGAATAGAACCTGAAACTATGGCAAAAAAACTCCTCGAAGAATATCAAATTTTTACAGTTGCCATTAAATATGCCAATGTCCATGGTTGTAGAATTACACCAAATGTATTTACAACAACTGAGGAGCTTGACGTATTTGTAAGCGCATTGAAGCAAATGGCGACATAAATTTTAAAGCATCCGCTGTTTTCCCCATGCATCTAAATCCCTCAAAATAGTTTCTAGCGATTTTCCAGTCTCTGTTAATTCGTATTCCACCTTGGGTGGCACCACGGGGTACACCTTTCTGCTCAAAAGTTGATCGCGCTCCAATTCCCTTACGGTTTGGGTAAACATCTTGTTCGATATTCCAGGAATCTTTTTTTGCAAAATCCCTGATCTCAATGGTCCGTTTAATAGATGGAACAATAACAGAGGCTTCCATTTATTCCCAATAAGATCCATCGTTAAATGTAATGGACAATCATATTCATTTTTCAATTTCATAATTATATATTACTTAATATCAATATTTTACTCTTTTAAGTAAGTATCTTACTTTTTGGTAAGTTATTGCCATTAATGCAAATATAATTTAAATTTGTAACAACAAATTTAAATTGAACACTATGAAATTAAACACTAATTATCCAAAATCCTTTTCCCATATAGGGATTACGGTACCCAATATAAAGGAAGCCGTAAAATTCTATTCGGAAGTGATGGGCTGGTACATCATTATGGAACCTTCTACAGTCAAAAAAGAAAGGGATACAGCGATCGGACAAATGTGTATTGATGTTTTTGGTGAAGATTGGACCGAATTTGAAATCGCACACCTTTCCACTTCGGACGGCATTGGTATAGAATTGTTCTCCTTTCCTCACGGAATTAAGGGGGCCCCTGAATTTAATCCTTTCAATACCGGACTTTTCCATTTTTGTATTCAAGATCCAAAAATTGAAAATTTAGTTGAAAAGATTGTGGCTGCCGGAGGTAAGCAAAGAATGCCGATCAGAGAGTACTATCCTAACGATAAGCCCTATAAAATGTGTTATGTCGAAGATCCTTTCGGAATTGTATTTGAAGTGTACACCCACAGCTATGAACTCACTTATTCCTCTGGAGCCTACGCTAAATAACAATTAATAAACGATGATTATAGAAAATAGGACAAGAGTTTCATCTTGGGATATTTTGATTATTCTGCTGTTTTTGTAACTTGATATGGCATGATTTATGATCCATTAATACTACAAAACCAACCTAAGAATAGCATGAAATATTTACTAATATTTATTTTTTTTGCAGGTAGCCTTAAAGTACATTCCCAAATAGATTCGAATGCCGGTACTTATGGTTTAAATCCACCACTTGACACTGGAGTGAATATTAAATGGACGTTATCACTGAATCCCGATGGGACATTTTTATATAATTTCTACCGCAACCTTAATTGTGATATTTATTCTGAAGAAAACTTTTACGGTAAAGGAACATGGAAATCTGAAAAAAGTCTCATCTACTTTACTACCAATGAAAAGGATGATTTGGACGAAACACATACCATGAATTTCAACAATACCAAAGCAAGGATTAATCGTAAATCACCTAGGGACATATCCAATAAAATCACTAAAGAATCTATAATTTTCTATAGCTCTGAAATTTCAACGATCAAAGGTTTGGAACTTTTTAGAACAGAATAGGAATAAAATCTTCTGAGTAAACCTTATATTCTCAAAAATACCCAACTTTAAATGACAATTAGAAAAGCTACCACTAATGATGTAGATTCCATTGCTCCTATTTTATTGCTGGTTTTGGAAAAAATAGTCTATACATTCATAGGTGAAAATGACTACACCAAAGCAAAAGAATTTTTAATATACTTCCTAAACAGAGGGAATAATCAGTACTCCTACCAGAACTGTTATGTTGCAGAACGTGATGATGAAATTATTGGGGTGGCAAACCTTTATAATGGCTCGGACTTAGAACAATTAAGACAACCCGTTTTGGAATATATTGATCAACATTACGCTACTGACCTGCATATTGAAGATGAAACACAAAAAGGGGAATATTATATTGATACCATTGCAGTTAAAAGCAACGAACAAGGAAATGGAGTTGGTTCCCAAATGTTACAACATTTGATAAATGAATACATGGCCAATAAGAAACAGACCTTAGGATTACTTGTCAATGAAAATAACCCCAACGCAAAAAAACTATACCTAAAAATGGGATTTGCTAGCGTAGGCAAAAAGAAGTTGCTTGGTCATCAATTGGATCATCTACAGATTAAAGGGGAGCATCTTATCATAAATCAATAGAAGTTTCAATCAGCTATTTCAGGATCTTAAGATATAGTGATTATGATTTTTGATAGATTTTGGTTTAAAAAAAATATGCGGTCTAAGAAATTCTACATACAGTTCCTAAATTCATCCTTTGGGGTGGTGCCAGTTCTACCCTCCTTTGCACACAGTGAAGATCATTCACCCTACTTGGGATGTTGGTTTTATATTAAAAATGGCCAGAATCGGTATATCTTATAAGCTTCGGTCATTTAGAATTGTTTCTTTACCTCTTCCTGGCAAACAATAGTATAATCTTAGGTATTGAAAAAATCAAGGCTTTATGAAATTTTGGGTCACTATACCAAAGAATTAAGCAAGCATAGACCCTAGTAAGATTTATTAATCTGAAATTGTTTATCCCTTCTTTAGTGTTCAATTTTATTGATTTTATTATCTTCAACACCTAGAACTTTTGAAGTCCACCACCAAACTAAAACATCACGTATGAAGCCGTTTTACCAAGCCGCAGTTTTGACCCTTTTCTTATTTTCTATTTTTTCTACCTCTGCCCAGCGTAAAGTTAAAAGCACGGCTGAAGCAGACACATCCATACCGAAGGATTTTTATGAACAATTAGAATGGCGCAATATTGGCCCCTATCGTGGTGGCCGATCTTTGGGTGCAGCAGGAAGTCCTGGAAGGCCCAATGAATATTATTTTGGAGCTACCGGAGGTGGACTTTGGAAAACTGTGGACGGAGGCACCGAATGGTTCCCGGTAACAGACGGACAGGTGACTAGCTCTTCTGTTGGGGCTGTAGCAGTAGCAGAAACCAACCCTGATATCGTTTACATCGGTATGGGAGAAGTACAGTTAAGAGGCAGCATAACGCAGGGCGATGGGGTTTATAAAACCACCGATGGAGGAAAAACATGGCGACATATGGGATTGAAAGATACGCAGGCCGTTGCCCGTATCCGCATACACCCTACCGATCCTAATATTGTATATGTGGCGGCATTGGGACACCCATACGGAGATAATGAAGAACGCGGTGTTTTCAAAAGTATCGATGGAGGAATTACTTGGAAAAAAGTATTGTATGTAGGACCAAAGGCGGGAGCTGTAGACCTCATCTTAGATAGGAACAACCCTAAAATTATCTACGCCAGCACTTGGGAGGTACAACGTAAAGCTTGGAAAATGTGGGGTGGTGGTCCCGATTGTAAACTGTGGAAGTCAGTAGACGGTGGTGACACATGGACCGATCTATCAAAAAACCCTGGAATGCCCGAAGGACCTTTGGGCAAAATTGGTGTAACCGTCTCCCCTGCCGATTCCAATAGGGTTTGGGCCATTGTAGAGGCCAATGAAGGTGGTGTTTTTCGCTCCGATGATGCAGGAAAGACTTGGGAACGCACTAATGATGAACGAAAATTACGCCAACGAGCATTTTATTATTCTAGAATTTATGCCGATCCGTGGGACAAAGAAACAGTCTATGGATTGAACACCGGTCTTTATAAGTCGACCGACGGCGGAAAAACATTTGATAAAACCATAGACGTTCCCCATGGGGATAACCACGACCTATGGATAGACCCAAACAACCCAGATCGTATGATCAATGCTAATGATGGCGGTGGAAACGTTACGATCAATGGCGGAAAAACATGGACAGAACAGGATTATATTACCACACAATTGTACCATGTAATGACCACAAGCGATGTGCCTTACCATGTGGCCGGGGCACAACAGGACAATAGCACCATTGCTGTACCAAGCGACGGATGGGAACATATGATGGGCAGAGGACCCAACCACGGTTGGTATTATGCTGTTGGTGGTGGCGAAAGTGGATGGATCACCCAACACCCAAGCAAACCGAACATTTTTTATGCAGGGAGCCAGGGCGCATTACTAACCAGATATGATCGCAGCAATGGACAATCTAGGGACATACAGGTATACCCAAGGTTCTTTTCAGGAGAACCTGCCAGTGCCCTTCCGGAAAGATGGCAATGGACCTTCCCTATTATGTTTGCCCCACAAGATGATACGGTGATGTACACGTGTTCCCAATATGTTTGGAAAACGACTAATGATGGTCAGACCTGGGAAAAGATAAGTCCAGATCTCACCTATGCAGATCCTTCAACCCTTGGAAAGACAGGAGGAGTAATCACCATGGATATGAACGGACCCGAAATATACGCTACGGTCTTTGCCCTAGCACCTTCTAACCATGATATAAATACTATTTGGGCTGGTTCCGATGATGGAAAAATTCATATTACCAGAGACGGCGGTAAAAACTGGGCAGATATCACCCCAAAGGACCTTCCTAAATTCTCTAGAGTAAGTATTATTGAGGAATCTGTTCATCGTCCTGGAACACTATTTGTTGCTGCAAACCGATATCAAGTAGATGATAGACAACCATACGTATTCAAGACCCATGACTACGGAAAAACATGGACTAAAATCACCAACGGTATCCCTGATGGGCATTTTGCCCGCGCCGTGAGGGAAGATCCGAAAAGGCAAGGGCTATTGTTTTTAGGCACAGAACACGGGGTGTATTTCTCCATGAACGATGGTGCCAAATGGCAAAACCTTCAATTGAAGTTACCAGACACTCCCATCCGCGACTTGGTTATAAAAGACAATGATGTGGTCCTAGGATCTCATGGCCGTGGATTTTGGATTTTGGACAATATTCAGCCCTTTCGACAGTACAAAGACAACATGAAGACCCAAACTGCGGTTCTTTTTCAGCCCGCGGATGCCATAAGAGGCATCTATGATGCACAAATTCAGTACTATCTTAAATCGGAATTAGACACCATTACCATTGACATATTAGATGCCAAGGATCAACTTATTTCGTCCTTTTCAGGGAATAAGCCAAAATATAAAGTAGACCCAAATATCTCTTGGTGGGAACGAGGAGGCTCCTCTAAACCCACTACGGCTAAGGGCATCAATACTTTTACTTGGGATTTACGGTATCCAGGTGCAACCACTTTTGATGGTATGATCATATGGAGTGCAAGCCCACAACGCGGGCCAAAGGCACCATTGGGAAATTATAAGGTGCGGATGAACGTGGGAGATGTAGAACAGATTTATGATTTCGCCATTAAAATGGACCCCAATCTTAAAGGCATTACTGCTGAAGACCTTCAGGAGCAATTTGAGTTGTCCACAAAAATCAAGGACAACACCAGTAGAGCAAATGAAGCCGTCATTCACATACGCAAAATAAAAAAACAGCTCAAAACCTATACTGATGAATTGAGCTCCACAGAATTTAAAAGCACCATAGATCCTTTAGTATCTAAAATATCAGAAATAGAAGAGGAACTCTATCAGGTAAAAAACCAATCTGGTCAAGATCCGCTAAATTTCCCTATCAAACTAAATAATAGATTGGCTTCTTTACGAAGAAGTTTGGAAGATGGGGATGCCAAACCAACAGATGGTGCATATCTCGTTTACAAAGAATTATCTGCGGAATTAGATGGCTTATTGAATGATCTTGAACAGACCTTACAACTTCACCTACCAAAAGTAAATAGTACTTTAAAAAGTGAAGGGAAAGCTGAGATCGAATAAGGGTAGGGAATTTTAAAAAAGGATTAGACAATATGTATTAATGACACAAAAAATATATCAAGTAGATGCCTTCACGGACCAAGTATTTGCTGGTAATCCAGCCGCGGTTTGTCCTTTGGATCATTGGTTAGAAGACGAATTGTTACATAAAATTGCCAAGGAAAACAACCTTGCAGAAACAGCATTTTATGTCAAAAAACAAGATCAATATGAACTTAGGTGGTTTACGCCTAAGGTAGAAGTAGACCTTTGTGGACATGCTACCTTGGCCACAGCCTTTGTTTTATTTAACTATGAAGGGCATAAGGGTTCTGAAATTCAATTTCATTCACCAAGAAGTGGGAGATTAACCGTGGTAAAGCATTCTCAATTATTGACTTTAAATTTTCCTACGGATGCAATCCAAGAAATAGAACGTACCAAAGCCATTACCAACTGCTTTAATTATCCGCCTACGGCAACATTTAAAGGCAAAACAGATTATCTATTGGTCTATAATTTGGAAAGTGACATTCGTTCTTTGAAACCAAATTTAGAGGAAATAGCAAAACTACCCGTTCGAGGAGTAATTGTAACAGCCAAGGGAGAACATGTAGATTTTGTGTCCCGATTTTTTGCCCCTCAATCCGGCATAGACGAGGATCCGGTTACAGGTTCTGCACATACCACCCTAACGCCCTATTGGTCCAAAGTATTGGACAAGAAAGATATGACTGCAATTCAACTTTCCGATCGCAAAGGATATTTAAAATGTACCTACCTAAAAGACAGGGTGGAGATCAGCGGTCAGTGTGCCCTATATCTCACTGGAAGTATTAATTTGAACTAGTAGTAAGTTTTAGGTCTTTTAAATTAAATATTTACAATGTTAAAAAGAATTCATTTAAAAATGACAATCTCTTCTGTACTTAATTAGAAAGTAACTATCTTAGATTATATATATATATATATATATATATATTTAATTCATCAGAATATGGCAAAATCACAAGACTCAAAGAAAAATGTCAAAAAAGCGCCTGCTAAAACTGTCAAGGAAAAAAAAGAAGAAAAGCGACTGAAAAAGTCCAAATAAAGACATCTTAATTTCATTACTTTAGGCGGTTCATTGAATTTTAATTCTTGACCCGCCTTTTTATTATTCCCTACTTCTCCCTCAAGTAATCCTACCTATAAAAGCAGTCGATACCTCCAATATTTCCTTTACTTTTGCACGGAGGATATAAAGACTATCCGTAGTCCTCCTTTACAAAAATCAGAATTATTTGAAAGAACTGCTTCTCATTACGCCTCCTTTTACCCAGCTGAATACGCCCTATCCGGCAACGGCCTATTTAAAAGGATTTCTAAACACTAAAAACATCGGTGCCTTTCAGGTGGACTTAGGGATAGAGGTAATATTAAAATTGTTTTCCAAAAAAGGGCTTCAGGATATCTTTGAAATTGCATCTGCGAATAAAACAATAAATAGTCCCAACAGTCAACGGATCTATGCCTTAAAAGAAGAGTACCTCCAAACCATAGAACCCATCGTTTTGTTCTTACAGGGACACAATGCCACTTTTGGCAGACAGATTTGTACTCCTTATTTTTTACCCCAAGCATCCAGATTTGAGCAGTTAGATGACATGGACTGGGCTTTTGGCTCTATGGGTGTTCAAGACAAAGCCAAGCATTTAGCCACCTTATACCTAGAAGATCTTTCTGATTTTATTGTTGAATGTTTGGATGAAAATTTCGGGTTTAGCAGATATGCAGAACGCTTGGGAAGAAGCGCCAACTCCTTTGATGAATTATATGGCCACCTACAGAAAGAGCCAACCCATATAGATAAAATCACTTTAACTATTTTAGAAGAACGCCTTGAAACAGTAAAACCAAAACTAGTTTGTTTTTCGGTTCCGTTTCCTGGAAATTTATACAGTGCCTTTAGATGTGCACAGTTCATCAAACAAAAATACCCAAAAACTAAAATAGCTATGGGTGGTGGTTTTCCCAACACGGAACTCCGATCTGTTTCCGATACACGGGTGTTTGATTTCTTTGATTTTATAACCCTTGATGATGGGGAACTACCCATTGAACTTTTGGTTTCACATTTTGTGGATACAGAATCCAATGATGGTACCACCATATTAAAGAGGACCTTTTTAAAAAAGGATGATGTGGTATTTTACAACAACCTATCACCAAAAGCTGATTACAAGCAAAGTGACGTAGGGACTCCAGATTATTCAGACCTACCTCTCGACAAATATATCTCCGTCATAGAAATTGCCAATCCCATGCACAGTCTATGGAGTGATGGCCGATGGAACAAGCTGACCATGGCACACGGCTGCTATTGGGGCAAATGTACTTTTTGTGACATCTCCCTGGATTATATAAAAATATACGAGCCCATTGCCGCGAAACTTTTGGTGGACCGCATGGAACAACTTATTGAACAAACAGGGGAAACGGGGTTCCATTTTGTGGATGAAGCTGCTCCTCCTGCCCTAATGCGTGCCTTGGCCCTGGAAATCATCAAACGAAAGCTAATCGTAACCTGGTGGACCAACATTAGGTTTGAGAAAAATTTTGGCAAAGATCTCTGTATTCTTCTTAAGGCTTCTGGCTGTATTGCCGTTTCTGGTGGATTGGAAGTGGCCTCGGACCGATTGTTGAAATTGATCCAAAAAGGGGTCACCGTGGAACAGGTGGCACAGGTAACCCGGAATTTCACTGAATCGGGAATCATGGTCCATTGCTATTTAATGTACGGCTACCCCACCCAAACCGTTCAGGAAACCGTGGACAGCCTTGAAATGGTAAGGCAGATGTTTGAAGTGGGAATTCTTCAATCTGGTTTTTGGCATCAATTTGCCTTAACGGCCCATAGTCCTGTAGGTCTAAACCCGCAGGATTACCACATTATCCCCGATTATCAGCCCATCACTTTTGCCAATAACGACATACAGTTTACAGATACAACGGGGATAGACCATGACCAGTTTAGCTACGGCCTCAAAAAATCTCTTTTTAATTTTATGCACGGGATTGGGTTTGACTTCGCACTGCAGCAGTGGTTCGATTTTAAGATCCCCAAAACCACCATCGAAAAGAATTATATCTCCCATGCACTGGAATCACAACCGCAATTTTCGGTACGACCAAATGCAAAAATCATATGGTTAGGCGGGAGACCTATGGCCACGGTAAGCAGCAAATCCAAAAAGGGACAGACCTGGGAATTGCTAAAACTCTCCTTCCATGGGAAAATGGAGAGCAAAGAAATCACCGTTCCTAAAGAAGAAGGGGAATGGTTTTTGGATGCTTTAGAGAAAATTTCTGTGCATACTGGAAACACTGCTACTTTTGGTCAGATAAAAGCCGATTTTGAAACCCATTTTGAGGATTTTGAATTATTTTGGTTTTCCAAGCCAGTGCAATCTTTAAGAGAGTCCGGTTTGCTAACGGTCTAAATCCGATGGCCTTTTTCCGAAATTTATTAGTTCCACTCTTATGACTAAAAAAATGGGCGCAGCGTATTTTAGTTTTGAACAATTTGATGTTCTTTATGAAATGTAAGGCCTTACTTGGTATTTCAGTTCGGAATGTCCTTTTTAACCTACCTTTGTCTTATTATTTAAGACCATTATCCTTTATCCTATGTCATTTAAAGACCTTAAACTGAACAGACCTATTCTACGGGCCATTGCTGAAATGAATTATGATGAACCAACTCCCGTACAGGAGATGACCATCCCTTTGGTTTTGGAAAAAAAGGATATTATTGTCTCAGCACAAACGGGAACGGGAAAAACCGCTGCTTTTGCCCTTCCTATTTTACAGCAATTATATGACAGACAAGATGCCACTAATCAAGCCAAGACGGCAAAAGCATTGATCATAAGCCCAACAAGGGAATTGGCTATTCAGATTGCCGATAACTTCAAAGCGTATGCGCAATATACTAACCTTACCACGGCCCTTGTTTTCGGTGGCACCTCTGTAGAACCTCAGATTGAAAGTCTTAAAAAAGGTGTTGATATCCTAGTAGCAACTCCTGGACGCCTATTGGACCTTCATAAACAAGATGTAGTCAATTTGGACTATGTAGAGACTTTGGTCTTGGATGAGGCCGACTTAATGTTGGATATGGGCTTTATTGATGATGTGAAGAAAATAGAACGCCTTTGCCCTAAGAATAAACAAGTAATGCTCTTTTCGGCAACTATGCCGTATAAGGTAACCCAATTGGCAAGCGCTATTTTAAAGGATCCAGAAACGGTTAAAGCAGCTCCTATTTCCTCAGCAGCCGAAAACGTACAACAACTGTTGTACTATGTGCCAAAACCAAAGAAAATTGAATTGTGCTTGCACCTTTTAAGAGATACCATAAAAGGAAATATCATTATTTTTAGGCGAACTAAATTTGGAGTCGATAAACTTGAGCAGACCCTTATCAGAAATAACTATAAGGCAGAAAGTCTGCATGGAGACAAATCACAAAGTGAACGCCAACAAGCCTATAATAATTTTAAGAATAAGGAGGCAGCCATCTTAATTGCTACGGATGTTGCGGCCCGAGGCTTGGATATTGATCAATTAGACGCCGTCATCAATTTTGATCTGCCCAACGTTCCAGAAACATATGTACACCGAATTGGAAGGACAGGTAGAGCTGGACATTCTGGTAAATCATATTCTTTTTGTTCCGCGGATGAAAAACCTTACTTAGCCAGTATCCAAAAATTATTGTTCACCCAATTGGAAGTAGAAGACAACCATCCCTATCCTTTAGATCCCAAGGCAAAACCCGAAGTACATAAGAAACAGGGAAGCAAACATAAAAAGGGAAGAAAATCAGTAGCGTCCAAAAAGAACAAGAAACGTTGGTATAAGTAGATCTGAACCGATTTAGCAACATTAAACACCTACACATCTTTCTCAATCCATATCCGTTGTAGAATTTGGACTTTCTTAAGTACCATAACAATTCATTATCTTTGTGAAAACTTAGGTAGTTACTTCATATGGACAAAAAAATCATTGCCCCTTCCCTATTGGCAGCGGATTTCGCCAATTTACAAAGAGACATAGAAATGGTTAATAAGAGTGAGGCCGATTGGTTTCATATCGATATTATGGATGGCGTATTTGTCCCTAATATCTCTTTTGGGATGCCTGTTTTGAAAGCTATCACCAAATATGCCGACAAAACAATAGATGTACATTTAATGATTGTTGATCCAGATCGGTTTATTAAAGATTTCGCCGAGTTGGGTGCAAATAATCTAACAGTACATTATGAGGCTTGTACCCATTTGCATAGAACACTACAGGCCATAAAGGCAGAAGGAATGACCGCTGGGGTTGCCCTTAACCCTCATACAAACATCAATTTATTGGAAGATACCATTAATGATATTGATTTGGTATGTTTGATGAGTGTTAATCCAGGATTTGGCGGACAATCCTTTATTGAAAATACCTATGACAAGATCAAAGCCCTTAAGGAATTGATCCATAGAAAAAAGGCACATACCCTTATTGAAATAGATGGGGGCGTAAATGCCGATAATGCTAAAGATTTGATAGACGCCGGAGCCGATGTTTTGGTGGCTGGTAGTTTTGTGTTTAGTTCAAGTAACCCTACCCAAACCATAAAAGAGTTAAAAGAAATTGTAGGATAAGAATGAAGCAGATTGATGTTATAATTGTTGGAGGAGGCCCCATTGGCATAGCCTGCGGCCTGGAAGCGGAGAAAAAAGGGTTGGAGTATGTAATCATCGAGAAAGGATGCATCGTCAACTCTATATATAACTATCCCATGACCATGCAGTTCTTTTCTTCTTCTGAAAAATTGGAGATAGATGAGATCCCATTTATTAGCAAGGAAGCCAAACCCAAGAGGGATGAGGCTTTAGAGTATTACAGAAGAATCGTAACCACCAATAAGTTGAAGATCAATCTCTTTGAAAAAGTAAATCATATCTCTAGAGATCAGGATATATTTACAATAATCTCCAATAAGGCAACGTACAAAGCTGGTTCCGTAGTGATTGCTACAGGGTTCTACGATATTCCGAATTATATGAACGTTCCCGGTGAGAACTTGGATAAGGTATCCCATTACTATAAGGAACCCCATTTTTATGCCAATCAAAAGTTAGCGGTTATAGGCGCTAGTAACTCTGCCGTTGATGCTGCTTTGGAATGTTATAGAAAAGGTGCCGATGTAAGTTTAATCATACGAGGCGAAGAAGTGGGTCAGCGAGTAAAATACTGGGTTCGTCCCGATATCATCAATAGAATAGAAGAAGGAAGTATTAAAGCCTATTACAACGCCAATGTAAAGGAAATTAAGGAAGACAGTATTGTATTTGATACTCCTGAAGGCACCAAAAGCATAGAAAATGATTATATGTTGGCACTTACGGGATATAAGCCCAATTTCAGTTTTCTAGAAAAATTAGGCATCCACCTTTCCGATGACAAAAAGAAATTACCCAGTTATAATGAAGATACGATGGAGACCAATGTGAATGGTTTGTATTTAGCCGGAGTCATCTGTGGCGGTATGGAAACCCATAAGTGGTTTATAGAAAACTCCAGAGTCCATGCCAAAATGATCATCAATTCCATTCTTGGCAAGAAAGTAGCAGCGAATTAAGTATTATTAGTTATCCATAATCGTAAAATTGTTCATGTCCATTATGATCTTTGAAGTAGAGAAACTGAACGCTAAATAGGGTTTTTATTTTGGGATAATAGTACTACACCCTTTTTAGTCATTGAAGTTTAATTGGTTCACCTCTATATAATCCAATATATATATTTCGTTTTTTGATACCAAGGACAGTCTTTCAAAAGGAGCATTGGGAAAAAATATTTCTGTCATTACCATTTCACCATCATCATAAAACAATTCAATTGAAGTCTTATCCAACAGTATGGTTCCATTCAAAGAAGGATTGGAAGATATTCGAGTTGCCGTAGAAATTTTTGAAGCATATCTATTCTCAAAATTCACTTTCCCAGATTTTCTTCGGTCTACATAAAAATTATTATCCTTTGGGTCGAAACCAAATAACAGTTCATCACCCAAAGAATTGGACAATTTAAAAGAAAGAGATTTATCCTTTACTTCGGAAATATTGAATTTGATCTGTGCTTGTGTTAGATCCAACTGTTCAGAAGAAATAATTTCTAATTCCCCTGAAACTTCAATTTTCTCTTCTTTAAATTTCACTTCTTTATAAGCATTAAGCTCCTCTATTGGAGAAAAAGCTAATCGATAAGAATTGGCGCTTTTAATCAATTTGATCTCTCTTGATACGGTCATCGCACTTCTCCAAGTTTCTGTAGGCACTACATTAGCATATTGCCAGTTAGACATCCAACCCATTAGGAACTTACCTCCCTTGGCTGATGAAATGTTGGAGAAAGTGACCCCAGCATAATTATCTTTACCAAAGTCTATCCAAAAATTGTGGTTTTCCTTTAATTCCTTTTCAAAATCCTTATCCATCGTGAAGGTTTTTCCATCAAAATCTCCTATGAAATATTGGGTAGCACTACCTCCATTTGGGCCTCCAGGATTAATACTTACCAATTGCACCCATTTTACTTCGTCTGTCCCTTCTATTGGCAATGTAAAAAGGTCAGGGCATTCCCAAACCCCACCATGAGCACCAACAGCCTTATCAAGATTTCCTCCAAAATCAGATAGTTCTTCCCATTTTTTTAAATCCTTGGATCCATAAATCTTTGTCCTGTCTTGGGCTGCCAAAATCATGATCCATTTCTTATGCAAATTATCCCATAAAACTTTTGGATCCCTAAAATCCCTTATTCCAGGATTTTTTATCACTGGATTACCCTCATATTTTGTCCAAGTAATACCTTCATCCAAAGAATAAGCAATCGCCTGAGATTCCACATCTATGCCCTCTGCCTTTTCAATCTCCATGTTGTGATAGGTAAACATAGCTACGACAGGAACTTTTCCGTCCATACCAAAACCAGAGGTATTATCAATATCCACAACTGCACTTCCTGAAAAAATATAACCCATCTCATCCGGATATAAGGCTATGGGCTGTTCTTTCCAAGTGACCATATCTATACTTGTGGCATGTCCCCAATGCATGGGACCCCATTTATTACCATCAGGATAGTGTTGAAAATAAAGATGATAATTCCCATTATAGAAAAACATTCCATTAGGATCATTCATCCAACCCGTCATGGGGGTAAAATGAAAGTTTGGTCGATATAGAACCTCTTCGGAAAGCACCTCCAATTTCGTATTCATTGAATCATTTGATTTATCAGTTTTATTTTTACATGATAATAAGCTGATACTTACTATCATCAAAAAACATATCTTAAATACATGTTTATTCATGAACCTTATAATTTAGTAGCTACTTTTTATTCTTTAATTTATCATTACACAAACTTATGCCCTTACGTAAACTTAAATAAAAATGAAGATAAAATAATGTATTGAAATGGTATTAAAATACAAAAAATTCTTACTGTGCCCTTCCTGCAAAGCTCCGCTTTGAAAACCATAAAAAGATAAACTTCGCTTTACTCCAAAAAAGAAGCGAGCTTCATTTTTGAAGCTCGCTTGCATATCCACTTTTTTGTGGTTTATTCGTGACCTCGACAGGATTCAAACCTGTAACCCTCAGAGCCGAAATCTGATGCGCTATTCAATTGCGCCACGAGGCCAGTAATACGTTACAAATTTACGAAAGTTTTCTTTTAACAATGTTGGAAATAGTTTTCCCATCTGCCTGTCCGGCCAATTCTTGAGACACAAGACCCATAACTTTCCCCATATCCTTCATTCCTGAAGCACCAACAGCATCTATGGTCTGTACAACAACTTTCTCTATTTCTTCTTCGGTGAGTTGTTCTGGTAAAAATTTCTCTATGATAGCAGCTTGAGCTAATTCTGGATCTGCCAAATCGGCCCTACCTTGTTCTCCATAGATAGCTGCACTATCCTTGCGCTGTTTTACCAGTTTTTGCACCAACTTAACTTCATCTTCTTCAGTAAGTCCGACACCAGAACCTGTTTCGGTCGCAGCCATCAACAAAGCTGATTTAATAGCCCTGAGTGACTCCAATGCAACAGTATCCCTAGCTTTCATAGCTATTTTCATTTCTTCCATTACACGTTTTTGCAAGCTCATATCCAAATAATTTAGCAGTGCGAAGATAAAAAATAAACCCGAAAACAACTTGTATTTTCGGGTTTAAACGTATTATAAAATGAAAGAAACAACATTCCCTTTAATCCACATTATCATGTAAAAATGAATTGTTGGAACGCAATTGGATCTCATCATTACTATCCTCACTAAGCGAAGTCCTTGAGACTTTATTTTCCCTTGAAACCTCATTTAGGTTCACCCCTTGTCTTTTATAGGCGGGTTGTTTTTCGATCTCATCGATCTTATTCATACTATTTTGAAACTTATAATTAAAGTCTTTCAGTTTTCTTCTGCGCTCATCGGCCCTAGACTTTAACAATTCTTCGAGAGGAGTATCCATTGGATTGATTTCTTTGGTGTCGTCCATTGGTGAAACTTCGTCCTGTTGAACTGTCTTTTTTTCAAAAACCAATTCGTTCTCTAAAATTTTAGGTTCAAATTTTTCTGCTTTAGATTTTGCACCTGTCAGTTTTTGCTCCAATTCCATATAGTCATCCAAGCTGTATCTTTTCTCCCCGTTCTTGTTGTATTCCAATACAGGAACAACCTCAATATGATCCCTAACATCTATTTCCCTTACCTCATCCAAACTAAAGGTAATAGTATGCTCTTTTTCCTCTTCCTCTTCAAAATTTCTTTTGGATTGACTAAAAGGCATATCAAAACTTAGTGTAAATTGGTCCTCATCCTGACTTCTGGAAGAAACATATTCTGGCTCTACCACTTCAATATCACTAAGACTGTCCTTGGAGTCTATGACAATAAAATCCTCTTCTACATTCTCTGCGATGACCTCCTCATAAAAAACATTGAAATTTTTGATATAACTTGTAGTAGGTATCAAATCCATTAATTTCACAGGGGCTTTCGCCTGTATTTCTTCTTCTTCCTCTTCTTCTACTAATTCATGTTTAACGACCAGCTCGGGAGTTGGAGTTGCCTCTTCCTCTTGTTCCAATTCCAATTGGCGCACAACATTACGCGTAGTAAGCATCAAATCCTGTTCGGCCTTTTGCTCATCCTCTAAAGTGTGTATAATCTTCTTGGATTCCGTATTCACTATATTATCCTGCTGGTCTATATTAAAACCCGTAGCTATCACCGTTACGGCGATGGCCTCTCCCAAACTTTCGTCCTCACCAACACCCATGATGATATTGGCACCGTGTCCTGCCTCTATTTGGATATGGTCATTGATCTCCCCGATCTCGTCAATGGTAATCTCTTGTGATCCAGAAACGATGAGCAACAATACGTTTTTAGCACCAGTGATCTTGTTATCGTTCAACAGTGGGGAATCCAGAGCCTTCGTAATCGCTTCATGGGCCCTTGATGACCCAGATGCCGCAGCAGATCCCATAATGGCAGTACCACTATTGGACAATACTGTCTTGGCATCACGTAAATCTATGTTTTGTGTATAATGATGTGTAATTACTTCTGCAATTCCTCTTGCTGCCGTTGCCAACACTTCATCAGCTTTCGAGAAACCTGCCTTAAAGCCCAAATTACCGTAAACTTCCCTAAGCTTATTATTATTGATTACAATTAATGAATCTACATTTCTTCGCAGTTTCTCCATTCCCACATGGGCCTGCTCACAACGCATTTTTCCTTCAAATTGGAAAGGAATGGTCACTATACCAACCGTTAATATATCCAATTCCTTGGCTTGCTTGGCAATAACAGGGGCAGCTCCAGTACCTGTTCCCCCACCCATACCTGCAGTAATAAATACCATTTTTGTATTGGTCCCTAACATGGATTTAATATCCTCCATGCTCTCAATGGCGGCTTGCTCCCCTACTTCAGGATTTGCACCAGCGCCCAATCCTTCAGTTAGGGAGACCCCTAGTTGTATTTTATTGGGAACTGGACTATTATCCAATGCCTGTGAATCTGTATTACATATCACAAAATCCACTCCGTTAATTCCGGCCTGGAACATGTGATTGATGGCATTACTACCACCACCTCCTACACCTATGACTTTTATCACATTGCTTTGATTCTTGGGCAAATCAAAAGCTATACTTTCAAATTCAGTGTTCTTGCTCATTCTTTTAGTATTACTGGTTATACGATATGTGTTCTCTATACTATGCCCTATTCCGCATTATCCAAGAAGTCTTTCAACTTTTCGGACCATTTGTCAAATATGGATTTTCGTTCTCTTATTGCTTTTGGCTGCTCCTTAGTAGCCTGTCCATTCCCTTCATCGTAAATAACTTCAGATTCCACCTCGTTTTGAGAGGCTTCAATGGCTTTTACCTTTGCTTTAGTATTGATGGCATTCATCAATAAACCTACTGCAGTGGCATACAAGGGACTGGCTATTTCCTCATCTGAATCACCTGCCAAATGTTCATTGGGGTATCCAATCCTAGTGTCCATGCCCGTGATATATTCCACCAATTGCTTTAAATGCTTCAACTGGCTTCCTCCACCTGTCAATACAATACCTGCAATCAATTTTTTCTTTTGATCCTCATGACCATAATTCTGTATTTCCACATAGACCTGTTCTATGATCTCTACAACTCTGGCATGTATGATCTTTGAAAGATTTTTAAGGGTAATTTCCTTGGGTTCCCTTCCCCTAAGTCCTGGGATGGACACAATCTCATTATCCTTATTCTCTCCTGGCCAAGCCGATCCAAATTTTATTTTTAATAGCTCCGCCTGTTTTTCAATAATAGAGCATCCTTCTTTTATATCCTCGGTAATAACGTTACCTCCAAAAGGGATAACCGCCGTATGCCTAATGATGCCGTCCTTGAAAATGGCTAAATCAGTGGTTCCACCACCTATATCAATTAAGGCAACCCCTGCTTCCTTTTCTTCCTGGCTCAATACCGCATTTGCGGATGCAAGTGGCTCTAGGGTAATGCTTCCAAGATCCAAGCCAGCACTCTTAATACATCTTCCCACATTTTTTATGGAAGATACCTGACCTACCACCACATGAAAATTAGCCTCCAACCTTCCACCGTACATCCCTATGGGTTGTTTAATTTCAGCTTGGCCGTCAACCTTATATTCTTGTGGCAATACATGGATGATTTCTTCTCCGGGCAACATCACCAATTTGTATACCTGATTGCATAGTTTGTCCAAATCATCTTCATTGATCACCTCTTCAGAATCTATCCTAGTGATGTAATCACTATGTTGCAAACTCCTGATGTGTTGACCAGCAATCCCTACCACTACAGAACTAATCTTTAACCCCGAATTCGCTTCCGCTTGTTCAATGGCCTGTTGGATGGATTTAATGGTTTGAGTAATGTTATTAACGACACCACGATGCACACCAAGACTCTTGGATCTTCCGATACCTAGAATCTCAATCTTACCGTACTCGTTCTCCTTCCCTATAATGGCCACTATTTTGGTGGTTCCAATATCCAATCCAACCGAATAACTACCTTGTTCCATACCCTAAATTTTGGTGCACACTACTTGATTATTATACTCTAAACTCACTAAATCATAATGATTCAGTGTCTTGTCCTTGGTGGCCTTGTTGTAAAAGGCCATAAAGTTGTTGAACTTTTCCTTTAAATTTTCAACGCCCCCTAAGTTCACCACGAAGTTCTCCATACGAAACTTTAGCTGGTAATCTCCATCGACACCCACATGGATCCCGATGATATTTTTTCTTAGAAAATTATCCGTATTGATATATTCGAGGATCACGTATATATCTTCCAAACTTTTTCCAGTGATGCTACCTGTAATTATAGGCACCCTTGCAGAGTGAATTTTAGAGAACGGCATGCGCTTTCCCTCATCATCTACATAATATTTTTTATCCCCCTCAACTCTTCCGATTGGCCTCCGCTGAATGATTTTCGACGTAAGTTTCCCATCTACAGTAAGATACACTTGGGCACTTTTCACCATGTCATCGGTCTCAATAACCTTTTCTATGGTATTCAAAATTAATTTTTCTTTAGGCACGTTTTTAAGGTTCCCATATTTTTGTATTAACAATTTATTAACCATCTCGTGGGTGGTGTAAAGATTCTCGTCTCCCAAAAACTGCAAGTCAATATCATTCACTGATTTGGCGTTGCTCCTGTGGTTGGAAAACGCGTAAAGACCCGTTACCAAAAGTAGTAGTAGTAGCAATTTCAGATAGTTCCAATTAATTTTCATGGGTAAATTCCTTTTCAATTTTTTCAATTTCTAAACCTATATCACCAGCTCCCATAGTTACCAGAACATCTGGAGCTTGTTTCTTTATCTCTTCCAACAACCCTGATTTTGTAATCAGTTTTTTATTTGAATTGTTTATTTTTTGCAACAACCAGTCCGAGGTTACTCCCTCAATAGGTTGTTCCCTTGCAGGATAAATATCCAATAAGAGCACGCTGTCAAATTTCTCTAAACTCTTGGCAAAATCATCTATAAAGTCCCTAGTTCTAGAATACAGATGAGGCTGAAATATTGCCAATACTTTTTTGTTCGGATGCATTTCTGCAACGGCCTCGTATACCGCATTTATTTCTGTAGGATGATGGGCATAATCATCAATAAAAACAAAATCATCAGTTTTTATTCGGTACGAGAATCTTCTTTGCACCCCTTTGAAGGTTCCCATAGCATCCACCAAACGCTGTTTTGGAGCATCTGTTTGTAAAGCCATAGCAAAGGCTACTAAGCCATTTAGTAAATTATGCTTGCCTGGCTTACTGAATCTAACTCCTCTAAAAGTTTCTTCTGGGGTAACTAGATTAAAAATATAGGCGCCATTTTCTATTTCAAGATTTTCAATACAAAAATCTGAATTATCCCCTATACCGTATGTAATACCATCCAACGGTAGGCCATTACGAACAAAGAGCTTGCCTTCTGGCTTTATTCTACCTGCAAAATTCTTAAAGGACTGCACCAAAGCCTCACTTGTACCATATATATCCAAATGATCCGCATCCATAGAAGTAATACAAGCCACATTTGGAGTAAGCTGAAGGAAAGACCTATCAAACTCATCGGCTTCTACAACTGATACTTCGGTTCCTTCCAACAAAAAATTACTATTGAAATCTTCAGAAATTCCCCCTAAGAACGCGGTTATTGGCATGCCTGCTTCCTTTAGCAAGTGTGCCAAAATACAAGAAGTGGTGGTTTTACCATGGGTGCCTGCAACCGCCAAACAAAAACTATGATTAGTAACCAACCCTAGAACAGCTGACCTTTTTCTAACTTCAAATTCCTCCTTTATAAAATACTGGTATTCTCTATGATCTATAGGAACTGCTGGAGTATAAACCACCAAGGTTCCTATTGGAATTTTATAATGTTGAGGCACCAGATCTATATTATCCTCATAATGAATCTCCATGCCTCCCTCTGCCAATTCTTTGGTCAGTGGACTCTCTGTCTTGTCATATCCCCCTACATTTTTTCCAATAAATTTGAAATAGCGGGCCAAAGCGGACATTCCTATACCTCCGATTCCTATAAAATAAACGCTATGTAGATCCTTAATATTCATTAATATGCTATGTAGAGCTTTAGTTCTTTAATAATTTTTCTATCTCATCCACGATATGCTTAGTAGCATTGGGCATTGCTAATTTTTTTATATTGGCACTAAATTTCTCCTGACGCTCCTTGGAATTGAAAATCTCCTTAAAAACCACTTCAAAATGCGTATTCAATTCTTTTTCTTTTACCATTTCTGCGGCATTTTCTGAAATCAGGGCTTGTGCATTTTTTGTTTGATGGTCTTCAGCAACATTGGGAGAAGGGATAAAAATTACTGGTTTCCCCACGATGCACAATTCAGATACCGATCCAGCACCTGCCCTAGAAATGATCATATCTGCTGCCCCATAGGCAAAATTCATTTTGTTTAGAAAATCAAATACCTTTACCGACTCTGAATCATATTTCTTGTATTCCTCATAATACAGCTTACCACATTGCCACACCACTTGTAATCCCAATGATTCAAAAAACCTCACCTTCTCTTCTACTAATTGATTGATTCTACGAGCACCTAAGCTTCCACCCAAAATCAACAAAACTGGCTTTGAAACGTCTAAGCCAAAGAATTCAACTGATGTTTTTTTATCAAGAGAGACCTTCATTAAATCACTACGCACTGGATTTCCAGTTTTTATAACTTTATCGGCTGGAAAAAATTTGTCCATCCCATCATAAGCCACACAAATTTTTTCTACTTTCTGAGCCAACATCTTATTAGTGACCCCTGCATAGGAATTCTGCTCCTGCAATACGCAAGGAATCCCTTTGCCAGAAGCTATTTTCAAAAGCGGACCACTAGCAAAGCCACCGGTTCCAATGACCATGTGGGGTTTAAATTCTGCTATTATGTTTCTCGCTTTCATCAAACTACTAATCAATTTTATAGGAAATATTAAATTTTTAAGAGTCAATTTCCGCTGCAACCCACTAATCCACAATCCTTTAATTTCATATCCCGCCTGAGGAACTTTCTCCATCTCCATTCTATCCTTGGCACCTACAAACAGAATTTCTGCTTTTGGAAACCTCACTTTTAATTCATTCGCTATGGCTATTGCCGGATATATATGTCCACCTGTTCCGCCTCCAGAAAGTATAAATCTATAATTGTCCACTTAATACTTCTAAAGGGTTTGTTTCATCTAATTCTGAGGCATTTTCCTCCTCCTCTATATTTTTATTACTTGCGCTCAATACAATTCCTATGGCAAGACAGGTCATCCAAATGGAGGTGCCTCCACTACTAATCAATGGCAGGGTCTGCCCCGTAACCGGAAACAATTCTACAGCCACAGCCATATTAATCAAGGCTTGAAAGACAATGGGCAAACCAACCCCAACGACCAATAACTTACCAAAAACACTAGAACTACCATTAGCAACAACTACTATTCTAAACAGCAACAACAGATAAAAGAACATAATAGCAAAACCACCAATAAGTCCATATTCCTCTACAATAATGGCATAGATAAAATCTGAAGAGCTTTGGGGCAAAAAGTTTTTCATTACGCTTTTCCCGGCGCCACTACCTACAATACCGCCAGTAGCAATTGCTATTTTAGCCTTTTCTATCTGGTAATCAGCCTCGGTATCCTCAGGATTCCAAAAGCTTTCTACCCTACTGATCCATGTATCTACTCTATTAGGAAACACATCTGGGACGGCCTTGGCCACCAAAACGAACAAGGTGAGCGAAACTAATCCCGTGACCACTATGCCCATTAAATACTTCATAGGATACCCCCCCATAAAACATAGTAACAACACCATAAAAAAGATAATGGCTGCTGTGGAAAAGTTCGCAGGCAGGATTAGTATTACTACTAGGAAAACGGGTAACCACAAGGGCAGAATACTCTCTTTAAAATGTATATCCTTATCCTTGATTTTAGTGAGATATCTAGCAACATAGATCATCAAAACTACAGATGCCAACGTTGATGTTTGAAATGTAAAACCAACCAAAGGAAGCCGTATCCAGCGACTAGCATTGGCACCTTCAATGGTTGTTCCCTGTGCCAGAGTATATGCCAACAATAATAATACTATAGGCATCGCAATAAGGGATAGCCCTTTAAAAAAGTGTGTCGGTATCTTGTGTACACCATAAATCACACCAAACCCTAGAACTAATAACATGGCATGTTTCAACAAATGTCCTGCTGTAGTGCCATTACCCACCACATATACCAAATTACTGCTGGCACTGTAGACCGGTAAAAAAGAAAAAAGGGCCAAGAGGGCGACTACCCCCCAAATGGCCTTATCTCCTTTTATATTTTTCAAAAAATCTACCACACTATAGGTTTTTTACCGCTTCCTTAAATTGATCTCCTCGATCTTCGTAATTCTTAAACAAATCAAAACTAGCACAGGCTGGTGACAACAAAACTGTGTCGCCTCGCTCGGCTATTTTGTAAGCTACCTTTATGGCCTCTTCCATAGAAAAAGTCTCTACCATTAAATCCACGGCATTTTCAAAGGCGTCCTTTATTTTAGAATTGTCCAATCCTAAACACACAATGGCCTTGACCTTTTCTCTAACCATGGGCATTAGAGACAGATAATCATTCCCCTTGTCTAATCCTCCCACAATCCAAACCGTAGGAGTCTTCATGCTATCTAATGCATAATATGTAGCATTTACATTGGTAGCTTTGGAATCATTGATGTACTGCACATGATGAATTTTTAATACTTTTTCCAAACGATGCGCAGCCCCTTGAAAGTTTTGGACACTTTCTCGAATAGTTTGCTTTCTGATCTGCACCAACTTTGCCGCAGTAGATGCCGCCATAGTATTTTTAAGGTTGTGCTTGCCTTCTAAAGCCAAAGTGTCTTGTTCCATCTCCATTGTGTTATTTTGAGTTGTAATCTGTATTTTATTATTTTTCATATATGCTCCTTCTATAAATTCTTTCTCCAAAGAGAAAGGAATCAATTTTGATGGTATTTTGTGTTGTCCCAAATAATTTAACAGTACTTCATCATCAGCATCATAAATAAGGTAATCCGCTGCGGTTTGATTCTGTACGATCTTAAATTTGGAAGCAATATAATTTTCAAACTTATAATCATATCTATCCAAATGGTCAGGTGAAATATTAGTTATGATAGCGATATGCGGTTTAAAATCTACAATCCCATCCAATTGAAAACTACTGATCTCCAATACGTAATAATCAAAATCCTGCTCTGCCACCATTTTCGCAAAACTGTCTCCAATATTACCTGCCATCCCTACGTTCAATCCTCCATTTTTCAATACATGATAGACCAACATTGTGGTTGTGGTCTTTCCATTGCTTCCCGTTATTCCAATAATGGTTGCTTGGGTATATTGAGAGGCGAACTCTATTTCTGAAATAACGGGAATGTTCATTTCCCTGAGCTTCACTACCAAGGAAACAGTATCTGGAATTCCTGGACTCTTCATGATCACATCTGCAATCAGTATTTTAGTCTCCGTATGTCTCTCCTCTTCCCAATCGACTCCAAGATTTTCAAGAGCGTTTTTATATTTTTCCTTTATTTTCCCTGAATCAGAAACAAAGACATCATATCCCATTTTCTTACCTAAAATGGCAGTACCAACTCCGCTTTCTCCACCACCTAATATGACTAACCTCTTCATTAGCGTACTTTTAAGGTTACGATACAAACAATTGCCAAGAGAATTCCTATAATCCAGAATCGGGTCACTATTTTACTTTCGTGATATCCCTTTTTCTGATAATGATGATGAAGTGGCGCCATCAAAAAAACACGTCTTCCTTCCCCAAATCTTTTCTTGGTATACTTAAAATACCCTACTTGTAACATAACTGAAATTGATTCAGCGAAGAAGATTCCGCATAAAACAGGAATTAGGAGTTCTTTTCTGACTATAATGGCAATAACCGCTATCACCCCACCTATTGTTAGGCTTCCCGTATCTCCCATAAATACTTGTGCAGGAAAGGCATTATACCATAAGAATCCTACTAGGGCGCCCAAAAAGGCCGCTACAAAAACTACCAGCTCCCCTGCCCTGGGTATAAACATGATATCTAAATAGTCTGAGAAAACGATATTACCAGAAACGAAAGCAAATATACCTAGGGTAAATACAATAATTGCCGAGGTTCCCGCCGCCAAGCCATCTATCCCATCAGTCAAATTAGCCCCATTGGATACAGCTGTAACTATTATAATAATGATAGGAATAAAGATCAACCACGCATAGGATTTCAAGCCTTCTCCGGCCCAAGTGATAAACACACTGTAATCGAGCTCATTATTCTTAAAAAAAGGAACGGTAGTTTTTGTGGATTTAATTTCATTCCCAGATTGGGCCACAACGGTATAATTTTCAGTTATTACTGTCCTGTTCGCCTCTTTCATAGTCACTTGTGGATGAAAATAAAGGGTTGCACCAACGATTAGCCCCAATACCACTTGCCCTATTATTTTAAACCTTCCTTTTAACCCTTCTTTATCCTTCTTGAAAATTTTTATATAATCATCTATAAACCCAATAATTCCCATCCATATGGTCGTGATGATCAATAAGATGACGTAAATATTATCTAGTTTGGCAAACAATAGCACCGGTATCAAAGTAGCTATGATAATAATTAAGCCTCCCATAGTAGGAGTCCCCGCTTTTTGCTTCTGTCCATCCAATCCCAAATCTCTAACTGTTTCACCTATCTGCTTGCGCTGCAAAAAAAGTATAATGCGCTTTCCATAAGCAGTAGCAATAATCAATGAGAATAATACCGCAATTGCCGCACGAAAAGTGATAAACTGGAACAGTCCCGCTCCAGGGATTTGGTAATGTTCTTCTAAATATTCAAAAAGGTAGTATAACATATATCTTTTCTATTTTCGTCTTTCCCAAAAGAAAATGGAAATGCTACTTATTTAAAACCATTAATAATTCCTTCACTTTCTTATAATCATCAAAATTTACACGCAGCCCATTGGTCTCCTGATAGGTCTCATGACCTTTGCCAGCTATCAAAATAATGTCATTGACTTCTGCCAATTGACAGGCTGTTTTAATTGCCTGCTCCCTATTCTCAATGGCAAGCACCTTGTGTAGGTTTTGCGCTTCTACCCCTTCCTCCATTTCCTCAATAATCCGCGCAGGCGATTCCGTACGAGGATTATCTGAGGTAAAGATTGCCTGATTACTTAATTCTGTAGCGATATAACCCATAACCGGACGTTTAGACTTGTCTCTGTCACCACCGCACCCCACTACGGTAATGACTTTTTCATTTCCAGTCCTCAATGCATTTATCGTAATAAGTACATTTTTTAATGCGTCCGGCGTATGGGCATAATCGACTATTGCTGTTATTTTATTTTTTGATATAAAATATTGAAACCGGCCATCAACGTTTTCCAATTCACTCATCAACCTCAATATCTCTAATTTCTGCAATCCCAAAAGATCAGCCGTGGCATAGATGGCCAACATATTGTAAGCATTAAAATCCCCTATTAACCTAGACCAGACTTCATCACCATCAATCTTTAACAATTGGCCATGAAATTGGTTCTCCAAAATCTGTGCTCTATAATTCGCATAAGATTTTAATGCATAAGTAAATTTTCTGGCTTTGCTATTCTGAAGCATTACCAACCCATTTTTATCATCTATGTTGGTAAGGGCAAAAGCCGTTTTAGGCAACTTATCAAACAATATTTTTTTGGTATTTCTATATTCCGCAAAGGTTTTGTGGTAATCTAAATGGTCGTGAGAGAGATTCGTAAAAATAGCACCGGCAAACACCAAGCCCTCTGTTCTTTTTTGATGAATCCCATGGGAACTCACCTCCATAAAACAGTACTCAACCCCCACCTCATTCATTAAAAACATATGATAGTTAATGGTCAACGCATCTGGAGTTGTATGGCTGGTCGTGTAAACTTCCTCATCTACCATTATTTTAATAGTAGAAATTAAACCTACTTTAAAACCGGCCTTTTTAAACAACTGATACAAAAGACTACTGACGGTTGTTTTACCATTGGTACCGGTAACCCCTATTAATTTGAGATTTTTAGATGGGTTGCCGTAGTAATTGGAAGCCATTATTGCCAATGCCTTATTGCCATTGTCAACCTCCACATAAACAACACCATTTACCATATCTAAGGGAAGCTCCTCGCAAATAATTGCCTTAGCGCCTGCCGCAACAACCTGTCCGATATATTTATGACCATCTGTTACCGTTCCCCTAATGGCCACAAAAACATCATCTAACTGCACTTTTCTGGAATCAAAAACAATAGTATTTACCATAACATTGGTACTGCCGCTAACGGCGGAAAGGCTAACCCCATACAATATGTCTTTTAACAACATCATGAAAGTTCCAATATTATTTTCTTTACTTTAATCAATTCTGTTCCTTGGGTTACTGACTGGGTCTTCACCTTACCATACCCTTTTACCTCTACTTCTATCCCTAAATTTTCCAAAAGTGCCACAGCATCCATACCGCTCATGCCCTTTACATTTGGAAGAATCTTATAATCTCGCTGCGCTTTTGCATAGTATTGTTCGTAATTTTTATCCAACTGTACTTCCTCTGGCCTTACATCTTCAATCTCATCTGTCAATGGATTTGTAGCATAGATTTTTTGGGCTATGGACTTAAATACTGGTCCAGATACATCTGCCCCATAATATCCCACACTTTTATCTGGCTCATGAATAACCACGATACAGGAGTATTTTGGATTATCCGCAGGAAAATAACCGGCAAACGTAGAAATGTACTTTAGCTTGTTAGGATCCTTGGATACATAATCTTTTTGACAAGTACCTGTTTTTCCAGCCATTGAAAAATTAGGAGAATACAAGCTGTGGCCAGTACCATAGTCCTTTTCCACAACATCCTTTAAAAGTTGTTGTACCTTGTTCACGGTCTCTTTGGAGCAAATGGACGGATTGATAACCTCCTTCTCAAACTTTAATATTGTTTTATCCCATTCCCTAACCTCTTTGATTAATCTGGGCTTTACCATTTCACCATCATTGGCAATTGCATTATAGAAGGACAATGTCTGCAATGGGGTAAGCGAAACCTCATATCCATGTGACATCCATGCCAAAGAAATTCCAGACCATCCTTTGTCTCCAGGATATCTTATAACTGGTTTGCCCTCCCCATTGATAGGTAAACCCAATTCTTTATGGAGATCCATGTTCATTAACCGATTGACAAATTTTCCCGGATTATCCTTGTAATTATTATGGATCATCTTAGCAAAAGCTGTGTTAGATGAAAGTTCAAACGCTTTCGCTACTGATATCTTACCATAACCTCCCCATTTTGAATCCCTAACCGTCCTATCATAAATACGCCATTGACCTTTTTCTGTATCAATCACAGTGCTCGTATCCACAACCTTATCCTCCAACGCCGCAACCAATGACATCAATTTAAAAGTAGACCCTGGTTCATGAGATTCTCCTACGGCATAATTTAAACGCTCGTAATATCTACCGTCACTAGTGATTCCTAAATTAGATATAGCCTTAACCTCCCCAGTTTTAGTCTCCATTACAATGACACAACCATGATCTGCCTTGTATTTTTCTAATTGTCCCAAAAGTGCATGGTGAGCGATATCCTGAATGTTGATATCTATTGTCGATATCACATCATACCCATCCTGTGGTTCCACAATATTATCGAACCCTATAGGCTTCCATTGCCCTTTGGCAATTTTCTGTTTTAATCGCTTGCCTTCTACACCTCTTAAATATTCTCCGAAAGCTCCTTCAAGCCCCACACGGGTATAATAGCCATTTTCATCTACCCTTTCATAACCAACACTGCGTTCTGCCATTTTCCCCAATGGATGCTCACGCACTGTCTTTTGCTCTACAATTAGCCCGCCCTTATATGGACCTTTGTTAAACAATGGAAATTCTTTTACTTTTATGTAGTCTGAATAATCAAGATTACGAGCTATTAATTTATACCTGTTCTTGTTGGCCTTTGCCTTACGGAATAACTGCTGATAATAAGAAGAAGACTTATTGAAGGTTTTAGACAAGGCATCAGATAAAGGTTTTACGTGCTCCTCAAAATCCTTGTCGCTCACTGTTTCCGCATCAAAACGAATGGAGTACCTGGAAACGGAGGTCGCTAACAAACTCCCATCATCAGAATACAAATTGCCCCGATTCGGGGCAATGGTAAACATCTTTTCAGTACGATCCATAGCGAGCTGTCGGTACTTGTCCCCATCTACCATTTGGATGCTGACCAGCTTCACCAAAACCGCTATAGCAAATAGGAAGAAAAATCCCACTACTATGTACAATCGGGTCAATATGTTTTTTTCCGTTGTAGCCACTATTCTTTCGACTTTACTATTATTTTATTTGGTGGAGTTTCGGATGGATATAATCCGTCTAGTTCTAAGGATCCCATAATGGTCGATTCCAGTTTCAATCCTTGCAGATCGGAACGTACATCTACAAATTCACTCCTCAATTCCCTTACTTGCTCATTTAAACTCGCAATGCGATGCACCTTACTATCCGCGCTATGTGAGCTCGCAATCATTACCGTGGCCAAAAAAGAAGCGAAAATGATAAAAAGCCAATTCTTGGGCGCGTCTCCGCTCACCAAAAACTTACCTTTTAAAATATCCAAAATTCCTTTTCTCATACCTTAATATACACTTGATCCAAAAAATCCAAACCGTTTACGTCTTTTCCGCTATCCTCAACTTGGCACTACGCGCCCTATTGTTCAATTTTATCTCCCCCCTAGAAGGAACTATCAATCCTCCTACTTTTTTAAAGGGAACATCTATATTTCCATAAAAATCTTTCTCAGGCTCTCCGTCAAACTGTCCAGCTCTAATAAATCGCTTCACTAAACGATCTTCCAAAGAATGGTAACTGATCATACTCAATCTCCCGCCCACTTCCAATATTCCAGGCATCTGGGTCAAAAACTCCTTGATTACATCAATCTCTTGATTCACTTCAATACGAATGGCCTGATAAATCTGGGCCAATATTTTATGCTCTTTTGAAGGCGGCAAAAATTGCTTTAACACTCCCTTCAACTGATCTGTCGTCTGTATTGGAGTTTCCGATCTAGCAACCTCAATCACCTTGGCCATGGCATTGGCATTTCTTAGATCGCCATATTCGAACAAAACCCTTCTTAGCTCATCATAGGAATACTTATTTACCACGTCATAGGCAGATATTGTATTCTTTTTGCTCATCCTCATATCCAAGTCCGCATCAAAGCGGGTTGAAAATCCGCGCTCTGCCTTATCAAACTGGTGAGAGGAAACGCCAAAATCGGCTAAAACACCATCTACCTTTCTTATACCATAGAACTTCAGAAATTGGGTCATGTACCTAAAATTCTCGTGGATCAACTGAAAACGCTCGTCATCCAAGGCATTTTCCAATGCATCCTCGTCTTGATCAAAAGCAAACAACTTGCCCTTCTTGCCCAACCTACTCAGTATTTCCCTAGAATGCCCACCACCACCAAACGTAACATCAACATACACTCCGTCCTCTTTAATATTGAGTCCATCCACAGACTCCTTCAACAATACCGGATTATGATAACTCATCTCCATCACCCCCCATTACTTCTTCTGCTAAATCCGCAAAATCCTCTGCAGTTTCATCAATTACTTTTTCATAATTATCTTTATCCCAAATCTCAATGATATTGATTGCCGAACTCAACACCACATCTTTGGATATACCAGCTATGGAAGCCAAATTCCTAGGAATCAACAGCCTACCCGTAGCATCCACCTCAACAACCTTTACCCCAGCAGAAAACCGTCTGATAAAGTCATTATTTTTCTTTTTGAATCGGTTTTTTTTGTTCATCTGCTCCATCAAAAGATTCCATTCTTCCATGGGATACAATTCTAAACAAGGCTGAAAAACGGATCGTTTCAAAACAAAACCATTGGAGAGCATAGGGGCCATCTGATTCTTAAGAGCAACAGGCATCATTATCCTGCCCTTAACATCGGCTTTACACTCGTATGTCCCTATGAAACTTATCACAAAAGAGGTCGGTTTATTTATATAACTCAAATATATAGAAATTATTACCACTATTTACCACAAATTACCACATTGTTAATAAATTTCTTATTTTTAGAATTAAATTGGACCGTAACATCCTGATAAATAGCGTAAAAAAAAGTGGTAGCTTTTTCTAAACCACCTATAAAACAGCGAGTTATTACAGGCTTTACATTTCGCGCAAATGCATTGCCATTATGTGGAATTGTCTATATTTGTCAATTAAGACCAGAAGCTATCCTTAAATGGAACAACAGATAATTAAAGAAGGGAAATTTAGATATATTGAGATGGGTGAAGGAAAGCCCATTATTATATTACATGGTCTAATGGGTGGCTTAAGCAACTTTCACGGCGTGATGAACCACTTCCCAAAAAAGGGTTATAAAGTGCTTGTTCCAGAGCTGCCGATTTACGACATGCCGCTACTAAAAACCAATGTCAAGAGTTTCGCTAAATTCTTAGAAAGTTTTATTGAATTCAAAGAGTTGAAGGATGTTATTCTTTTAGGAAATTCGCTTGGTGGCCACATTGGCCTACTACACACAAAGCTTTATCCCAAAATGGTAAAAGCTCTTGTTATCACGGGAAGCTCTGGCCTATATGAAAGCGCTATGGGCGATGGATATCCAAAGCGCGGAGATTATGAATTCATAAAAAAGAAAGCTCAAGACGTTTTTTACGACCCAGAGGTGGCCACCAAAGAAATAGTTGATGAAGTTTTTGCCACGGTAAACAATAGGATAAAATTAGTAAAAACTTTGGCTATTGCCAAGAGTGCCATACGCCACAACATGTCCAAAGACCTTCCCAACATGCACACGCCTGTATGTATCATTTGGGGGAAAAATGACAATGTAACCCCGCCCAATGTAGCCAATGAATTCCACGCACTATTGCCAGACTCCGAGCTTTATTGGATAGAAAAATGTGGACATGCCCCCATGATGGAACATCCCAAAGAATTTAATGCACTATTGGACTCTTGGTTAAGCAAGCGCAACTTCTAAAGAAAGATTGAAATGAAAATTAAATCGGCCAACTTTGTAATGAGCAATTCCAAAGTGACCCTTTGCCCTAAAGATCCATTGCCGGAATATGCTTTTATTGGTCGATCTAACGTAGGGAAATCCTCCTTGATTAACATGTTAACCCAAAGGAAAAGTTTGGCCAAAACATCGGGCACACCTGGAAAAACACAACTGATCAATCATTTTAAAATCAATGATAACTGGTTTTTGGTAGATTTACCGGGCTATGGCTACGCTAGAGTTTCTAAAAAGGATAAAAAAACTTTCCAAAAATATATAACGGATTATTTTTTAGAGCGCCAACAACTGGTATGTGCTTTTGTATTGGTGGATATCCGACACGAACCCCAAAAAGTAGACCTAGAATTCATGGAATGGATGGGCGAGAACGCCATCCCTTTCTGCATTGTATTTACCAAGGCAGACAAACTAAGACCAAAGGCTATTGAAAACCATATTGAGGCTTACCTAAAGGATTTGTTGGCAGGCATATGGGAAGAAGCGCCACAGTATTTTGTAACCTCGTCATCTAATGAAGTAGGAAGGGAAGAGCTATTGCATTTCATTGATGACCTTAACGAAAAATTCTTCAAGGAAATACAAAATAGCACAGTGTAACGATCTATATCCCCTTTATCCTCCCTTTTGAAGAATACCGATTAAATCTTCAGGTGTATTGAGTGCATTTAGCTCTTCGGTACCCACACAGACTTCCAATCCATTATCCGTTTCAGCAAGAATGATAGGGAATGTAAATTTGTGCCCAAATTTAGAGGCATAGGCTTTAGAAAATTCATCTTTATGTAAAAATTCCATTTCTAAAGAAGACTCATTCCTAAACTTTCTCCAGATCCTGTTCTCTGCAAATACCCCAAAAGTTATATCACACAGGTTACAATCGTACGTTTTTGGACTCAAAATTTTATGGGCAGTATCCATGAAGGAATTTCCTTTTCCGGAGTTTGCATTATACACAAAAAGCAATTTTTCTTTCGGAGTTACTCCCACTCTTTTTCCCATAGTACACAATTAGTCCTCCCAAAGTAGAAATCCTTACGACTAGCAGTTGATTTAACCCTATTTATTAAGTTCTAGTTTCTCAGCGAAATAATCACAGAAATCCTTCATAGTAGCCGTCATTTTTTCATCCTGAGTGGCTTTCATAAAAGTATCCGAAAGCGATACCAACGTCTGATGAAAGAAAATCTTCATTTCATCCACGGGCATATCCTTGGTCCATAAATCAATTTTTAAGGATTCTTGATTTTTACTATCCCAAACGGAAAGCAACATCGCCTTAGCCTCTTCATTGTTTATACCTCCATCTTGTGCGGACCAGCTCAATTTTTCTGGAACCCTATTTTCATCTACGGCAACCCTTAAGATGATCTCTGATGTTTCTAATTTTGACATTTAAATACTATTTATTCCATTAATTACTTTGACATTACTGCTTTTCTCTATTTACTAGGCTTGTATTTAGACCTTTTAAAAACTTCCTCGGCAGGAAGGCTTAACAATTGCTGTAAAGTAACATCGTTCTTTTCCATAAAAGACCTTATTATTTTCCAACCAATAAACCGCCCAATTCTTCCTGGCGACTCATTATCCAACTCCAACTGAAATTTTGAAAATGGCGCCTGATCCAAAAATCGAATTGCCAATTTAGTATCTGTACTGTACAATAATTCACGTTCAATAAAATACCTCCAAATCATTTCCTCATTAGCTTTTGCCCAATCCAACTCTTCTTGGGAGTATCCAATTTTTTTTGCATCGGTTTCTAATGGTAAAAGTTTATCTTTCAAATAGAGCTCTTTTCCGTAGTATACAAGTTGCGATAAAAAGGTACGATCACTCGGAGAAGGGTTTACCTTTTTAGCAAATGCTGAAGCCACATCGGTTACCACATAATCCCTGTCCAAACTAAACGAAATATACTTCTGAATACCACCGTAGAATTTATGATCTCGCCCCAAATAATTGTCTAATCCAATAATCAGTAATGAGTCGGCCAATATCACACGATTATTATAATCTACATCAGAAGTAATGGTCACAACAGTTGGAATGTCTATGTTTGGAAAGTAAAATTTTACATGTTTAAAAAACAATTCCAAATCATGAGTTTCTTTATCAAAATTTGGAAAAACCTGACCCACTTCATACAGTAGCTCAACTTGAAGGGTATCCTTCAATTTGGCTTCCCAAACACTATCCGGATACTGGGCAGGAAATAAATAAGGGTATGCATTTTTAAGCACTGGAATATCCAAAGGCCCTGCTTCAGCAAAATCCCTATCAAAACGCAATACCTTTACATTAACATTAATCTTCTGAACCTCTTCCTTTACTTTTTGGTCATTACCACAGCTAATAACTATAAAACAGAGTCCTAAAATGAATACAATTGAATTTTTCATCTAAAGTAATTACCGCTACACTTTATTATTAAGCGCTTACGCTTTATTTTTACGGAGCAAAGTTAATTGTTTTCAACTTAAAAAGGACTGCTATGCAAACTGAAAAAGTAATAGATCATATCGTAAATTGGCTAAAAGATTATGCCACTAACGCAAAATGCAAGGGATTTGTGATTGGCATCTCCGGAGGAATAGATTCCGCCGTAACTTCAACCCTCTGCGCAAAAACTGGACTAGACCTCCTTTGTTTAGAAATGCCCATACATCAAGCGGAAAGTCAAGTAACACGCGCTTCCAAACATATCTCTTGGCTAAAACAAGATTTTTCGAATGTAAAAAGTCATAGCGTAAACCTAACGCCAGTTTTTAATCAACTAATTAAATCACTGCCCCCTGTGAATAATGAAGAGGATCGGTTTATGTCTTTGGCCAATACTCGTGCAAGATTGCGTATGACCTCCTTATATTATTTTGCAGCCCTTGAAGGATATCTGGTAACAGGTACTGGAAATAAAGTGGAAGACTTTGGTGTTGGTTTCTATACCAAATATGGCGACGGTGGGGTAGATCTCAGCCCAATAGCAGACTTGTTAAAGACCGAGGTTTACGACATTGCAAAAGTGCTTGGAATTAATCAAGAAATAATAAAAGCAGCACCAACAGACGGACTTTGGGGAGACGACCGAACGGATGAGGACCAAATTGGGGCATCATACCCTGAATTGGAATGGGTTATGAAAATGAAGGAAGAAGGAAAAGAAGAAGGTGATTTTAACGGCAGAGAAAAAGAGGTTTTCCGTATCTTTAATAAATTTAATTCAGCAAATTGGCATAAGATGATTCCTATACCCGTTTGTGAGATACCCATTGCCCTAAAATAGCCGCTTAGCAGAAAATAGAGTAAATAAGACGAATAAAATCTTAAAAAATGGGTGATTTGTTAAAAATAACTAACATTTGTTTAAGGAATTAAAAATTTTAACCTTACATTACTTGTCAGTATTTTTTGGCGTGATGAAGTAATAGATGTTAAGATCTATAAAACAAAGCATAATGATAAAAGTTTTAATTGCAGATAATCATCCTATTGTCCGGATGGGCATCAAACACGTATTAGATGCTACTTCAGATTTTGAAGTCATTGATGACGTTTCGAGTACAACTGAATTATTTGAGAAATTAGAAAAAGTTACTCCTGATGTGGTTATCCTTGAAATGGATATTCCTGAAATCAATGGGATTGCCGCTTTGAGAAAAATAAAACAGGATTTTCCTGATGTTAAAGTTTTGATCTACAGCGGACAATCAGAGGATGTTTATGCACTTAGTACCATTAGGGCGGGCGCTTATGGTTATTTATCAAAAATGGCCGATATAGATTACATTATCTCAGCTGCAAGAAAGGTTAGTAAAGGCAATATGTTTATTACCAATGAATTAGCACAGAGACTAGCTTTTGACGAAGGCACCCAAAAACCCAGAAGATTTTTCAGAAAACTATCTTCTAGAGAAGTTGAAGTCTTAAAATTACTTGCGAGTGGTAAAAGAAATAAGGATGTGGCATTAGGCTTAAACCTCAACGAAAAAACGGTTAGCACCTACAAAGCTAGATTGATGAAGAAATTAAATGTAGACAATCTTGTAGATTTACTGCAACAAGCAAAGGCCTTGGAGCTTTATTAGGATTGCACTAAATAGATATTCTAAAGCCATAGGAAACCATGGCTTTTTTTTAATGTAAAAAATTAAGAAAGCACCCTGTTGAGTTTTTTGTTCAACAACTTGTTCAATTGTAAGTAGTTCATGATTTCTTCAAGAATTTCTCTATGGTCTTCCTCCATATTTTGGGTATTTTGTTGTAGGACGTCTATTCTTCTCTTGATCAAAAAACAACGAAGGGTAAGTATGGTTTCACTAACCAATTGTGCAACCCCTACTCCTTTCTCTTTAGGATAAATATCCTTTCGTTCCCAATCGTGCAACATATACTTTTCTTCTTCCATTAATATAGAAGAAATTTCGGATACTAGCTCTTGGTCTAGCTCTGCCATAAAACTATTGATGGCAAAATCCTCTTTTTCATTAAGGCCCTCTATTAATTTGTAATAGATGTTTTTAAATTGCTCATGGGTAAGTTCTATCTCATCTTCTTGAAGATCTAGATATATTTTTTCATACACTTTGGCCTCGGATACTTCGGGTTCCAAAACTAAATCCCCGAACTCATTCTCCTTAAGGATTAAATCTTCAAACTTTTGCTTCTGGTTACCATATAACAACAAGAGCTCTATCAGTTTACGTTCCAACTCATATTGCACATCTACCTTTACAATATCCTTTTTATCGTTCTTAACAACCTCAAAAGCCCTTTGTTTTTGAGGTGCGTTTTTGGCCGCCTCAGCACTATCTTTTTTCCCAATCTGCGCCAAAGTATTAAAGAGCACTGCTTCCGAGATTTTCATGATACTGGCGCATTCCTGAATGTAGATTTCCCTTTTGATCCGATCAGGAATCTTAGAAATACTATTGACTATATCCCTTACCGTATCAGCTCTTTTTATGGGATCATTGGCCGCTTCTTTAACCAGAAGCGATGCCTTGAACTGTATAAAGTCTTTAGAATTGTCCTGCAGGTAAGTAATAACAGTCTCATAAGTATTATTTTTAGAAAAACTGTCTGGGTCTTCCCCTTCAGGAAAAGTACAGATCTTTACATTCATACCCTGTTCCAAAATAAGATCAATTCCACGCAAAGATGCCCGCAATCCAGCTGCGTCACCATCGAACAAAACAGTGATGTTTTTGGTAAGCCTATTCACCAATCTAATTTGATCTGGCGTCAGTGCAGTTCCACTTGATGCAACCACATTGTGAATTCCGCGTTGGTAAAATTGGATCACATCAGTATATCCTTCAACTAAATAGCAATTATTCTCTTTGGCGATGGCCTGTTTGGCATGGAATATCCCATAGAGTACCTTACTTTTATGATAGATATCGCTTTCAGGTGAGTTTAAGTACTTCGCTGCTTTTTTATCATTGGTCAGGATTCGACCTCCAAATCCTAAAACCCGTCCACTCATAGAATGAATGGGAAACATGACCCTTCCCTTGAACCTATCAAATTTTTTGGATTCTCCACTACCTTCATTTTCCTTTACGATAGTGAGCCCTGTTTTTTCTAGATATTTCAGCTGATAACCCTTATCCAAGGCATTTTGTGTAAAGGCATCCCATTGATCCAAGCAATACCCCAAACCAAATTGGTCTATGATCTCATCGGTAAAACCCCGCTCCTTGAAATAGCTTAGGCCTATGGCCTTACCCAATTCTGTCTTCTTTAGGGTTTCCGTGAAATATTTTTGAGCATATTCAGAGACCAGGTACATGCTTTCCCTTTCGTTGGCCTCCTCTTTCTGTTCATTGCTCTGTTCGGTCTCCTCAATTTCAATATTGTACTTTTTAGCCAAATATTTTATAGCCTCTGGATACGTAAAATGTTCGTGTTCCATTAAAAATGCCACAACATTCCCTCCCTTGCCACTGGAAAAATCTTTCCATATCTGTTTTACGGGAGAGACCATAAAACTAGGTGACCTTTCATCTGTGAAAGGACTAAGGCCCTTGAAATTGGAACCAGATTTTTTGAGCTGTACAAAATCTCCAATTACCTCTTCCAATCTAGCAGTTTCGTATACTTGGTCTATGGTAGATTTTGAAATCAAAGCTGTAGTTTATAGAAGGGTTAAATGTAACAAAATAGGAGCGCTTTTGAAAGATAAATCTATTCCATAACTTTACGCTAGTTCGGCAGAACATTTATATAAATTTTAATCATAAATGATTTTATTTCTAGGTACCAAAACTGGCACAGGGGAAACCAACGTGTTAAAAGGTGTTTCTTCTTCTTATTGCCATCAAACCAATACCCTAACCGCTATTTCAATCCCCACCTATTTTCATCTCTTCTGGATATCCATCTTTAAAATCAATACCACCCATTTTGTAGAATGCTGCCACTGCAAAAAAAGCCTATAATGAGAATGAATTTACCGCAGAAATAAGGCGGGCCATCAACAGCAATTAACCCGCCATTGGGTTTTAAAAACTATTTCATATTACAGATCAAACCTTAATCCTAAAGAAATGTTATGCTGCTCTACCTCCGCATTTTTAAAAATGGGATTTAAATCATATTTCAGATAGAGTAAGGTGCCCCCAAAACCAGTATAGGCACTTAAACCATAAATAAAATTAGTGGTGTTATACCCTCTTTTAAGCTTATCCTTCACATCATCTCCCTCAATTTCGTATTTCAATTTCTGACGAGTCCCCATATTAACCCCACCATAGGCTCCCACTCCAATTCTAAATTGCTTGTCCAAGGAGTAGCGAATGGTATTCTCTGTTTTATTGATTTTAGAAGGTCCAAACTCCAAGTGAATTGGAAAAACCAGATTATCCATTCTCAATTTAGCTTTCTTAAGGTCATACGGAAATACTTCTAAATTGGTCTGATCTCCATTAGTTTCAAAATAGCTATTATCATTTGGTTTCAAGCCATTAAATTGAAAAGAAAATCCATAATGCAATCTTACAAAATTTGAATTTTCAAAAATTCTTGTACGCCATGCCCAGCCTAACTCAAAAAATCGACTTCCACCTATCTTATATGGAGTATCCTCTAATCCCTGCCCATCAGTTAATGCATTGTTCAAACCTACGGCCATTACGAAATCTGAATAGGTACGACGATCATATTCTGGGATATCGTTCTTTTCTTTTGTTCTGATGGACAATAAGGGTTTATCATCAAAATCAACCCCTAAACTGAGTTTCCATCGTAAGGTATCCGAAGACACCATGGGATACCCCCCCTCAGCATTTCGCTCTAGAAGCGCTATTTCATTCTCAATGATAGCCAATCTATTTTCTATATTCAACGCCCTTTTCTTTGCTGCCTCCTCTTTTAGGTTTTGAGCTTCTACTTCCGTAATCTCTTTAGCCTCGAAGCGTTTGATGATCTCCAATATCTCTCCCTTTAAGGCTTCCTTTTCCTGCTCAGCAACCTTAGTTTTAGAATTTTTCAATATCGCAACCTTATCCTTTCGGACTTCTTGGGCCATTGTACTTTCTGTAATGATCAACATGACCATCATTGCTAATAACATGCTTAATGTTCTCATAATTGTTCTGATTTGCACACCTCTCCATCCCCATCCCTTTTGGAATGGGTTGATAGAGGCACTTGATTAATGATTGATGAATTTTTTAGTATACTTTTATTCGTTTCGAGAGGCTACAGCAGTACGCACCTTGAAAAATCCTTCGCGTAGGGCATCAAAAATCTGGTCCCTAAAGGACTGGTCCATTTCGCCTTCCACCTGCGTTAGCAAAGCATAGGCATCCACGGTCTTGCCTTTTTGAAATAGCTGCTCTTGAATTATTTCCTGTTGAGCCCTTCTTAATAGGGAATCTATTTCAGCATTGGTCACCTCCATTTGATTTTTTTCTAGTAATTCCATTTGCTCCACCAGTTGGACTATTTTGCCGCTGATGACCTCATTGGTCTGAGCTGACAGATTCTCCTTTTTAGCCTGTTGGGCAATGTCCATGGCCCTATCTGAATTAGACCTACTATTTAAATAGTCCTTTTTACTGTTCTTAACATTCATTACAGCGTTACTTATAGTGTTTTTCGGTTCGTTTTTCAACACTGAATTTTCTTTTGATCCTAGGGTCATTTGCTGCTCCGCATCACTTTTTCCGAGTGGTACCTTTTCTGTAGGGACCGTCAATTTCTCTATATCCACCACATTAAATTGATCAATGGGTAAAGGATCTTGATTTATAAAATAGATGACAGAAACGAAAATAATTCCAGTAAAACCAGCGGCTATGCCATACCATAAGAGCGAATTCTTTCTACTAGACCCTTTGTGAGAATTCAATTGGGAGACTATTGTTTCCCAAGCCTTATCCGATGGCCTTATAGTGCGCTGATCGAGCTTTTCTTTCATCTTTTCTTCAAACTTCATTGGTGCCATAATTATTATTTTATTTTTTAACTACCCTATGGGATTAGCATAAGCTTTGAAATTTTGTCAAATAAATTCTCAAATTTCCACTGTCCAAAAACTAGTGTGAATGTGTTCGTTCGGACAATTCTAAAGCTTTTAGTTCCTCCTGCAATCTTTTCCTTGCTTTGAACAATTGTGACTTTGACGTACTTTCAGATATTTGAAGCATTTCTGCTATTTCACTGTGCTTGTAGCCCTCCAATGCATAGAGTCCAAAGACCAATTTATATCCTTCTGGCAATCCGTCTATTAAAGTTTGTATTTCCTCAACTTCCAATTCTGACCCAATGGAAACATAATCCTGTACATGATTTTCAAGAATCTCCCCGTCAAAAATGATAGGATGGCGTTTCCTTAGATAGGAAATACATTCCCTAACCATTATTTTTCTAATCCAACCTTCAAAACTACCTTCAAACTTAAACTTATTCAAATGGGTGAAAACCTTTAAAAATCCTTGAACCATTACATCTTCAGCAAAATGAAGATCTCTAATATACTGCCTGCACACACTCAGCATTTTTGGAGCATGTTTTTCATACAACCATTGCTGTGCCTCTCGCTTACCTGATGCCGCCTTTTTAATCAGCAATTTTTCGTTAGTGTAAAAGGTTATTATTTTCAAAGCGCTTTAGTATTGATTTCTATTTCTATAGACGAGTTAAAATGAAAAAAGGTTGCCTAGGAGGAGTTAAAAAAGTTAATTAATTTTAAAAAACCTCATTTATAGATAGTTAGGTCACTATAAAATAATCAAATTTTATCATTGTGTTGCTAGACCATTCTCTTTAAGAAGATAGTCTGTCAAAATTACACTACTAAATAAGTTTACAATTTATTTTTTACGCTCTACCACATAATTCACCATAAGCACGAGTGAAGTTTTGTATGGGGAGTCTGGATACGACTCTAGGAGATCCAGGGCTTCTGTTTTGAAGTCTAGCATTTTTTCAACCGCATAATCCAATCCGCCATTCGATTTCACAAAAGCGATGACTTCTCTTACACGTTTCTTATCCTTGTTGTGGTTTTTAATAGAGTTTATTAACCACTTTCTGTCCTTTTCGTTCACCTTATTGAGAACATGGATCAGGGGCAATGTCATTTTTTGTTCCTTGATGTCAATACCAGTAGGCTTTCCTATTTGCTCCGTACCGTAATCAAAAAGATCGTCTTTGATCTGAAAGGCCATTCCTATCAATTCCCCAAATTTTCTAAAAGTTTCCACTTCTTCAGATTCTGGTTTTACAGAACAGGCTCCCAGACTACAACAAGCCGCAATAAGAGTGGCGGTTTTCTGTCTGATAATCTCGTAATATACGACCTCAGTAATATCTAGCCTTCTTGCCTTTTCTATCTGTAATAACTCCCCTTCGCTCATTTCCCGCACTGCTACCGAAATGATTTTAAGAAGATCGAAATCACCGTTATCTATAGACAATAAAAGGCCTTTGGAAAGGAGATAGTCCCCAACCAGAACCGCAATCTTATTTTTCCATAGGGCATTGATGGAGAAAAAACCACGTCGCTTATTACTATCATCAACTACATCATCATGGACAAGGGTGGCGGTATGGATTAATTCTATAACAGAAGCCCCACGATAAGTGCGCTCGTTAATACTCCCTTCAGAAACTATTTTGGCGGTCAAAAAAACAAACATAGGACGCATTTGTTTCCCCTTCCTATTCACTATATAATAAGTGATTCTGTTAAGCAAGGCCACCTTAGAGGACATAGATTCATAGAACTTTTTTTCAAAAAGTTCCATTTCTTGATTGATTGGCTCCCTAATCTGGTTTACAACTTTCACAAAGTATTTTTTTCCAATTTGGTTTGGAATAGATTTGACGCAGTAAAATTAAGTAAAAATAAAAGGCTTTCACCACAACTTGGATAATCGGTTAGAAAAAATGAAAATTGGCGGTTATCTGCAACCAATTGATCTTAAATCAATTCTTTTTAGCCCTAAATAATACCTAGCAGGATAATTACGGGGCTATTGTTTATTGGCCAATTGACCGCAAGCTGCATCAATATCCTTTCCCCTAGACCTGCGCACCGTGACCGTTATCCCATTTCGCTCTAAAGTGTGGACATAACGCTCAATCGCATTATTTGAAGCCTGACGAAATTCCCCATCATCAATAGGATTGTACTCTATTAGATTGACCTTGGATGGTGCAAATTTGCAAAAATCAACAAGGGCATCCACATCCTTCTGTTGGTCATTAATTCCTTCCCATACCACATATTCATAAGTAATTCTGCTTTTGGTTTTACTATACCAGTATTGCAGGGACTCCCTTAAATCGGCTAGGGTAAATGTGGCATTAAAGGGCATAATCGAAGTTCGGATATCATCTATTGCCGAATGAAGGGAAACTGCCAACTTAAATTTCACTTCCTCATCGGCCATTTTCCGAATCATTTTAGGAACCCCAGAGGTAGAAACGGTGATTCTTTTTGGCGACATCCCCAAACCTTCTGGAGAAGTTATCTTTTCTATGGCCTTAAGAACATTGTTATAATTCATTAAAGGCTCTCCCATACCCATAAAAACAATATTGCTCAATGGTCTATCAAAATACAATCTGCTTTCATTATCTATGACCACCACCTGATCATAAATCTCATCCGGATTTAAATTTCGCATACGTTTTAAACGTGACGTAGCACAGAATTTGCAATCTAAACTACAACCCACCTGACTAGAAACACAGGCCGTTGTGCGTGTTTTTGTGGGAATAAGAACTGATTCTACTACAAGATCATCATGAAGTCGTACAGCGTTTTTAATGGTCCCATCACTACTGCGCTGCATTTGGTCTACCTTAATGTGGTTGATCACAAAATTAGCTTCCATCATTTGGCGGGTCTCTTTAGAAATGTTGGTCATAGCCTCAAAAGAATGTGCCGCCTTCTGCCATAGCCATTCATAAACTTGGTTGCCTCTGAACGCCATGTCACCTTCGCTAACGAAGAAATCTCTTAGCTGTTCCTTGGTGAGTGCCCGTATGTCTTTCTTTTTAACCATTTCCATTTCTTTGCAGCAATACTATTTTATAAAAAATCCCGTCTATCCCTAAGTAGTGCAAGGAAAAGACGGGACCTCCATTCTTTATGAAAAAATTATATAATCAACATAGCATCCCCGTAGGAATAGAACTTATAACCATCCATGATGGCTTCCTTATAAGCTTTTTTCATTAGGTCATGCCCCATAAATGCCGATACCATCATCAACAAGGTTGACTTAGGTAAATGAAAATTGGTGACCATAGCTGTTGCAATGCTGAATTCATAAGGTGGAAAAACAAATTTGTTTGTCCATCCATCAAATGTATTTAATGTATGGTTGGATGATACTGCGCTCTCCAATCCACGCATCGCAGTAGTACCTATGGCACAGACTCTTTGCTTTTTTTTCTTGGCGTTGTTCACAATTTCCGTACACTTCTCATCTATGATGAGCTCTTCGCTATCCATTTTATGCTTGGACAGATCTTCTACCTCAACAGGGTTAAAAGTTCCCAAACCAACGTGCAAGGTAACCTCAGCAAACTTTATACCCTTTATCTCCAATCGTTTTAATAGGTGCTTGGAAAAATGCAAACCAGCAGTTGGAGCCGCAACCGCACCCTCATGCTTGGCATAAATGGTCTGGTAACGCTGTTCGTCTTCAGGTTCTACTGCTCTCTTGATATATTTAGGAAGTGGTGTCTCTCCCAATTCCCTTAATTTCCTTCTAAAATCAGTATAGGATCCGTCATATAAAAAACGTAAAGTCCTACCTCTAGAGGTCGTATTATCTATAACTTCTGCGACTAAGCTTTCATCATCACCAAAATAAAGCTTATTTCCAATTCTTATTTTACGCGCAGGGTCCACCAAAACATCCCAGAGACGTTGTTCTTCGTTCAATTCCCTTAACAAGAATACTTCAATCCTAGCACCGGTCTTTTCTTTATTCCCATATAAACGGGCTGGAAAAACCTTGGTATTATTAAGCACCATTACATCGTCCTCATCAAAATAATTGATCAGGTCTTTAAACATTTTATGCTCTATTTTTCCAGTCTCTCTATGAACTACCATCAATTTGGACTCATCCCTATTTTCCGAAGGATATTCCGCCAATAATTCATTTGGAAGCTCAAAATTAAAATGTGATAATTTCATCGATAATTTTTTAGTGACGCTTTTAGCGGATGCAAATATACAACCCTGAAAGGGGCGTTGTCAAGTAAATGCCTCTTTAAATGTAAATTAAGATTCTTTGATGCCGAATTGTAACTTTTTAAGATCGTTCCAAAAGTCGGGGTAGGATTTGGAAACCACTTCCGCATTATTGATAAAGAGGTTCTGTTTTAATGCCAAAGGGGCAAATGCCATCGCCATTCTATGGTCATTATAGGTGTTTATGGCCACATCTTTTTGGATTTCATGTGACGTCTTCAATGTCAGTGATTTATCGGTTACCGAAATGGAGGCACCCAGCTTGGACAATTCCGTTTGTAATGCTTCTAACCTATCCGTTTCCTTTATCTTTAAGGTATGTAGCCCTTCTAAGTAACAGGCCATTCCCAACCCAAAACAAGTTACAGCAATAGTTTGAGCAATATCCGGGGCATTAGCCAGATCCAAGGTTATGGATGAGCCCTTAGTTATATTTTTATTTTTTTTAAGGCAAATTTCATGGCCATCAAATATTGTTTCCACGCCAAATTGGGTATAAATCTGCGCTAGAATACTGTCCCCTTGCAAACTGTCCTCTTTATAAGCAGACAAGGTGATTTCCGTGCCCACATCACAAAGGGCCACAATACTGTAAAAATAAGATGCTGAACTCCAGTCGGACTCCACTACCATTTTCATTTTAGAAACTACCTTTTTAGGTTTCACCACAATGGTATTCCCTTCAAAAGAATTCTCTATCCCAGCTTGTGATAATAAGGCCAAGGTCATTTTAATATAGGGAACGGAAGTTATCATCCCCATTAATTCTAACTCCAAGCCATTTTTTAGACTGGGAGCAATCAATAACAATGCAGAAATGTACTGACTGCTGATATCAGCTGGTAAGCTCACTTTATGTTTTTCAAGGGTCTTCCCTTTAATTTTTATTGGGGGATATCCCTCATTTTTAACATAATAAATATCAGCACCTATGCTCTCTAGCGCCTCTACCAAAACCTTTATAGGTCTTTCGGTCATCCGTTGAGAACCTGTAAGCACAACCTCCTTACCCTCTTGAGTAGAAAAATAGGCCGTTAAAAACCGCATGGCGGTCCCAGCGTGATGGATATCAACTTCCCCTTCGGAGATTTTCAAACCCTGCTGCATGACTTGGGCGTCATCCGAATTGGAAATGTTAGCTATTTCAATATTTGAAAACAAAGCCTGTAACAACAATAAGCGATTGGACTCACTTTTGGAGCCGGTAATTTTGATACCCGTTATTATTTTACGTGACGCAGGTGCAGATAGATGTAGCCTCAATATACTAATATTTAAAAGATTTAGGGTTTGCCATAGGCCATGGTCAATGTAGACCGTAGACTTGAGGTATCCCGAAAAAATGTACCGTGAATATAAAACTATTTCAGCTTTTCATTGCCATGATGGCGGTCATGATCCCTCTTGGTCTTGAGATCTAACTTTTTATCAAAAGATTGTTGCAAATCTATCCCTGTTTGGTTGGCCAAACACAGAACCACAAAAAGAACATCTGCCAATTCCTCCCCGAGATCCTTATCCTTGTCGGATTCCTTTTCACTTTGTTCGCCATAACGCCTAGCAATAATGCGAGCCACTTCCCCAACCTCTTCCGTCAATTGAGCCATATTGGTAAGCTCATTAAAATAACGCACCCCATGGGCCTTGATCCACTCGTCTACCGCTTTTTGTGAATTTTGTATGTTCATTATTCCTTATTTTTTGTATCGATTGCAATGGTCACCGGACCATCATTAACAAGTTCCACCTTCATATCTGCACCAAATATGCCTGTCCCAACTTTTTGTCCTAAATCCTGCTCCATTTGGGTGACAAACTTTTCGTACAAGGGAATCGCTACTACTGGTTTTGCAGCTTTGATATAGGAGGGTCTATTCCCTTTTTTTGTGGAAGCGTGCAAGGTAAATTGGCTCACAACAATGACATTGCCACCATTTTCAATTAGGGATTGGTTCATTACGCCTTCCGAATCGTTAAAAATCCGCAGGTTGACAATTTTTCTAGACAACCATTCCAAATCTTCTTGTTCATCTGCGTCCTCGATGCCCAATAAAATTAATAGGCCATTGTCGATTTTAGAAATCACTTCCCCGTCAACAGTTACACTCGCTTTGGAGACCCTTTGTACTATAGCCCTCATTTATTTTTTACTATGAATATCCGTTCTGTAATTTTCTTCTTCCCCGGTTACCATTTGCACATAACTTCTATACCTACTCCAAGAAACCTCATCATTATCTAAGGCCTCCTTTACCGCGCATTTGGGCTCATCCAAATGAAGGCAATTATTAAATTTGCACTGGTTTTTTAACTTGAAGAATTCTGGGAAATAATTTCCGATCTCGCTTTTCTCCATGTCTACGATACCAAATCCTTTTATTCCAGGAGTGTCTATGATCCTAGCTCCGAAATCCATATCGAACATTTCAGCAAAAGTAGTGGTATGCTGACCTTGTAGATGTTGTAGAGATATTGCCGCGGTTTTCAGATCCAAGTCCTTATCTATGGCATTGATCAAAGTAGATTTACCCACACCGGAATGGCCAGAAAACATGCTGGTTTTACCCTTCATCATTTCTTTGACCTCTTCCACATTTTTTCCGGTTTTAGCAGAAATACCCAAACAGGTATACCCTACTTCCCTGTAAACCGCTGCCATATATTTAACCTCTCCCAATTCATCCTCGGCATAGGTGTCTATTTTATTAAAAAGTATAACGGCAGGGATCTGATAGGCTTCTGAGGTAACCAAAAAACGATCTATAAAACTGGTGGAAGTAGTTGGATTGTTCAGGGTGACCATAAGAAATACCTGATCTAAATTAGAAGCAATAATATGGGTCTGTTTGGAGAGGTTTACAGATTTACGGACGATATAATTCTTTCTATCAGAAATTTCAGAGATGATGCCCATGGTCTCATCTCCAATATGCTCCACCTCAAAATTTACTTTATCCCCAACAGCAATTGGATTGGTGCTTTTGATCCCTTGGATCCTAAATTTTCCTTTTATCTTACATTCATAAAACTCACCATCATTGGCCTTTACGGTATACCAACTCCCTGTAGATTTATAAACGATTCCTAACATTCAATTTTACGGTTTTAATTTTTACAAAGAAACGACATTCCTTTTATACTACCCATGGATTTATGGCGTTTCATAATCTATTATAAACCAACTATTTAATATATTATGAATAAACTATTGGTAATCGCATGTTTGGTCCTTATGGCCAAAACAGAAGTAAGTGCACAACAATTTAAGGTAATCACCAGTGTAGAATCAATCGTACCGAACGGTTTAGGACGATCCAGAATTATCAGTGCCACCGAAGAAAAGGATTATAGGGAATACACAAGTGAACAAACTGAAGACGACAATACAAGAAACAAGTCAGATCGTAGCGAGATTCGAGTGAAGAATTTTGAAGAAACAAAATTGTTAAACTTCTTCAACATTGGAGGGATCCGTTTCCAGAATATTGCCGCCAATGATGCTTTGATCACCTCAAAAATAAATGCCATGGTTGCCGAAGGTTGGGAACTTGCCTTTGTGACCAGTGGAGTTGAAAGTGAAGGCGGAAAAGGTGATGGCCAAGGAATTTTTATAACTCGATACATCTTTAAAAAATAATATTTTTAGACATAAAAAAGCCCCGCCATAAGTGCGGGGCTCTTTTTATATCAAATTTAAATTACCCGTTGATAATCTTTTCCTGATGGTTAATAGATTCCTGGTGGATGGCCTTGAACATTTTTAGCACAAACTCCTCACTCAATCCTCTTGATTCTCCTTCCAAGATCATTTTGCCCAAAATTTCATTCCATCTGGTAGACTGAAGAACGGCAACATTCTTCTTCTTTTTCAGGGCTCCAATGCCATCGGAAGTTTTCATCCTTTTCCCTAAAATATCTAACAACTGATTATCAATAACGTCTATCTGAGCCCTAAGATTGCTTAGCTCTTTGGTATAATCCTCCTCTGAATTAGTTTCTTTTCTAATTTTTAGATCCCTCATTATTTGTTTCAAAACCGTTGGTGTCACTTGCTGTGCCGCATCACTCCATGCATTATCAGGATCATAATGCGTTTCTATCATTAAACCATCGAAGTTTAGATCCAAGGCAGTTTGTGACACATCAAAAATCATGTCCCTCTTCCCTGTAATGTGTGATGGATCATTGATTAAAGGCAAATCGGGAAATCTGTTTTGAAATTCAATCGCCAATTGCCACTCTGGAATATTTCTGTACTTCGTCTTTTCGTACGTGGAAAAACCCCTGTGGATTGCACCCAAATTTTTAATGTTGGCCGTATATAATCTTTCGATGCCTCCCAGCCAAAGTGACAAATCTGGATTGATTGGGTTTTTCACCAATACTATTTTATCGGTGCCTTCCAAAGCATCTGCTATTTCCTGCATGATAAAAGGACTCACGGTTGAGCGTGCCCCTATCCAAAGCAAATCTACATCGTGCTCCAAGGCTAAATCCACATGGGCTTTATTAGCTACTTCCGTAGCAGTTTTCATACCCGTTTCTTCTTTTACTTTTTTCAACCACTTTAGGCCTATGGCCCCAACACCTTCAAACATGCCTGGACGGGTCCTTGGCTTCCATATTCCTGCGCGGAAATAGTTCACATCACTATCCTTTAACTCATGTGCAATTTTTAATACTTGCTCTTCAGTCTCCGCACTACAAGGTCCAGCGATTACTAACGGATGGTCCAATTTCATATCGTCCAACCATGTTCTCATTTGTTTTGAATTTTCCATTTTTTGTATTCTAATTTTTATTTAGGGGTATTCCGTTCAGTATTTCTTTAATTCTATTAGTACTACTCATTTCGTTATAAATGCCCTCGTAATCACCCTCTTCAATCATCTTCTTGAAAGCTTCCAAATTAAGGATATATTCTTCCAAAGTTTCAATTACATTTTCTCTGTTCTGCTTAAAAATTGGCGTCCACATTGCCGGAGAACTTTTTGCCAAGCGCACTGTGCTTTCAAATCCACTCCCAGCCATGTCAAAAATATCCCGCTCATTCTTTTCTTTTTCAATTACCGTTTTTCCTAACATAAATGCACTTATATGCGACAGGTGGGAGACATAGGCAATATGTTTGTCATGCGCTTCTGGATTCATATACCGGATCCGCATTCCTAATTTTTGAAATATTTCTAAGGCTCTTTCCTGCAACTTAAAAGCTGTTTTTTCTACCTCACAAATTATATTCGTTTTTCCTTCATACAATCCATTAATAGCTGCCGAAGGTCCTGAAAACTCAGTTCCAGCAATAGGATGGCATGCCAGGAAATTCCTCCTTTTAGGATGATGCTCCAGCGTACTGCAAATTAAAGCCTTTGTAGAACCTGCGTCCAACACCACTGCATCATCATTTACGACATCCAACACTTTGGGAAGCTCTGAAACCATAACATCAACAGGAATAGAAACAATGACCACATCTGCTATAGACAAATCTTGGTATGTGGCACTATAATCTATCAAACCTAGTGATAATGCCTCTTCCAAATGGGTCTCATTAGTGTCTATCCCATATATTTTTGCCTCTGGATCAAAATTTTTGATATCCTTGGCCATGGAACCACCGATTAATCCTATACCAATTATAAATACGTTCATCTCTTTAAAATCTACTTATTGCTTCCTTAATTTTATCTTCTGTAACACAAAGTGAAAACCTGATATACCCTTCTCCATTACTTCCAAAAATGGTCCCAGGGGTTATAAATATATTCTTGTCATATAATATCTCATCAATAAATGCTTCTGCTGAGCTTATACCTGCAGGTAATTTTGCCCAAACAAACATACCCACTGCAGTTTGATCATCATAAGTACAGCTTAGCTTATCTGCCAATTGGAAAACTAAATTTCTTCTGGAACTATATACTTGCGTCAGTTTGTCAAACCAAGCATCACTACTTTCGAGTGCAGCAATTGCCCCTTTCTGTATGCCATAAAACATACCAGAATCCATATTGCTCTTCACCTTTAAAACCTCATCTATATGATTCTTGCTACCCAATACCATCCCTACACGCCATCCGGCCATATTAAAGGTCTTACTTAAAGAATTTAGTTCCATTGCTACTTCCATAGCACCTTCCACTCCTAAAATACTGATAGGCCTTTGGTTGAGCACAAAACTGTAAGGATTGTCATTTACCAAAAGAATATTATTCCGCTTGGCAAAGGCTACCAAATCTTCTAACTGATCTTCAGATGCTGTAGCACCCGTAGGCATATGTGGGTAACTGGTCCACATAATTTTCACTTTTGTTAGATCTTGCTTTTCTAGTGCTTTTAAGTTGGGAAACCATTCATTTTTCGCCACCAAATCATAATATCTGGGTGTGGCCCCTACTAAATTGGTGACTGAAGAATAGGTAGGATATCCTGGATTAGGAATCAATACTTCATCCCCTGGGTTCAAAAATGCCATGCTGATATGCATAATTCCTTCCTTAGATCCCATCAATGGCAACACCTCGTTAGCCGGGTTCACAGTGACCCCAAATTTTGCGTGATAAAATGAAGCAAACGCCTCCCTCAATTCTGGTAGTCCCTGATAGCTTTGATATTGATGCGCATTGGCACCATTCACAGATTCCTGCAAAGCCTCAATAACTTCCTTTGAAGGAGCAAGGTCTGGGCTACCTATTCCCATATTAATAATAGGCCTCCCTTCGGCCATCAATCCTCTAACCTCTCTTAATTTTTTGGAGAAGTAGTATTCTTCAACTGATTTTAATCTATCTGCAGCAATCATAAGTTTCTTCCATTTTTATATTCCCCCAAAACCTTAAATTCTTCAGACATAATCTCTAAAAGCGATTTTGCTTTGGCGTAATGTGCATAAGAATCAAAAGTGACATCCACGAAAAAGGAATATTTCCAAGGACGTTCTATTACGGGCAAGGATTGAATTTTTGTTAGGTTAAGGTTGCAGTCGCTCATCACATTTAATACCGCCGCCAAACTTCCCCTTTTATGATCGGTCAAAAACCTGAGGGAAGCTTTATTTATTTCTTCTTCAGGGAGTACCTTATTTTGTGTTTTGACAATGATAAACCTTGTTGAATTGTTTTTAATAGTCTGTATTTCAGAAGCGATAATTTCCAAGTCATATAGTTCTGCCGCTACTTTAGGAGCAATCGCAGCGATATACTTTAATTGTCCCTCCTGAATTCTCTTGGCTGTTTCTGCAGTATCTACATCCTCCACTAGTTTTGTAGTAGGATAATCTCTAAAATATTCCTTGCATTGCAACAAAGCCATGGGATGAGAATGCACTTCTTGGATATCCTCCATTTTTTGTCCCTTGAGCACCATTAAATGGTGGTGGATGTTTAAATAATGCTCCCCAATAATGTGCAGGTTATTTTTATACACCAAAGCGTAATTAGGAATGATGGAGCCTGCGATAGAGTTTTCTATGGCCATTACGCCCTTATCCGCTTTATTTTGGAGTAATTGATCTACCAGCCCATCAAAGGACATACATTCCACCAGGTTTATGTCATCACCAAAGTAATCCCTAGCCACCTGGTGGTGGTTGGATCCTTTTATTCCCTGTATTGCTATTCTCAATGCCATTATGATTGTCCTACCCTATTTTACAAGGGAATATTTATTAATATAAAAAAAGAACACCGCTTAAGTTTGGGCCAAAAAAAAAGTCCCTGTTTTCACGGGACTTTTTTGCTATCTATATTTTTAAAATATGCTAGAACAGTCCCGTACTTCTCTTAAAAAAGAAGTAGAAATAAAAACCGTTCCAGATATATTGCTTTGTCATTTTCCTATATAATCTTCAGCTAAGGTAAATATTATATTTAAAATTCAGCTTTTATGAGATTCTTTTTTTAAATATTCTAATTAATTAAACAATCGCCACGTATAAGCCCCTAAAAAAGAACTTTAATTACGAATAATGGAATCTCAAAATGATTGAACGAACACTAAGCCTACCACAGGTATGAATTCTTTAACCACAAACACCAACGCATACAAACGCTATCTAGTTGTATTTAGAAATCTCTGTTTCGTTAATTTGCTTTATTTTTGGTTAAAATTATTTTTATGTCCATAACGGTCAAAAACATCTCTAAAAGTTTTGGTTCTCAAAAAGCACTGTCAAATATATCCTTTACCATCGGGAAAGGTGAAATTGTTGGATTCTTAGGTCCTAACGGTGCAGGAAAATCTACCTTGATGAAAATTCTTACCACATACAGCCTAGCAGATAGCGGGGAAGCTGCCGTAAATTCTTTTAACGTGCAAACCAACAAAAAAGAGGTGCAAAAAAGTATTGGGTACCTACCGGAACACAATCCACTTTATCTAGATATGTATGTAAAGGAGTACTTGGCATTTAATGCCAACGTTTATAAGGTTAGGAAAGACCGAATTGAAACTGTGATTGACCAAACAGGCCTAACACCAGAATCCCATAAAAAAATTGGGCAACTCTCCAAGGGGTACCGACAAAGAGTGGGACTTGCGGCCGCCTTATTGCACGATCCAAAAGTGTTAATCTTAGATGAACCTACCACAGGTTTAGATCCCAATCAACTCTTAGAGATTCGTAAACTAATAAAAGAGATTGGAAAAGAAAAAACCATCCTACTCTCCACCCATATTATGAAAGAGGTAGAAGCCGTTTGTGACCGTGTCATTATCATCAACAAAGGAGTTATAGTTGCCGATAAAAAATTGGAGGAATTAAGATCTGAGGAAGAGCAAATTATAGAAGTTGAATTTGATTATAGGGTGGAGGAAGCCTTCTTGCTAAAGTTGCCTAATGTTGTACATGTTAAAAACGTTATGGGCTTTGTCTATGATATTACTTTTAACACTTCTATAGATATGCGACCCATTGTTTTTGATTTTGCGCATGACAATCAGCTTAAGACCTTACAATTAAGTAGAAAGAACAAAAATCTAGAAAGTCTATTCACAGAATTGACAACTAATTAAAAATAAAATCACTAAGCTTAAAATAAAAAGAGCCTCCAGAAGAGGCTCTTTTTATTCACTATGCATTCATATGCCCTTATAAAAAATATTATTTGCCCATAATCAAAGCGGGGATTTCCAATGTCTTATACAACTCGTTATACGCCTTCATTTTGGCAACTACGATTGAATCGTGCTCTTTTTTAAAGGAATTCCATTCTCCTAATAGATCCGTCAATCTAGTTTTCGCACCCTGGGTCACTTTAGGATAGGCCTCATCAATATACCCCTTCAAATGCAATAGTTGCGCACTTAATTTATTGTTGAAATTGATAACATCCTGGAACGTTTCCTGTTTTGGCTGTATAAGGTTCTCTTCCCACATTTCAATACGGTTTACCAGCGAGTCTCCCAATACTACCAATTCTTTGGTGCCTGATATCGAATTATTTTTTTCTAGTAAGTTTTTATAGGCCTGAATTTGACCTTTGGCGGAGCGCATTTGATTAACAGCTTCATGCATGTCCTGAATGGTCTTATCTATAGTGGCCAATATGTCTTGCTGCTCAACATAATCAGCAGTGCTTGCTTCTATATTTGGATTCGCCATAATGGTTACCAAAGTTTCGGAAATATTTCCTTCCATCGTAAGCTTTAAGGAATACGCCCCAGGTCCCACTCGGTAGCCACTATTCCCTCCCAATGAAAATACTTTATCTACAACGGATAGATCTTCTGTCCTAAAATCCCAAGTGAAACGATTGTAACCTTTTTTTGAGGAAAGCACTTCAGGTTTGGACGGACCTCCAGGCCATGATTTAAAATCTTTTGCCTTTTTATTGGTATAGGTCCTTATGAGCTTATCTCCTCTAAATACTTCTAATTTTAAATCTACACTATCCGCTGCCATCGGCAGGTAATAATCCATCGTAACACCCTCCTTAGGATTCTGTCCTATTCCAGGCACTGGCTCATCACTGCTACCACCAAAAAGAAGATAGGTATCCTTAGGTTTAAACAACATCATACTTTCCCTATTGAAATCGGTATTTTGTAGGGCACTAAGGTCATCCAAGATCCAGAACGATCTTCCTGCCGTGGCAGCAATCAGATCATTGTCATGTATTGTTAAATCATTAATGGCCACCACCGGTAGATTCAATTGAAAAGGTTGCCAATTAGCCCCTGCGTTAAAGGAAATATAAAGACCAGTTTCTGTCCCTGCATAAAGCAGTCCCGGTTTCTTTGGATCTTCCTTAACCACCCGTACGAAGGTATGTGGGTCAGAAATACCATTAACCACCTTAGTCCAAGTAGCACCGTAATCTGATGTTTTATAAATATAAGGAGCAAGGTCCATAAACTTGTATTTCATAACGGTCACATATGCCATAGCAGGATTATGTGGGGAAACCTCAATATGGTTTACAATACCCTCGCCCAAATCAGGTGGACTCACATTTTGCCATGTAGTACCACCATCTTTGGTAATATGCACAAGTCCGTCATCCGAACCGGCCCAAAGCACTCCTTTTTCATGAGTTGATTCCACTAAATACATGATGGTATTGTAATTTTCTCCCCCTGCAGCTTCATTGGTATAAGGGCCGCCACCCGGTCCTTGTTTGCTTTTATCATTCCTGGTAAGATCACCAGAAATAGTCTCCCAGGTAGTACCGCCATCCATGGTTTTAAAAACGACGTTCCCAGCATGATAAATGGTATTATAGTCATGAGGGGAGGCAATGATTGGGGCATTCCAATTATAGCGGAACTTAAAATCGGCTGGCGCCACCCCCAACCCTAATTCTGGGTACTCTTTAATGGATTTTGATTGCTGGGAAGCCTTGTGAAATTTGTCAATAATTCCTTGATAACACCCACCGTAAATTACATCCGGATTATTTGGATCAAAGGCCAAATAAGCACTTTCACAACCCGAAGCTGGCTGCCAATCCTTCCAATCGATACCATTATCTGTAGTTCTACTCACTATGGATACGGAAGAATTATCCTGTTGCCCTCCATAAATGTTGTAAGGCACCAAATTATCCGTTATGACCCTATAAAATTGTGCCGTTGGCTGATTTTCTTGAGTACTCCAGCTTTTGCCTCCATTATTGGAAACATTGGCACCTCCATCATTGGAGTTGATCATGATATCATGATTTTTTGGGTGTATCCACAAATGGTGATTGTCGCCATGAGGTGTGGAAATGGGACTAAAATTTGCACCGCCGTCTATGGATTTAGTCACAGGAGCATTTAGGACATACACCCAGTCTTCATTTTGGGGATCCGCAAAAATCTCCATATAATACCAAGACCTTGCAATATTGATCCTATCCTTACTTGTCTGTTTCCATTTTTTACCGCCATCATCCGAACGATATACCCCACCTTGCTTTCCTTCGGCTTCCACAACTGCATACACCCTTTCAGAATTTGCACGTGATACCGAAATACCAGATTTACCCATTTCCTTTGGCAATCCTTCTTTCATCTTTTCCCAAGTGGTACCGCCGTCCGTGGATTTATAAAGTCCAGAACCTTCTCCCCCCGAAACCATAGTCCATGGAAACCGCTGGTGTTCCCACATACTAGCATAGAGGATTAAAGGGTTATTCATATCCATACTTAAAGAGGAAGCCCCTGTAAGATCATTCACGTAAAGTACTTTTTTCCATGTAGCACCACCATCATTGGACCGATAAACACCCCTTTCCGTTGAAGCTCCGTATTGCGCCCCTTGGGCGGAAATAAATATAATATTAGGGTCTTTGGGATCTATAACCACATCAGAAATATGCCTGCTATTCTCTAGTCCGATGTGGTTCCACGTTTTACCTGCATCCATGGACTTATAAACACCATTACCCATTGAAGTCATCACCCCTCTAGCGGCATGTTCGCCCATACCCACGACCACAATATTGGAATTACTTTCGGCAACAGCCATGGCACCAACTGTTCCCGTCGTAAAGAAACCATCGGAAATATTTTTCCACGTAATGCCATCATCAACAGTTTTCCAAACCCCACCTCCGGTAGAACCCATATAATAGGTCATTGGCTGGTCTACCACACCTGTACTTGTAACACTCCTACCCCCTCTAAATGGTCCTATACTTCGCCATTTAAGCTGATTAAAATCTTTATCGATTAATATGGTTTCTGGTACGGAGTTTTTCTTTTTATTGCGTTGAGGATATAAAAACAAAGGCAATAAAAGAAAGGTAAATAGGAGTAAACGAACGGTGTGTATCATATTAGTTTAGTTGGATTGATAAATTTTACACGACACAAATGAAAAAAATATTTCATTTTGGTCGGTTTGCATAAATATAAAGAAACTTTTCGGAGGAATGTAAGAAAGTCATCTGGCTAGAATGCCAGAATGCTAAAACCTATTCAAGAAGAGACAGCGTGTTTAATATTTCATCTATGATCTCATCCAACTCTTGCTGAATATTCGGATTTGTACAATTCACCAAGATAGAGAATACCACTTGCTGTTTTGGATACACAAAAAAATTAGAATAACCTCCTACTCCGTTGCCAATATGCCCATAAAAATGCCTCCCTTTTTTATCCATACTCACCTGCCATCCCAACCCATAATACGTGGGCTTACCATTCACCATTTCAGTGTTAATAAATTGGCACCAAGAATGTCTATCTGCTTTTTTTTGAAGATAGGCATTTCCAAAATTAGCAATATCATCAGAGGTGGAAAGAAAACCACCTCCTGCCTGTTTGTACCAATTATTCACAGGGATTGACTTTCTAAAACCTAGTCTATTCTTAGAATAGAAGGTTGCCGCCTTGGGATACCTTTTATGGGCAACTTCAGGGAATGTGTTTTGCAGTTTTAAAGGATGTAGCACCTTGTCTCTAACATATTCATCAAACGGAATCCCACTCGCCTCCTGCATGGCCAGGGATACCAATACCCAGTCGTAACTCGTATAATGGTAACTGGTTCCGGGTTCAAAGAGCAGTTCTGAATCCTTAAAAATTTCAATGCTTTCCTTAATGGAGTAGGGCTTGTTCAAACCGTGTTCCTTGCCTTGATACCCTCTTATGCCAGCTGTATGGCCTGCTAATTGACGAATGGTAAAATCATATTCCTTTTTCGGATAGAAGGGCACATACCTATAAAATGAAGTGTCGAGATCTATTATACCGTCTTCAACCATATGAGCCAAGGCTGTGGCAGCAATGGGCTTGGAGACACTGGCAATCCTAAACATAGTTTTCTTTGGGTCTATCCGCTTTTTAGTGTCCAGATCTGCATACCCAAACCCTTTTTGAAAAATGATGTTCCCTTCTTTTAAAACCGTAATAGCCAAACCTGGGGTCTTTTTTTCTTCAAAAAGTCTTTTCAATAAAATATCTGCTTGGAACAAGTTTTCGGGAACTATTCCTCTTCCTAATAATCTTTTAGAAACAAAAAAATTCTTGAGATATGTAAAAAGGGGAAATGTCATATAGCATTAAATATACGTATATCCTATCAAAACTATTTTTACATGCAAGTGCGTTAATTAGATTAACAATAGGAAGCTTAAGATTGATGGCGATCTCCTAATCTAGGAATATGAGTCGACCTTTATAAATTTCATCAACCTCCACTAAGGAAGGGCGTTCATAACTAACAACGTCTCCCGTACCCCTCAAGGTCCCCCTTAAGGACTGGGTAGGACGTAAAAGCATATCATTGGATCCCCTATGATCAAGACTGATATTTTCCGATATCAATTCATTGGCATCCAAACGGGAATCCCCAGCAGCAAAAGTAATATTGAAGTTAACGGTATTTCCCCTTAATTTAAAAAATGAAATTCCGTTCGAAACGATACGAACAATTTCGGAATTTAATTCCAAATCAAAAGAACCACTTGTGTTTTCTGCATCTGGTACTGTAAAAGACTCTGAAAGTAGTGCTATACTTTGGTAATTAAGGACACCATCACTAGATATCGGGAACCCTGTACTGCTTCTAATCTCCACAATATTTGGAGCTGTAACAAATATCTTTGTGAGGTTATAGTCGCGGGTAAAATTACAATCGTTTGTATCCCGTAAGAGCAATCTACCATCTACTACCTCAGCCGTAACCTCATTACGCAAGAACTCTCCAGTTTCTATTTCTACCATGGTAACATCACCTTGTTTAAGAATCAATTCAACATTATCGTAGACCGTTATTTTGTTAAATTCAGGAACAGACACTTCTTCCAATACTAAATCTCCTGCATTTTGAAAACAATCGGGTGCGTTTTCATTGTTACAAGAGGCAAGGAGAACCAACAACAAAAAAGATACTACTTTGAATATTTTGAACATCATTTTTGATTTTACTGATATCGAATATTATTTATTTTAAACCTAAAAAATACAGGGACTACTATTACAATCGTATCCCAACACCAAATTCTACAGCTTCTGCTTTCGCTCCGTGCGATTTCAAGGTGATGGCTGCAAATAATTTATCCCCAAAATATCGTTTTAGTCCTATTCTATTATAGACCCTTCCTTCAAAATCAAAGGGATAATAGACATAGTACCCCAACTGTGAGATCACAGAAATTTGATTAATAAAAAGTTCATGACCCACAAATAACCCCACTCTTTTATAATCATCATCCGCTGAAACTTGCAATTCTGGAAACGCTATGGATTGGTACCTGATCAATTCCTTTAAAAAATTGGAGAAAAATACATCTCCTCCCAATTGAAGTGCACTTTTTCTTCCCAATCTTTTATCTGCATAGGCAGAAACAATGTAAAAAGGATATTGTCCTGAATTGATCACATCACTTTCGTTTAGTCCCGTCCTAAAGGCAAAATTATAGCGAATTGGTTCTTTTATTTTTTCCTTCTCTACGGCTGGGAGGTAATCTATAGTTTTCCCTCCATCAAGGTCATACACCAGGCCAGCATTAAAGGCCAAAGTATTAGTAGAGGTATTAGGAGCCCTAAAATTGGCATTGGAGTAATGTACCACAGACAGTCCTACCTTAAATCCCAAACCTTTAAAAATATTTTCCTTATGGTAGTTTAGCATAAGATAGGTGGAACTTAAAAAATCTGATCCATAGGCATTATTCCTGAAGTTTTCTACTTTATCATAAGGGTTCGAAGTGTAAGCAATTCCCTGTCCCAGTCGGAATTGGAGATTTCTGTTAAGTAAATAGAAATTATAATGCGCATACAATCCATAATTCTTCCCTAAGGTACTATTGTTCATATCCTGATAGATGAAGGAATAACCCACGTCTGGATAATTGAACTCTGCCTCCCATTCTTCATACCCATAGGTTTTCCTATTCACCCCAAGAATCAATCCCCCTGGGTGGGCAGAGATCAGGTGAGAGATATCCGGATTATGTAAAATTATGGAACCATAAAACTGATTTACATCTATTGTATATTTTTCAGAGGCAGGATCGGTCTGCGAAAAACAAAGGGTACCAATTAAAAAGAAGGAGAGAATAAGGTTTCGATTCATGGGGTGTAAAAATAGGAAATAGATTTTAGTCGTTGTACATTGAAAATACCAATTCATATAAAAGAATCAAATTTCTACTCCTCGTATGACCCTTTGTTGAAAAATAGCTTCCTTTAAAATACCTCCTTCGCTATCGCCTTAATATTATCCGATTTTCCCATGGAATAATAATGTAGTACGGGCACTCCAGCTGCCTTAAGCTCATTAGATTGTTTAATAGCCCATTCTATCCCAATTTCACGTACAGCAGCATTGTTTTTACAATCATCAATAGCGTCTATTAGGTCTTGTGGAATATCTATCCTAAATACCTGTGGTAGTAGTTGCAGATGTCTTTTTATGGCAATGGGTTTTATCCCCGGGATGATTGGGACATTAATGCCCATAGCTTTTGCAGCTTCAACAAATTCAAAATATTTCTGGTTGTCAAAAAACATTTGGGTCACCACATAGTCCGCGCCTGCATTCACCTTTTCCTTCAACCTTTTTAAATCGGATTGAAGGGAGGGGGACTCTAAATGCTTTTCCGGATACCCAGCCACCCCTATACAGAAGTCGGCACAATCATCGGTCTCAATTACTTCATGCAAATATTTCCCCTGGTTTAAATTATAGATCTGTTTTACCAAATCAGTCGCATAGGTATGCCCTCCCTGAATAGGATTAAAATACTTTTCCTCTTTCATGGCATCTCCCCTTAAGGCCATTACATTTTGAATTCCCAAATAATGGCAATCTACCAAAAGATATTCTGTTTCTTCCCTTGTAAACCCTCCGCAGAGCACATGAGGCACCGTATCCACATCATATTTGTGCTTTATAGACGCACAAATTCCAACAGTTCCGGGACGCATACGGGTCAGTTTTTTATCCAAAAGGCCATCCCTATCTATATACACATATTCCTCCCTTGAGGTAGTCACATCTATAAAGGGCGGCTTAAATTCCATCAATGGATCTATGTTGTCATATAGTTCCTGAATATTTTTACCCTTAACTGGTGGAATAATCTCAAATGAGAATAAGGTTTCTCCTTTTGCGTTTGCAATGTGATCTGTTACTTTCATATCCTTTCCCCTGCCTTTGCTTTCTAAAATAAGGCTTTTTAGGGCTATTTTTCTTTGTTCCTAATTCTCTTTGAGCTTTTTAACGCGCTATCCGCCTACTATTTTTATAGAAATATTCTTCATTATTTCCGCAACCTATACCTTCATAAAAATGATACCGCTCCTATCCCTAACTCAAAAATTGAGTTTGCCTAAAGACTCTATTAATCATCTGCAATATTTGGCGCCAACCATTTTTCGGCCATTTCTTCTTTTATCCCCTTACGCCTGGCAAAATCATACACCTGGTCTTCTTTAATTTTACCAACCCCAAAATACCGGGCTTCGGGATGGGCAAAATAGTAGCCACTTACACTCGCCGCAGGCCACATGGCTAGGCTCTCGGTTAGTTTTACACCTATGCGCTCTTTTACCCTTAACAATTCCCAAAGGGTCAATTTATCCAAATGGTCAGGGCAAGCGGGATATCCTGGTGCCGGTCGTATGCCTTTATAAGCTTCTGAAATCAATTCTTCATTGGTCAATCGCTCATCGGAAGCATAGCCCCAATGATCCGTTCTGACCTCCTTGTGCAAATATTCGGCAAAAGCCTCAGCCAAACGGTCTGATAATGCTTTGATCATAATGGAATTGTAATCATCTAAATCCTTCTCATAGGCAGCTGCCAACTCAGCAGTCCCAAACCCAGTAGAAACACAAAAGAAGCCCAAATAATCCTGTAACTCAGATTCCTTTGGAGCTATGTAATCCGCAAGGGCAAAATTAGGTTTACCCTCATATTTTTTCAATTGTTGGCGCAAAGTCCTGAAAATAAATTTCTTTTTGTTTTGATGCTTTTTGCCATGATGCCCAGGTGGCACTACCACCTCTATATCGTCGTCATTAATACTATTTGCTGGAAACAGCCCGAATACAGCCTTAGCGGTGAGCAATTTTTCATCAAAGATCTTTTCCAATAGGTCCTGTGCATCTTTAAAAAGTTCGCTCGCTTCCTTACCCACTACCTCATCGGTTAAGATCGCAGGATACTTTCCATGCAGTTCCCAACTTCTAAAAAATGGGGTCCAATCGATAAAATTTTTTAATTTTCGAAGCTCTAAATCCTTAATAACTTGAATTCCCAATTCTTTTGGCACTACGATGTCCTTTTGGTTCCAGTCAATTTTATATTTATTGATACGTGCTTCCGATAGAGACAAATACTCTTTTCGTTTTCCACGTTTAGCAAATTGAACTCTAAATTCCTCGTAATCTAGTTTTATGGATTCCCTATAAGTCTTTGATGTGTCTTTTTGCAACAGATCCCCCACTACGGTCACCGCCCTAGAAGCATCATTCACATGAACCACTGCATTTTTATACTGTGGGTCTATCTTAACTGCTGTATGCGCCTTACTGGTAGTGGCTCCCCCTATTAATAAGGGTACAGAAAAATTCTGACGTTCCATTTCCTTGGCCAAATAAACCATCTCATCCAAGGAAGGAGTAATCAGGCCACTAAGACCAATGATATCAACCTTGTGTTCCTTTGCAGCATTGATAATCTTTTCTGGAGGTACCATGACCCCTAGGTCCACAATCTCATAATTATTACAAGCCAATACCACACTCACAATATTCTTTCCAATATCATGTACGTCGCCTTTTACGGTGGCCATCAGTATTTTTCCTGCTGAGGAACTACTTCCTTCCGCTAAGGGATTTTTTAACTTTTCCTCCTCTATATAAGGCAACAAATACGCTACGGCCTTTTTCATTACCCGAGCCGATTTAACAACCTGTGGTAAAAACATTTTACCACTTCCAAAAAGATCCCCAACCACATTCATCCCTGTCATCAAATGGCCTTCAATCACCTTGATGGGTTTGTCCACACTCTGTCTGGCTTCCTCCACATCCTCTATGATGTATTGGTCAATGCCCTTTACCAAGGCTCTGGTAATCCTATTTTGTAGGGGTTCTGTTCTCCAAGTGAGGTCTACCTTGCTTTCTTTAGTAGAACCAACAACGGTTTCTGCAAAATCTAACATGCGCTCTGTAGCATCATCCCTCCTGTTCAGGATAACATCCTCTACTCGCTCCAACAAATCTTTTGGAATATCATCATATACCTCCAACATGGTAGGGTTCACAATACCGATATTCATCCCGGCTTTTATAGCATGATAGAGGAATACGGAATGCATGGCCTCCCTTACTGGATTGTTTCCCCTAAAGGAAAAGGATACATTACTTACACCCCCACTGACACTGCAATGTGGAAGGTTCTTTTTTACCCAAGCGGTAGCCTCAATAAAATCTAGGGCATTTCGCTTGTGTTCATCCATTCCGGTGGCGACAGGAAAAACGTTTAAATCAAAAATGATATTCTCAGGAGCGAACTTTACCTTGTTTACCAAAATATCATAGGAACGTTTGCTGATCTCCAACCTGCGCTCATAATTATCTGCCTGTCCTTTCTCATCAAAGGCCATAACAATTACTGCTGCCCCATACCTTTTTACCAGTTTGGCGTGATGGATAAATTCTTCTTCCCCTTCCTTTAAGCTGATGGAGTTCACCACACATTTTCCCTGAACTACCTGAAGCCCGGCTTCAATGATTTCCCATTTGGAACTATCAATCATAATGGGCACACGCGAAATATCGGGTTCGGCAACTATTAGATTCAGGAATTTTACCATGGCCTCTTTGCCATCAATGAGTCCATCATCCATATTTATATCGATGATCTGGGCACCACCTTCCACTTGGTCTCGGGCAATATCCAAGGCCTCCTCAAATTTTTCGTCTTTGATGAGTCGGAGAAATTTTTTAGATCCAGCCACATTGGTTCGCTCCCCTACGTTCACGAAATTACTCTCGGGGGTGATGACCAAGGGTTCCAGACCCGATAATTTTAAATATTTTGTTTTTATAATGCTCATTTACGTGTCCTAATAACTATATACTATCAACCAACAACCTTCTGGGCTTAAAATTCTCTACAATTTCAGCTATAGCTTTTATATGTGCTGGGGTGGTCCCGCAGCAACCACCTACTATATTTACCAATCCTTTTTCCAAATACTCCTTTATCTGAGTAGCCATCTGGTCAGGTGTTTCATCATATTCTCCAAAGGCATTGGGCAACCCGGCATTGGGATGGGCAGAAACAAAAAATTCTGACTTTCCAGAAAGCACCTCCAAATGAGGCACTAATTGACTAGCACCCAAAGCACAGTTAAAACCTACCGAAAGGATAGGGATGTGACTAATAGATATTAAAAAAGCTTCGGCCGTTTGCCCTGATAAAGTTCTCCCTGAGGCATCTGTAATGGTCCCACTTACCATAATAGGCACATCTATACCTCTTGCCTCTTTTACCTCTTCTATCGCAAAAAGGGCTGCCTTTGCATTGAGGGTGTCAAAAATAGTCTCAACCAATAAAAGATCGGAACCCCCATCCAATAATGCCTCCACCTGTTGCTTATATGCTATTCTCAGGTCATCAAAGGAAACTGCCCTAAAACTAGGATCATTGACATCTGGAGACATACTAGCCGTTTTATTGGTAGGTCCAATACTCCCTGCCACAAATCTCGGTTTATTGGGATTCTTCTTCGTGAATTCATCGGCTACTTTCTTGGCAATACGGGCCGATTCATAATTTAATTCGTAAACCAATGCCTCCATATTGTAATCGGCCATGGCAATGGTAGTTCCGGAGAATGTATTGGTCTCTACTATATCGGCCCCAGCTTCAAAATACTTGCGATGTACTTCAGCTATGGCATCGGGTTGGGTCAATGAAAGTAAGTCATTGTTCCCTTGTAAGGGATGGCCCCAATCTTTAAAGCGTTCGCCCCTAAAATCTTCCTCGGTAAATTTATAGCGTTGGAGCATGGTTCCCATAGCACCATCTAATATCAGAATACGCTCTTTTAATATTTCTTTTATATTCTTCATATTCTTCACTTTGTGTTCAACCAAACATCCAACCCCAATGGGTCATATAAATGGTAATTCTTGTCTTTTCGTTACAACAAAAGACAATGAACAGGTCAGAGCCCAGATCGTAATTACGAAAGGACTATTAAAATTATACTATCAAGTAAGGAAAGGTGCAGACAATGTTGTCTTTCTTTAGGTTATCTACTCCCGTACTAAACATTCCAAAAAAGGAAGAATACGTGGATTAGAATGTAGCACCTTCTTTGTTCATCCCTATAGGAAAGGGTATTGAAAAAAGGGTTGCTAAGGCTTCATTGGGTCTAATCCCTCCGCCTTTCTTGATAACGGTTACAGTTTTTATAATGAACTAGGTACAAAGTAACACCACAGCATGATTAAAAACAAGGAAAGTAAGCTTTTTTTAAACCTTCCAAAAAGATTACATTTTTTCTGGAAGGTTTTTAGACTAATTCAAGTATATCTTAAGCTAATATGCTTTGTACAACTTCTTTTTTGGCTTCTTTTTTGGTGCCATCAAATCCTTCAACACCGCCAACAGTGGTATACTTCATTACATATCTCTTTCCTGGATTTATGCGTTGATAGGCACTTTGGCACATTACGGCAGCTTCATGGAATCCGGATAAGATCAACTTAAGCTTGCCTGGGTAAGTATTAACGTCGCCAATGGCATAGACCCCCGGGATATTGGTTTGGTAATCATATGAATTGTCTACTTTAATTGCATTTTTCTCAATTTCCAATCCCCAGTTCCCAATAGGCCCTAGTTTTGGTGACAAACCAAAGAGTGGTATAAATTCATTCACTTCCAAAAAGGTCTCTCCTTTCGAGGTATCGTTGTGCTTGATTAATACTGCCTCTAAGGTTTCAGATCCTTGAACCGAAACCACCTCTGCTTCTGTAAACAATCTAATCTTACCCAATTTTGCTAATTCTGCCGCTTTTTCAACGGAATCCAAGGCACCTCTGAACTCATTTCTGCGGTGTACTAAAGAAACCTCTGAAGCTACATTAGCCAAAAATATGGCCCAATCTAAAGCAGAATCACCACCTCCAGCAATCACCACCTTTTTATCGCGATATACTTCTGGGTCCTTGATCATATAAGAAACCCCTTTGTCTTCGTAATTAGCAATATTTGGAATCAATGGTTTCCTTGGCTCAAAGGATCCCAATCCTCCAGCTATAACCACTACAGGAGCATGATGCTTCGTTCCTTTATTCGTAGTAACGATGAACGTATCATCATCCAATTTTTCTAAGGTTTCAGCTCTTTCTCCCAATGTAAAGCCTGCATTAAAAGGCTTTATTTGCTCCATTAGGTTGTTTACAAGATCGCCTGCCAAGATTTCCGGAAATGCCGGAATATCATAAATAGGTTTTTTTGGATAAATCTCAGAACATTGTCCGCCTGGTTGAGGCAATGCATCTATTAAATGTGTTTTTAATTTTAATAATCCTGCTTCAAAAACAGTGAACAATCCCGTAGGTCCCGCTCCAATTATTAGTATATCCGTCTTTATCATACTGTCTGACTTTCTACTTGTTTATATTCTTGGGCAACCTCTAAAATAGCCGCCCTATGTTTAACTACTTCTCCAATTATTATTATCGCTGGATTTGCCAAATTTTGTCTGGCCACCTCCGCTTCTATTGTGGCTATAGTGGCAACGCCTACTTTTTCATCTTGCCGGGTACCATTTTGAATAATTGCAATGGGCAATTCTGATTTACCTTCTTGCTTGAATAGTTCCACTATTGCGGACAATTTGGACATCCCCATCAATATCACCACAGTAGCATTACTCTTTGCAGCCAAGGCAACATCGGTAGACAACTTATGCTCCTTGGTGGTTCCTGTAATTACCCAAAAACTTTCTGCCGCACCCCTCTTGGTAACGGGTATATTTTGGGATGCCGGCACAGCCAGAGAAGATGAGATTCCTGGAACCATGGCAACTTCTAATCCAGCCTTTACAGCATATTCCATTTCTTCGGCTCCCCTACCAAAAACAAAGGGATCACCGCCTTTTAGGCGTACCACATGTCCGTGGGAATAAGCCCTGCTGACAATAAGTTCATTAATCTGGTCCTGCTGATAAGCGTAACATCCTTTGCGTTTACCTACAAAAATATGTTCCGAATTCTTGGCATACTTCAACAACTCTGAATCTACCAAGGCATCGTACAGGACAACATCGGCAGACTCCAAAGCTTTGATTGCCTTTAAGGTAATCAACTCTATATCACCAGGCCCTGCCCCCACTACTGTTAATTTAGGCTCCCTATACATTTTCCAACTCTAATTTTCTGTAGACTGCCACTTTTTTCAAAAATGTGTTCGCATCTTTCAAATATGCTTTAGCGAAATCCTCAGTAGGTTCATTCTTATTCAATTGCAATGCCAAGACTTCAAATGAAGTATCTAAGCTTATTTTTTCCGAAGACACAAAAACGGTATCAAAATCTTTGATAATTCCGACATGTGTATTCGTTTTATGATTTTCTGATGTCAATAATGCTTTCGCTGAATTCACCATAGAGGCATAGGAATGATAGATACTAGCAGCCCATTTTTTATCCTCCAAGGCTATTTGCGCATTGGCGATTTTTTCCTCGGACTCGTACAATAAAGTAGCGATTAAATCAATAACAACTCCTGCACATTCCCCAACACCAATAGCTTGGACATATTCATCAGTGTTACCCCAATCAATAAAATCATCTTGGGTCAAATTCTCAGTATCTGCCAAGGGTTTCAAAAAGTCGTAGAAATAGATTTGGCCCTTCTCCACATAGTAATCCATAAAAGACTGTCCGTTACCATTGACTTCAAAATCGTCCAAGATTAATCTCAAAGCTTGTGGTCCCCTTTTGCTGGGCACTTTAATCACCTTGTCTGCAAACAATCCTCTTCCATTCCCTTTATTTCCACCACCCAAAAGAACCTGTAATGCTGGTGCTACTAATTTATTCTTAGTTCTAATAGACATACCCTGAAAACCTATGTTGGCCATATTGTGCTGTCCACAGGCATTCATACAACCACTAATTTTTATTACCACATCGGGGTTTTTAATGTACTGCGGATATTCAGCAGCTATCACTCGCTCTAACTCTGCTGCAATACCTGTACTACTAGCAATACCTAGGTTACAGGTATCGGTTCCAGGACAAGCGGTGATATCCAAGGCTTTGTTATAGCCAGCTTCTGCAAATCCAAGTTTTTCTAACTCCGTGTAAAAAAATGGCAGTAAGGCTTCTTTTACATATGGGATGAGGATATTTTGACGTAGAGAAAGACGAATTTCACCTGCAGCGTATTTCTCTACGACATCTGCCAAAGCACGTGCCTTGTCTATATAGAAATCGCCCAATTTCACCTTCACTCCAATAGCTACAAAACCCTCTTGTTTCTGGGGTACAACATTAGTTCCTTTCCAATTTTCAAATGCTTCCTTGTTTACTATGGTTACTTCAGGTGCGTTTACTTCAGAAATTTTTGATTGCGGATAAGCTGTGGCATCAATTGGATAGGTTGTAAAGGGAACAGCCTTTTGTTCAGCTTCCAATAATTCCTTAAAGCCATCTAGTCCTAAGTCCTTTAATAAGAATTTCATTCTCGCTTTGGCCCTACTTTTACGTTCCCCGTATCGGTCAAATACCCTCACCACACCTTCCATCATAGGAATAATCTGATCTGATGGCAAAAAGGAGAACAATTCATCGGCATGACGTGGTTGGGAACCTAAACCCCCACCCAACATTACTTTAAAACCGGGAACTCTGTTTTGGAGCTTGGCGATAAAACCAAGATCATGCATATAAGAAAGTCCCGTATCCGCATCACTGGCAGAAAAAGAAACTTTGAACTTCCTTCCCATTTCCTGACTGACGGGATTCCTTAAAAAATATTGGAACAAGGCGTGTGCGTAAGGGGATACATCAAAAGGTTCTTCCGTATCTATCCCTGCTGTTTCACTAGCGGTTACATTTCTAACTGTATTCCCACAGGCTTCTCTCAATGTGATATCATCCTTTTCCAATTGGGACCATAGTTCAGGAGTACGGTTAAGATCTACATAATGAATCTGAATATCCTGTCTTGTGGTAATATGAAGTCGCCCTGTAGAATATTCTTCAGAAACATCACAGATCCTTCTCAATTGGTTGGAGGAAACTTTTCCGTAAGGCAATTTGATACGTATCATTTGTACCCCTTCCTGACGTTGCCCATAAACACCTCTTGCCAATCGAAGGCTTCTAAACTTTTCCTCATCCAATTTCCCTTCATGGAACTGGCGTATTTTGGACTCTAAATCAATGATGTCCTTTTGTACTATGGGATCTTCTATTTCGGTTCTAAAACTCTGCATAAGAATGCTTCTCTTTTAATATTAGCTTTTTTTAATATCCCTATTTATTCTATGTGTTTAGTAGGATAAATTTAAAAGGACGATCTCACTTTAATAATTTACTAAGGGAATCAGTTTATAAAACCAACCCCTGCCGTTGTATTAGATTGGGTATCTATTAAAATAAATGACCCGTTGGATTTGTTGTCTTTGTAGGCATCAAAATAAATAGGTCTACTCAGTTTGATAATCACTTCCCCTATTTCGTTCAAAGCCAATTTATTATTGGCATCATGCACCCCAGTATATTCCGTAGACACCACATTATTAATGGCATCAATCTTGGAAAGCACCTTATTGGTATTATGTTGTACTAAGTATTTGGTTCCAGGTTGTAATTGTTTACTATCCATCCAACATACCGTTGCCGAAATCTGCTTATCTATTTTTGGCAGTTCATTGCTCTTTACCAACATATCCCCTCTAGTGATATTGATATCATCTTCCAAGGTGATATTAACAGAACTGCCAGCAACAGCTTCATCATATTTTTTATCAAAAAAGTAGATTTCCTTTACTTTGGATTGTGTCAAGGAAGGTAAAACAGTTACGTTGTCGCCCACTTTTAAACTACCACCGTAAATTTTACCGGCATAGCCTCTAAAATCATGATATTCATCTTTTTTGGGTCGGATGACCGTTTGAACCGGAAAACGTACCTGCCCTTTTTCATATACATCTACAGCCTGTAAATTTTCCAAATGCCCCAGTATCGTGTTTCCATCGTACCAAGCCATGGCATCAGATTTTACCACGATATTGTCCCCTTTAAGCGCGCTTACAGGAATATAGCTCACATGTTGCTCTTGGTAGGTGCTTTTCGCATTCAGGGCTTCAAAATCCCTTTTGATATCGTTGAACACTTCTTCTGAAAAATCTACCAGATCCATTTTATTGACCGCAACGATGACATCTTTTACCTTTAAAAGGTTATTGATGAAGAAATGACGATAGGTCTGTTCAATCACCCCTTTTCTGGCATCTATTAGAATAATGGCAACTTGGGAGGTAGATGCGCCAGTAACCATATTCCTAGTATACTCTACGTGCCCAGGGGTATCGGCAATAATATAACTCTTGGTAGGAGTAGAGAAATAGATATGGGCCACATCAATGGTAATGCCCTGTTCCCTTTCTGCCACTAGTCCGTCCGTAGCTAAAGAGAAATCTAAATAATCATAGCCTCGCTGCCTGCTACTTCGTTCTATGGCCTCCAGCTTATCATCTGTGAGTGATTTTGTATCGTAAAGCAACCTTCCTATTAAGGTACTCTTCCCATCATCTACACTTCCTGCCGTTGCTATTTTTAGTACTTCCATTTCTTTATTTACCTCTCTTGAGGAAAGGATTTATTATTTTATTGTCTCTTGATTATGGTTTGCACGCTCCCAATTATGGATTAAGTCTAAAAATATCCTTGTTGCTTGCGTTTTTCCATGGCCGCTTCGGACCGTTTATCATCTATACGGGCTCCTCGCTCAGAAATTTTTGATTCCCGTATTTCAGCAACCACCTTATCAATGGTATCTGCATGGGATAAAACGGCAGCCGTACAGGACATATCCCCTACGGTTCTAAATCTCACTGTTCTTTCCTCTACCTTTTCATCTTCTGCACGAAAAACTACTCCGTCTTCGGCGGACCAGATCAGTCCGTCCCTCACGAAAATATGACGTTGATGAGCAAAATAAATAGAAGGTATTTCAATATCTTCCTTTTGGATATAGCTCCACACATCCAATTCTGTCCAGTTGCTGATAGGGAAAACTCTCACATTCTGACCAATTTCGATTTCTCCATTTAGCATATCGAACAATTCAGGACGTTGATTTTTCTCATCCCACTGGCCAAAGTCGTCACGGACAGAAAAAATACGTTCTTTTGCCCTTGCCTTTTCTTCATCTCTTCTGGCACCACCTATACAGGCATCAAATTTAAATTCCTCAATAGCATCTAAAAGCGTTGTGGTTTGCAACATATTCCTGCTAGCATATTTACCGGACTCCTCCACTACTTTCCCTTGGTCAATGGAGTCCTGAACATTACGAATGATCAGCTCCACACCCAACTCTTTAGCTAATCTATCGCGAAATTCTATGGTTTCAGGAAAATTGTGACCAGTATCAATATGCATTAAAGGAAAGGGAATTTTTGCAGGAAAAAATGCTTTTTGTGCCAGTCTAACCAAGGTAATAGAGTCCTTACCTCCAGAAAACAACAACACAGGTCTTTCAAACTGAGCCATTACTTCCCTAAAAATGTAAATAGCCTCATTTTCTAAGGCATTGGTTTGCAAAACCCTTGTTTCTGAACTTTTTGATATTCTTTGTGAACCTAATATTGCTGTTTCCAAACTATTTATTTTAAATTTTCCTAACCCAACAGGATCTAGAAAAGTTGATTTTTGTCTTTTTTATTAGTTATGCAAACCACATTCACGGTTTTCTAACACCTTGGTAGGATCACAATATTTATGTTCATTGGGCAGACCACGCTGTGCGAGGTAAGCATCCAACTGAACATCATTCCAATGATAAAATGGACTCACCTTAAGGACCCCATCCTTACTCAGACTCAAAACATCTAGGGTATTGCGCAGTGCAGTCTGACCCTTTCTTAAATTGGTGAACCATACATCTGGCTTATGTTCAACCATAGCCCGTTTAAAAGGCTCCAATTTCACCTGTTCTGTAAAAATATCATGCTTAGTAGGGTCCTCAATACCTGGAATACCCATAACAGCATCTCTATGCGCTACTGTTTGCTTTGGAACGTATAACTTTATGTTTAAGTCCAATTTAGCAATCAGCTCTTCGGCATGTCTATACGTATTGGGGGTGTTATAACCCGTATCGCACCAGATTACTGGTACATCCTTTTCAACATCCGTGACCGCATGAAGTATGGCTACTTCATAAGGACGAAAATTTGTAGTTACCACAGCATTTTTAGCATATTGAAAGGCCCAAGAAATAATCTCTTCTGGGGGGATCCCTTTGAATTGAGCGTTAAGATCCTTTATTTGTTGTTCCGTAAATTTCATTTTTTCTTAATTTGATGTGCTTTAACTTTATCTCAAATTACTTGCCCCAGTTAATGGCGTTCCATGCCCTTTCGTGAAAAAAGTACAATAACATCTTCGTAAACAATTCTACCAAACCTATAGAAAAGGCTACTTTTGCCGTCCCTGTCACCATCCAAGAAATTAAAATTGTATCGATGGTACCTATGAGTCTCCAGCTAATAGATTTAACAATACTCCTTTTTGGTTGCTCTGTTTTCCTATCCGACTTATAGCTAGTACTACTTGCTTTTTTGCCTAATATCAATTGTTCTGCTATCATGTGAAATTTATTAAACTATAATCCTATGGACTTAGTAGAGTAAGCAAAAATAAAATTTATTTTTATATATAGATGAAAAAGAATCGTAAATACTACTTTTACCCTATAGTTTTAATAGATTAATTGAAACGAAGTCTATTTTTTGAGAAATCCTTATTAAATAATTGAAGACATTTTAAGTAATTGGGCTTAGGACATTAAATCGGCAAGGGTATTGTTGCCAAAAACCTGCAACGTACTATCCCTAACTTGAATCATAAGTTTATGAACAGAACAAGCTTCCTGATCGGGACAGTCACTACATTTTTCGTAGAAATTAATACTTACACAAGGGATTAGGGCTATAGGACCTTCCAAAACCCTCATAATGGTGGTCATTGAAATATCCTTGGGGTCTTTTATAAGGTAATAACCTCCACCCTTTCCTTTTTTAGAACCTAAAAAACCAGTTTTACGAAGTGTTAGTAGAATACTTTCTAGAAATTTTTGGGAAATATTCTCGTGATTCGCTATTTCAGCAATTTGAACGGGCTCCCTATCTCTTTGGTTTGCCAAAAAGGTGAGCGCCTTTAATCCGTACTTGGTTTTCTTAGAAAGCATAATACGAATATAGCAAAATTTGGTATTGCTTGTTAGGCGGTAATTTTCAGTTTTTCTAGTCTATTATAACCCCAGCTTCTACCTAAGTGCTTGGTCTATATCAGCAATAATGTCATCTATATGTTCCAATCCCACAGAAACCCTTACCATGCCATCTGTAATCCCCGCACCCAATCGCTCTTCGCTAGTCAACTTACTATGGGTCGTAGATGCTGGATGTGTAACAATACTCCGTGCATCACCTAAATTAGCTGATAAGGAAAGTAATTTTATGGCATCAAAGAATTTTTTACCAGCCTCTACCCCACCCTTCACATCAAAGGCAACGACACAACCTCCTGCTTTCATCTGCTTTTTAGCAATTTCATATTGGGGGTGCGACTTTAAAAATGGATATTTCACCCAATTCACATTAGGATGATCTTCTAAAAATTGGGCAAGCTTTAAAGCGTTCTCGCAATGACGGTCTACCCTTACGGATAAGGTTTCTAAACTTTTAGATATTACCCAGGCATTAAAGGGAGATAAAGCCGGTCCTGTTATGCGGGAAAAACGGTACACCTTGTCCATTAGCTCCCTACCTCCCACGGTGATACCAGCCATTACACGACCCTGACCATCCATCAGTTTTGTTCCAGAATGTATAACCAAATGAGCTCCAAATTTCATGGGTTGCTGTAAATATGGAGAGGCAAAACAATTGTCTACTATAAAAATCAAATTATGCTTTTTGGCAATTACGCCCAACACCTCAAGATCCAAGATATCTACTCCTGGATTGGTTGGGGATTCTGCATATATAATTTTAGTTTTTGAAGTGATGAGGCTCTCAATGGTTTTTTCCTCCCCAATTTTGAAATAAGTGGTATCAATCTTCCACTTCGGAAAAAACTGGGTAAAAAGGCTGTGTGTAGAACCAAAAATACTACGAGAAGAAATAATATGGTCTCCACTTTCCAAAAGGGCAGCAAAAGTCGAAAATACAGCTGCCATTCCCGATGCAAAAGCAAAACCTTCTTCTGCTCCCTCCATTTTACATACCTTTTCTATGAACTCTGACGAATTTGGGTTACTATATCTAGAATAAATATTCCTTTCTTTTTCCTCAGCAAAAGAAGCCCTCATATCTTCTGCGTCCTCAAAAACAAAACTTGAGGTCAGATACATAGGTGTTGAATGCTCCAAATACTGACTTCGTTTCGTTTGGGTGCGTATAGCTTCCGTTTCAAACTTTTTTTCCATAATCAACTTTTCTCAATAATACGTAATATATCTCCAAATACCCCTCTAGCAGTTACCGCTGCACCTGCACCCGCTCCTTGAATTACTAAAGGTTTTTCACCATAGGATTCCGTGTAAATCTCAATGATAGAATCAGAACCCTTCACTTGTCCCAAGGCACTTTCTTTGGGTACCGAGACTAATTTTACTTGCAATACACCTTTTTCTTTTTGTAAGTCCCCTGAAAGATCTCCCACATACCGCAGGACATGATTTGGTTTTTGTTGTTTTTTGATGATCTCAAATTTTTCATCCAATATCTCCAAATGCTGCAAAAATTCTGAAACACTCCCGTTTCTTAATTCGCTTGGAATCAAATTTTGGATCTCAATATCCGAGAACTCATTGCTCAGATCGAGCTCTCTGGCCAGAATAAGTAATTTTCTACCTACGTCATTACCAGAAAGGTCCTCCCTTGCATCTGGTTCGGTAAATCCCTTATCCATTGCTTCCTTCAAGATACTGGAAAAAGTAGTATTCTCTTCAGAAAAAGTATTAAAGATATAACTCAAGGAACCAGAAAATACCCCTTTTATTCTGGTGATATTCTCCCCAGACATATGCAGTAATTTTATAGTATCTATTAACGGCAACCCCGCCCCTACATTGGTTTCGTACAGATATTGTTTTTGATGTTTGTCCAATTCTTCCCTTAATAATTGGTAAAAATCAAATCCCAAGGTATTAGCAATCTTATTGGAAGATACTAGGTCGAATCCGTTTTCCACGAAGTCGAAATAATGTGCCACAAAATCCTGATTGGCTGTATTATCAACGGCTATCAAGTTTTCCAAATGATAGTTCTTCGCAAAATCGAAAATGTCTTTTAGTTGGTATTCCATGCCCTTGGCACCTATATCCGACTTCCAATTCTTGGATATGCCTTTAGCATTAAAAAGAACTCTTTTGGAATTCGCTACTGCAAAGACATTGAGGTGTATCCCATTTCTTTTTTCAATCTTCTTGGAAGATTGCAATATTTGATCTATCAAGGTTCCCCCTACATTCCCATGCCCAAAAATAGCAATATTTACCTTCTTGCTAATTCCAAAAATCTGACCGTGCATTACATTAAGAGCCTTGTGCAGGTCGGTCTTTTTAAATACCAAACTCACATTCTTCCCTGATACGGTATTATTAAATAATAAGGGTACTATCTGGTTTTTTATCAACGCATTATAGGGCTTGTGAAAAGTGCTCAAATCCTCTCCTACAATAGAGATGATGGAGACGTGTTCCACTACCGTAATCATACTGATATCTTGGGAATGGAAATCGTGCTCAAATTCCTCTTCCAAGGCCATTTTTGCCAAAACGGCCTTATCAGTAGCAACTACCAATCCAATACCCCTTTCAGAGGATCCCTGTGAAATAATACTAACACTAATTTTATTATCACCCAAGGCCCTAAAAATTCTGGCATCCACACCCACCTTTCCCAAAAGGCCACGACCCTCCAAATTAATTAGGGACATATGCTCAAATACAGATAAGGATTTGATTCCTTCTACGTCTGTTTTCGCACTAATAAGAGTTCCCTTATTATCATTGTTAAAGGTGTTTAATATTCGTAAGGGGATATTCTTCTCTATGAGAGGAATAATAGTCTTGGCATGCAAAATCGTGGTTCCAAAATTCGCAAGCTCATTGGCTTCCCCATAGGAAAGTTCTGAAATAATTTTGGCATCCGGTACTAAATCCGGATTGGCCGTAAAAATTCCATCCACATGGGTATAACTTTGTAATTCCTCGGCATTTAAATAGTTGGCCAATAACGAGGCCGTATAATTACTGCCATTTCTCCCTAAGGTAGTGGTCACATTATTTGTATTGGAAGCAATAAAACCTGCAATGATAGGAATGCAGTCCGTTTTTAATTTACCAAATTCGTAGACCACGTTATCCCTAGACAAGCCATCCAAAACCTGGGCATCACCAAAAGTGGCATCGGTCTTGATTAAATTTTTTGAATCTAACAACAAGGCTTTTATTCCTCTTCCTATCAATAACTTGGTTAGTAATTTGGCGGAAATAAGCTCTCCGTAAGATAATACCTGGTCCTTGATTTTAGAACTATAATCTCCGAGGAGGGAAACCCCTTCGAATAATTTCACCAACTCTGAAAATTCTTTAGATAGGTCCACATTGTTGTATGTGTGTCTTTGGTACTTTTCAAAAGCTTCAAAATCTTGAGCATAATTTTTTCCCTCTGCAGCCTTTTCCAAAATGGCCTCCAGTTGATCCGTTGCCTTGTCTCGCGCAGATAATACTATCGCTATTTTTTCTCCCTCTGTAACTTTGGACGTGATAATATCCAAAACTCGTTCTATTCCTTCCCCATTGGCCAAAGATCTACCACCAAATTTTAGCACCTTTATTCTCTTGGAATCTCCATTTTGGTCAAAAATACCTTTTAGAAGTTCCTGCACCTGATTAAACTCAATTAAAAAAGCATCATGACCATGCAGGGAATGAATTTCTCCATAGGTAACCTTACTATTGGCCTGTGCCCATTGTTTAAAGGTCTCCTTATTTTCCTTGGCGGTAAAGAACAGATCAGAATCTACCCCTATGATATGAATATTGGTATCACTCTTCTGCAATTTTATAAAGCGTTCGTCTCCACCCCTAGTTACATCTATAGTCTTCAATAATTGGTTGGCCAATTTATAGGCCGATAATTGAAACCGCTCTTGCAACTTATTCCCGTGGTGTAGCAACCAGCTTTCCACATTAAACACCTTAAGTTCTTCATTGGTGCTTCTCTTAAAACGCTCTTTGAAGGACTCTGGCGTTCTATAGCATAACATGGCATGCATCCGGGCATCTTGAACAGGCTGTTTGGAATTTACCAAAAACTGTTCCTGAATCTGACAGTTCGCTATTAACCAATCCGTGGACTTCCAGTCCGAAGCCACCGGTATCAAATGCTCTGTGAGCTTAGGATTCAAAACCGACATTTCCCAAGCAATACCGCCTCCAAGGGAACCCCCGATCAAGGCATACAGCCTTTTAATATCCAACAATTTCAAGCCCTCTAAAAAAATATTAGCAATATCCCTTGCCACAAAATCCTTATAGTTTTCTATGACAAAACCATCGTACCCATTGCCCGGAATATTAAAACAAAGCACGGTGTATTTTTTGGTGTCTATGCACTTATCGTCTCCAATTAAGGCAGACCACCATCCGTGCTCTCCAGCGACATCAGAATTACCCGTGAGTGCATGGTTTACCAAAACTATAGGGGCCGTATGCAATTCTGGTCCAAATAGCTGATAGGACAATACTATATCCAAACTGCTTCCGCTATAGGTGGTGTATTTGTTAATCTTTAAATGCTTTAACATAAACGGATCTTAAAATTTACTGGTACTATTATTTTGGTTCCAATTGAGCACTAGGTTACGGAATTTGTAAGCGTAATGGTCTTGAAAGCGTGTTCCAAATCTGCCTTAAGATCCTCTAGATTTTCTAAACCTACCGATAACCTAATAAGATCTGTAGTTACCCCTGTAGCTACTTGGGCCGCAGCATCTAATTGTTGGTGTGTGGTACTAGCAGGATGAATAATCAAAGATTTTGTATCCCCAATATTGGCCAATAATGAGAAAATCTTGGTTTCATCCGCAATTTTTTTGGCAGATTCAAACCCTCCTTTAACTCCAAAGGTTACAATACTACTTTGTCCCTTTGGTAAGTATTTCTTTGCCAGATGGTTGTATTTACTGCTTTCCAGACCAGGATAATTTACCCAAACAACCTCCTCTCGGCTCTCCAACCATTTGGCTAGGGCCAACGCATTCTCACTATGTTTTGCAATTCTAATCTCCAAAGTTTCCAATCCTTGAATAATCTGAAATGCATTAAATGGACTCAATGCTGCCCCATGATCCCTTAAACCTTCAATCCTAACCTTAGCAATAAAGGCTGCTGGCCCTAAGGCTTCGTGATATACCAAGCCATGGTATCCTGCGGAAGGTTCTGTGAACTCAGGGAATTTCCCGTTGCTCCAATCAAACGTACCTGCATCTATAATAGCCCCTCCAAGAGCAGTACCGTTTCCGTTGATAAATTTGGTCAAGGAATGGATGACGATATTTGCGCCATAGGCTATTGGATTTAACAATGCCGGTGTAGCTACCGTATTATCTACTATGAATGGAACTTTAGCTGCTTTGGCTTCCTTAGATATGGCGGACAGGTCTAAAACATCTAATTTGGGATTCCCGAGGGACTCTACAAAGATGGCTCTTGTATTCTCCTGAACTGCCTTGCCAAAATTTGTAGGATCGGAAGGATCTATAAAAGTGGTCGTGATTCCTAGTCTTGGAAGTGTAACATTCAACAAATTATAAGTACCCCCATATAAACTATTGGAGGCCACAATGTGGTCTCCCGCTTTTAATAAAACCAATAAAGTGGTAGAAATGGCTGCCGTTCCTGAGGCTGTGACCACTGAAGCTATGCCACCTTCTAAAACAGCCAATCGCTGTTCTAAAATATCATTAGTGGGGTTATTTATTCTGGTGTAAATATTCCCTGGCTCGGCGAGTGCAAAAAGATTGGCGGCATGGTCCGAATTTTTAAATACAAAGGCTGTACTCTGATAAATAGGTACTGCTCTTGTTCCTCCATTGGCAGCCACATCGTGGCCTGCGTGTAATGCACTTGTTGAAAATTTTTGATTACTCATGATTTTTGTTTTTTAATTATTATAACTGATAAATTAAAAAAGCCAAACCCTACTGCGCGGACATTGCGAATAGGTAAAATCAAATAAGTTAAAAAGAAAAGACCGTTGCCATGGGCAACCTGTTTTTGTCATCTGTCCCAAATAAATTAGGCAGAATTTAGCACCTTCATTGCTTTTGGAGCAAAGGGTTGCTAAGGCTTCATAGGGTCTAATCCCTCCGCCTTTCTTGATAACTATTCAATATGTGTTTGAACTTTAGGTGTGCAAATATAGGTTCGGAAAATTTAAATTTCCTAATCTTTTCAATAAAATTACAATTGGAAGGCCGCTTTCACCTCTTCTATGGCATCCAATTTTTCCCAAGTGAACAACTCTACTACCTTTTCAATCCTGCCGTTATAGGGTGATTCAAATACTTTGTTAATCACCCGTGGCTCTTTACCCATATGGCCGTAAGCAGCTGTTTCCAAATAGATAGGATTGCGAAGTTTAAGGCGTTCTTCGATTGCAAAAGGTCTCATATCGAACAATGCTGATACCTTCTTCGCTATTTCTCCATCGCTTAAATCTACTTTAGAAGTACCATAGGTATCTACATAGATTGATGTTGGCTTCACCACTCCGATAGCATAACTCACCTGCACCAACATTTCATCGGCAACGCCTGCTGCCACCAAGTTTTTAGCTGCATGTCGGGCCGCATAGGCAGCACTTCTATCTACCTTACTAGGATCTTTTCCACTAAAGGCTCCACCACCGTGAGCTCCTTTACCTCCATAAGTATCCACAATAATCTTCCTTCCTGTAAGACCGGTATCCCCATGGGGACCTCCAATTACAAATTTTCCAGTTGGATTGATATGATATGTTATATGATCATCAAACAATACCTGTAGTGATTCAGGTAATTGTGCCTTGACCCTAGGCATTAGTATAGAAATGATATCCTTCTTTATTTTATCCAACATCACCTCATCTACCTCATTAAATTGATCGTGCTGGGTAGATACCACAATTGTATCAATGCGCTGGGGTACATTTTCATTGGAATATTCTATGGTCACTTGGGCCTTTGCATCGGGTCTTAAGTAGGTGATTTCCTTATTTTCCCTTCTTAACAAGGCCAGTTCTTGGAGTATTTTATGTGAAATATCCAATGCCAAAGGCATATAGTTCTCAGTTTCTTTGGTGGCATACCCAAACATCATCCCTTGGTCTCCTGCTCCCTGTTCCTCTTTAGAACCTCTGTCCACACCTTGGTTGATATCATTTGACTGTTCGTGTATCAAGGAAATAACGCCACAGGAATCCCCACTAAATTGATATTCCCCTTTGGTATATCCTATTTTATTGATCACATCCCTTGCTATTTGCTGTACATCCAAATAGGTTTGACTCTTTACCTCACCTGCAAGAATTACTTGCCCAGTGGTTACTAAGGTCTCACAAGCCACTTTACTTTCTGAATCGAAGGCCAGAAAATTGTCCAACAACGCATCACTTATTTGATCTGCTATTTTATCTGGGTGTCCCTCACTAACCGATTCCGAGGTGAATAAATACGCCATAACTTTCAATCATTTTTAATTGAGTAACGGATTTGACGCAATGTGATAAAGAAGTTGACATACTGAAAGAACCTCAGTAGGAACTGCTTTAGCATTTTTGAGGATTCAGAAAGGTTCTCTACCTCGAGGTTGCAATCAGTCAAATCCTTCCTCTTCAAATTGTGGAGCAAAAGTAGGAGAATTCAAATTCTTCGCAAAATCTTTAACAACAAATTATATGCGGTTGAATATTTAACTGAATTGTTAGTTTAGGCAGATAGTTTAGAAAGTTTAAGGATTTCCCTTCATAATACCCAATAAGAATCTAAAGGTTAGACAATGCCATTAAGTATGGTAATAGAGAAATACAAGTAGCGACAAAAGAAACAACCACTAGTTTCGAAGTTTACATTGCTGATAATGGTCAAGGTATTCCAAAAAGCTATCAAACTGATATTTTTGAGAAATTTTTTAGAGTGCCAAGTGGTAATCTACATGACGTTAAAGGTTTTGGAATAGGTCTCTATTATGCCCTGAATATTATTTTAAAACATAATGGTACACTTGAGTTTTTGCCACAAGAACCATGGACAACATTTAAAATTTCCTTGGTAAAATAACCCAATGACAGAGCAAATAACAATATTACTTGCGGAAGATGAAATTGCTTTAGGTACAATTATAAAAGAAAGCCTAGAAAGCAGAGGTTTTTTGGTTTTATATGCGGAGAATGGCATAGTAGCTCTCGATATATATCAAACAAAAAAACCAAACATTTTAGTTCTGGATGTAATGATGCCAAAAAAAGATGGTTTTAGTCTTGCGCGCGAAATAAGGGTTGAGGACAAAACTACTCCTATTATCTTTTTGACCTCAAAATCACAAACAAAAGATGTTCTAGAGGGATTTTCACAGGGTGGTAACGACTATTTAAAAAAACCATTTAGTATGGAAGAATTAATCGTTCGAATTAATTCCTTACTTGATAGAATAAGACTTACAAAAACCAACCAATTTATAACCATTGGCAACTATGGTTTTAATCATATCAAACAAGAATTAATTTTCAATAATGAGACCACAAGACTTACTCATAGAGAAGCAGAATTGTTATTTCATTTGGCTGAAAAAAGAAATGATTTACTCGATCGCTCTTTAATACTCAAGAAAATTTGGGGAGATGATGATTTCTTCAATACACGAAGTATGGATGTATTTATTAGCAAGCTTAGAAAGAAATTAAAAAAAGATGAAAACATTAAGATATTAAATATTCGGGGGTTTGGGTACAAACTAATTTGCAAGGATTAGGTTATTAGATTCATTCTATTTTTTGATTTTTAAAATTGAATTCTTCGAAATCCACAAAAAAAGATCAGAAACAATCCCACTTTTTTCGTCGTATATTCTCTTAAAGGCTTTCACTTCATGACGATATCTTGTATCTTGTGGCGCCGAAACACGTTTTGGAAATTGATACTATTAAGCACTAATCACAAACAATTAAGACTATGCATATAGCTGTTGCTGGAAATATAGGAGCAGGAAAAACCACCCTTACTAGATTACTAGCCAAACATTACAAATGGGAGGCCCATTTTGAGGACGTGGTTGACAACCCCTATCTGGACGATTTTTATAATCAAATGGAACGTTGGAGCTTTAACTTACAGATCTATTTCCTCAATAGCCGTTTCCGACAAATTTTACAGATCCGTGAAAGTGGCAAGAGTATTATTCAGGACAGAACCATTTACGAGGATGCCTTTATTTTCGCTCCTAACCTGCACGCTATGGGCCTAATGACCAATCGCGATTTTACTAATTACTCAAGTCTATTTCAATTGATGGAAAGCTTGGTACAACCACCAGACCTAATGATCTATTTGCGGAGTTCTATTCCCAATTTGGTCAATCAGATTCATAAAAGAGGACGGGATTATGAAAACTCTATTTCTATAGATTATCTCAGTAGATTGAACGAACGCTATGAGGCTTGGGTAGAAGGCTATGAAAAGGGTAATCTTTTAATCATAGATGTGGATAAACTGAATTTTGTAGACAACCCGGAGGATATGGGATTGGTACTTAATAAAATTGATGCGGAGATCAACGGTTTGTTTTAGAAGTGCATACCACCATCATATAAAAAGCCGCCCATATTAATATGGGCGGCTTTTACTTTTTAGGCATATACCTTTATTTCTATTGTTCTATTTGAACCTTTACACCATCCCTAAAAGCTTCCACTTGGGCTTTTACTTCTAAAGTAGTCCCTACGAACCTTTTTTCTTTTACAACTTCTTTACCATTTACAATGGTGGCATAACTAACAGTCGCTTCTGCAGCATCATCGTCCATCACCATCATTTCTACACGTACTTCTTGTCCTTTTAGCGCAACACCTGTTTCAACAGCATGGCCTCCCAAAATTGGAGCGATGACCAACCCTATTAAACAGGTTAGCTTGATTAAAATGTTCATGGATGGACCAGAAGTATCCTTAAAGGGATCTCCTACAGTATCACCGGTTACGGCAGCCTTGTGGGCTTCTGAACCTTTATAAGTCATTTCTCCGTTAATTTCCACACCGGCCTCAAAGGATTTCTTGGCATTGTCCCAAGCACCTCCTGCATTGTTCTGGAAAATAGCCCATAACACGCCAGATACTGTAACACCCGCCATATAACCCCCAAGCATTTCTGCGGTCAATTGATCATTGTCAGAATAAACTAGTTTCCCAAGTATCACAATTGCAATTGGGAAACCTATGGTCAAGATCCCTGGCAACATCATTTCACGCAATGCTGCTTTAGTAGATATTTCCACACACTTACCATATTCAGGTTTACCTGTACCTTCCAAAATTCCCGGAATCTCCTTGAACTGTCTACGCACCTCGTTAACCATATCCATAGCTGCCTTTCCTACAGAGTTCATAGCCAAGGCTGAGAAGACCACTGGGATCATCCCTCCTACAAACAGCATGGCCAAAACAGGAGCCTTAAATATATTGATACCATCAATCCCAGTAAAGGTCACATAGGCAGCGAACAGAGCCAAGGAAGTCAAGGCTGCGGATGCAATGGCAAAACCTTTACCCGTAGCAGCCGTTGTATTCCCCACAGAATCCAATATATCAGTTCGTGTACGCACTTCTTTAGGCAATTCACTCATTTCAGCAATACCACCTGCATTGTCAGAAATGGGTCCAAAAGCATCAATAGCCAACTGCATGGCCGTGGTAGCCATCATAGCAGATGCCGCCAAAGCAACCCCGTAAAATCCTGCAAAAGCGTAAGACCCCCATATAGCAGCAGCAAATATCAATACGGTTGGAAATGTAGAAATCATCCCTGTAGCCAATCCGGCAATAACGTTTGTCCCAGCTCCGGTACTAGATTTTTGAACGATGGCCATCACTGGTTTTGTTCCCAAACCAGTATAATATTCCGTTACGGAAGAAATAATCCCTCCCACGGCCAAACCGACCACAGTGGCATAAAATACACGCATTGAAGAAATATCTTTTAAACCCTCCCCAAAGAATTCCATTTTCATGGTTTCCGGTAACATATACTTTACCAATACAAAACAAGCGACAAGAGTTAGGCCAATGGATACCCAGTTTCCTATGTTTAATGCTCCTTGTACCTGTGATTCTTTGGCATCGTTACTTTTAATTTTTACCAACATGGTTCCAATAATGGAAAACAAAATACCAAAACCAGCAATGGTCATTGGTAATAATATTGGGCCTATACCTCCAAAAGCATCTTGAATATTACCCCCCATATCTTTGATAACATAATTACCTAGAACCATAGCAGCAAGAACAGTAGCCACATAGGAACCAAATAAATCAGCACCCATCCCAGCTACATCACCAACATTGTCTCCAACATTATCTGCAATGGTCGCAGGGTTACGAGGATCATCTTCAGGTATTCCAGCTTCCACTTTTCCTACCAAATCTGCGCCAACATCGGCTGCTTTAGTATAAATACCCCCACCAACACGGGCGAAAAGAGCAATAGACTCAGCTCCCAACGAGAATCCGGCTAAGGTTTCGAGTACAATGGTCATATCCTCTGTGGAGGTCCAAGTACCGTTCATAAAGAAATGAAACAGTATAATAAAGAAAGTTGTAAGTCCTAAAACCGCCAATCCGGCTACTCCCAATCCCATAACGGTACCACCACCAAAAGCTACTTTTAAGGCTTGCGGCAAACTGGTTCTAGCAGCTTGGGTAGTTCTAACGTTTGTCTTGGTAGCAATCTTCATTCCCATGTTTCCCGCCAAAGCAGAGAAAAATGCTCCAAAAACAAAGGCTACAACAATTAAGATATGCGTTGTAGGAACGATAAATGAAACTACGGCCAATGCAATACTGGCCCCAATGACAAAGAATGTCAGTAATTTGTATTCCGCTTTTAAAAAAGCTAGTGCGCCTTCATAAATGTAATCGGAAATCTCTTTCATCTTTCCATCTCCAGCGTCTTGTTTTAAAACCCAGGCTCTTTTTATCCACATAAAAAGAAGCCCAATGATTGCCATGATAATCGGCACATAAATCATAATTGAATCCATTCGTTTGTTTGTTATATTTTTTGCCGGACTAAAGTAGTAAAATCAAATAGAAATAAAAAAAGCAATATTCCCTTAAGAATATTGCTTATATGATAAAAATTGTTATGCTTTCATTCTAAGAAATGGTCACATCCCTAAGTGGAACATCACTATCTGCAAAACGTTTAATACATTTTACAACAATATCCTTAGCCTCATTGACATCTCCCCATCCACCAACATCTACTTTTTTCTTTTCCAAATCCTTATATACTTGAAAGAAATGCTCTATCTCTTTAATAAGGTGCGGATTTAATTCATTGAGATCATTTACTTTGTTCCAAATAGGATCTGAAACTGGAACACAGATCACTTTTTCATCTGGTCCTTTCTCATCGGTCATATGAAAAACACCAATTGGTTTCACTTCCATCACACATCCTGGAAAAGTTGGCTCCGTTACCAAAACCAAAACATCTAAGGGATCACCGTCCAAAGCTAAGGTTTCCGGTACAAAACCGTAATCAGCTGGATACATCATTGAAGAAAAAATCATACGGTCATAACGAACCTTCTTCAATTTAAAATCATACTCATATTTGTTTCTACTCCCTTTTGGAATTTCAATAAGCACATCAAATGATGTTATTTCTTCTTTACTCATGGTTTATTATATTGTGGTGCAAAGATAATCGAAATTATTCTTTTGACCCTATGCTAGGGGAATAGAACCGATATGTTTTTAAAAGCTGAACCCAAAAGACCCTGTAACGCTAAAAGGTCTTGCATTGGGGTTTTCAAGATAATTACCTCTAAAATTAAAATCTATCCTTAGAATTCTAAATATGTTCCCTACCCCAAGGGAGTATTCCCAATAAATCTTGTCAGTTGGAGCCATCAAGGGTATATTTGTGGGACTACTAAGTGCGATATTGGCATCGGAAAGGTCTCCCCAAGCACCCCTAAGTCCAACTATTTCTCTAAGGTTCAGCTTTCTCATAAAAGGAATCCTGGAAAACAACCTTCCATTAAAGTTATGCTCCAAATGTACCGCTGCGTAAGTATCGGTAACAAACTCATAAAAATCCAAGTTTGGAAAGGTATTGTAAATGGAGAAAAGGGTCTGGTTTCCCGGTATTACATTTAATAGTCCCAAAGGCACTTCTCCGAAGGTCTTGCCAAATTCCACAGTACTTAATAACCTACCCCATCCTAACTGCCACGGTTGGCTATACGAGAATTGCAGCTTGTTGTAATCAAAATCACTGTTCATAACACCCTCTATCCCCTTGGTATAGCTAAAAAGTAAGGTGCTATAATTGTCATTGATATTGCGCCTTTCTACCCCATACCCTATAGTTCTTTTGCCCGGCGTATAAATTAACAGGGCATTGACATCAAATTGTTTTACCTCAGAAGATATGCCCGTTGGCGATGATGGATCTACATAATCCAGACTAAAGGCATCAGGTAGTGCAGAACTCAACTCCCTATATGTAGCACCAATTCCTATCCTAAAGTTTGTTATTGGCTCCATTTCCGTAAAAAAAGCAGATAGATTGATATTTGTAAGCCTATTATTTGAACCAACGGTCAATACAGAGGAAGAAGCTATGCTCCTACCCAAAACATCGTTGGTGGCCGTAAGGCTAAGACCCAATTGCTCTACATCCCTTCTATTGCCACCGGAGAGGATCAGCCTACTTTTCTTATCTACCAACCACTTCGCGGAAAACCCATGTTTAAATTTACGGTCACTAAAACCATAGGCGGTATATCCTTCTAATCGCCATGGATCGTTCTGTCCAAAATAAGTCCTTGCACCCGCACGAAGTCTAACCCCTTCGGCCTCATTATACCCAAAAGCACCAAAAACACTACCAATGTCCACATTCCATTTATCAATTTCCACGTAACCGGAATTCAAGATACTGACTGCGTTATAAATAGTCTTGAACTTAGGAACTGTTTTCAAGGTGTCCAGTAATTGATAAATTCCTTTTTCATCCTTGTTCAGAGCTTCCAATCTATTGTCGCTCCAAAAACTGTCTTCCTTCTCGAAGACCGAAGGGTCAAATTGGTTGGCATCTGCCTTGTAAAAATCCCTGGGTTTAGGAATATCAAACATGTAGTTATTATATACGGTTGTCCTTTTACCATACACACCCCTTGCCTTTTCTTTTTTGCTCAAACTAAAATCACTTAGCATATAGTCCCGTTTCAAAAGGAATACGGAATCGTTCAATACTTCAAATTCTTGTTCTATATATATATCCTTAACCCAATTGATATTGGCACTTCTGGTTACTTCGAGATTAATTTTCTTGATTGCAAAAGTGGTATCGTTTACCCAAAAATCCCCCTTAAAGGTCAGTTCGTTCTTTCGCCTTGGATAATAAATAATGTTATAGCACCATTTATTACCAATAAAGGCGCTGTCTGCCAACACATAGTTATAGGTATCCACGCCCGTCTTGGACAGAGGACTTGTAAAACTCTTGTCGAAAAATTTTAGATAATTGTCGTAGATATTATATTCCGAATACAAGTCCTTCACGAAGGCAATTAGAGCTTGGTTATCACTAAACCCAGAGTTTTTATTACCGAGAATATCTTCCTTGGTTTCCACCATCTTATTATCTCCATACACCTTGGAAAAGGTCTCATTTAAGAAAATCGGTAAATACGTTTTTCCTGTTATCCTAGAGGTATCCAAATCTTCGAAAACAAATTCCATTCCCCTAAAGAGTTTGCTTTTGATTAGCGCACTATCTATAGTATTTAAATCAAACTCTACCTTTTCATATTTATCATATTGGTATTGCTTAAACTTGCTAACACCATTCTCCCTTTTCTTGGCCCAGATTTTTTTGAGGATATCTATGGCAGGGTTGTTTTTTTTGGATTGCTTACCCATGTATACCACAACTTCATCTAATTGTTCACTAGATTCTAATAAGACCACCTTTAAATCATAATTAATTTTAGAAGGCAAGGGCAGTTCTAATGTATTATACCCAATAAAAGAAATAATTAAAGTTGTATACGTTTCGTCGGACTCCATATAAAACCTACCATTATCATTGGTGATAGTTCCTTGGGAAGAGTTTTTAAAAAGCACATTGGCAAAAGCTACAGGATCCCCTTTCTCATCTACAACAACGCCACTGACCTTGGTCTGCGCATTAGACCAGAGACAGGAAAGAACAAATAGTACTAAAAAAATTCTTTTCATGAAGCATACATATTGTAATCAGGAATGATAGATAAAACCCCTGAAAGCCTTGTTATTTTTTGGTTTTTAAACCATTGATAGCCACGACACCTTTTAATAAAACAAAAGCTTTGCCGACACTTGGTCGGCAAAGCTAAAATACCTTAACAAAATAGTTTTACTTATTTATATAATACTTTTTTAACTGCCTTTATCACATCTTTGTAATTTGGCAACCACTCTTCCAATAAAACTGGTGAATAAGGCGCAGGAGTATCGGCAGTATTAATCTTAACAATAGGAGCATCCAAATAATCAAACGCTTGGGATTGAACTTGGTACGTAATTTCCGTAGCTACGTTTCCAAAAGGCCAAGCTTCCTCCAAAATGACCAATCTATTGGTCTTTTTTACAGACTTTAGAATGGTATCATGATCCATAGGACGTACGGTACGTAAATCTATAATCTCACAACTAATCCCTTCTTTTTCTAATTCCTCGGCAGCCTTATATGCTTCCTTTATAATCTTTCCAAAGGAAACTATGGTCACATCCTTTCCTTCTCTTTTTACCTCTGCTACTCCCAAAGGAATGATGTATTCGCCATCTGGTGTCTCACCCTTATCACCGTACATTTGTTCCGATTCCATAAAAATAACAGGATCATCGTCCCTAATGGCAGCTTTTAATAGCCCTTTTGCATCATATGGATTGGAAGGTACAACCACTTTTAGACCAGGACAATTAGCAAACCAACTCTCAAAAGCTTGTGAGTGTGTTGCTCCTAATTGACCAGCAGAACCTGTAGGGCCCCTAAAAACGATTGGACAATTAAACTGTCCGCCTGACATTTGTCTAATTTTGGCTGCATTACTTATAATTTGATCAATACCAACCAAAGCAAAATTAAAGGTCATGAATTCAATAATAGGTCTGTTACCACCCATTGCAGAACCAACTCCTATACCTGCGAAACCCAACTCAGAAATAGGGGTATCTATTACCCTCTCTGGACCAAATTCGTCCAACATTCCTTTAGAAGCCTTATATGCCCCGTTGTACTCCGCAACTTCTTCTCCCATTAAATAAATGGTCTCATCACGTCTCATTTCCTCGGACATTGCCTCCGCTATGGCTTCTCTGAATTGTATAGTTCTCATGTATAATAGAGTAAAATTTTTCTGTTTGTCTAAAACGCAAGCAAAAATAAGAAATTATATGTCAAATAATACCTTGAGAGATTCAAAATAACAACAAATTTACTATGCATGCATAGTAAATTTAAAAATTAATGGCTATCTTTGAGGAATTCATTTTTAAGAAAAAGAAAAACAATAAAGCAAAATGAAAATACTCGTTTGTATAAGTAACGTTCCGGACACCACTTCCAAAATAAATTTTACCGACAATGACACTAAGTTTGACACCACTGGCGTACAATTTGTCATTAATCCAAATGACGAATTTGGATTGACAAGAGCCATGTGGTTTAAAGAAAAACAAGGTGCTACGGTACATGTGGCCACCGTTGGAGGTGCCAATACGGAACCTACAATCAGAAAGGCCTTGGCTATAGGAGCAGATGAGGCTATTAGGGTAAATGCAGAACCTATCGATGGCTATTTTGTTGCAAAACAATTGGCTCATGTTATTAAAAGCGGTGGTTATGACCTAGTTATTGCAGGAAGGGAATCCATTGATTATAATGGTGGAATGGTGCCAGGAATTATGGCTACTCTTTTAGATATGAATTTCGTCAACACCTGTATCAGTCTAGAAATAGATAGAGATAAAGTAACGGCTATAAGAGAAATAGATGGTGGCAAGGAAAAGCTATCCACTTCCTTACCTTTGATTATCGGAGGACAAAAAGGATTGGTAGAAGAAAGTGATCTTCGAATTCCAAATATGAGAGGGATCATGATGGCTCGTCAGAAAAAATTAAATGTGGTAGAACCTATTGATGCCAAAGCCATGACGACCGATGATAAGTTTGAAAAACCTGCCCCAAAAGGAACTGTTAAATTGGTAAACGCAGACAATATTGATGAATTGATCAATTTACTGCATAACGAAGCCAAGGTCATCTAGGTTGATTTCGTTACCTAAAAGGAATTCTACATAAAATACGATATTTTATCATTAAAAAATTAAAGACATGTCAGTTTTAGTATATACAGAATCAGAAAACGGAAAGTTCAAGAAAAATGCTTTTGAAGTCGCTTCTTATGCCTACGAGGTTGCTCAGTTATTGAGCACTACGGTTACGGCTATTTCTTTTAATACCTCTAATAATGAGGTGTTAGGAGATTATGGAGTTGCTAAGGTTTTGAACGTCACCAACGACATCTTAAAAACATTTAACGCCAAGGCTTATGCACATGCCATTACCGAGGCCGCCGAAAAAGAAGGCGCCAATGTAGTTATTGTAAGCTCTAGCACAGATACTAAATATTTAGCTCCTATAGTTTCTGCTAAATTAAAGGCAGGATACGTTCCTAACGTGGTTACTGCTCCAGAAAATGCAAGTCCATTTACTGTTAAAAGAACTGCTTTTAGCAACAAGGGTTTTGCGCACACCGAAATTAACACCGACATCAAAATCGTTGGAGTATCAAATAATGCCTTTGGCATAAAAGAACACAAAATAACAGCAGCCGTAGAAGCTTTTTGTCCAGCAATCACTGATGCAGATTTTACGACAAAATCAACAGAAGTGGACAAAGTAGTAGGAAAAGCTACCATTGCCGATGCAGATATTGTGGTTTCTGCAGGCCGAGGTTTAAAAGGTCCAGAAAACTGGGGAATGATAGAGGAATTGGCAAATGTACTTGGTGCTGCCACAGCTTGCTCCAAACCAGTTTCCGATTTAGGATGGAGACCTCATGGAGAACATGTGGGACAAACAGGAAAGCCCGTAGCTAGTAACCTATATATTGCCATAGGCATCTCTGGAGCTATACAACATCTTGCTGGGGTGAGCTCTTCAAAAGTTAAAGTGGTAATTAACACTGACCCAGAAGCCCCGTTTTTTAAAGCTGCGGATTATGGAATTGTAGGAGACGCTTTTGAAGTGGTACCTAAACTCATAGAAAAATTAAAAGAATTTAAGGCACAAAACGCTTAATTTTTGTTAAATTGTGCCTCTTAAAGGGCTGTTAAATAACTAGGACAAACCTTTTATTTTAACAGCCTTTTTTTGTTTATTGAATGATATGAGTTTAGTTAGATTAAAAATAAAAGGGATTTCTTACAGCCAAACGCAAAATGGCGCGTATGCTCTTATATTGAATGAAGTTGATGGCGACAGAAAACTGCCTATAGTAATTGGTGCCTTTGAGGCACAATCTATTGCCATAGCCCTAGAAAAGGAAATAAAACCACCTAGGCCACTTACCCACGATCTATTCAAAAATTTTGCGGACAGGTTTGAAATTATTGTAAAACAGGTAATCATTCACAAATTGGTTGATGGTGTTTTTTACTCGAGCATTATCTGTGAGAGAGATAAAATTGAGGAAATTATAGATGCTAGAACAAGTGATGCTATTGCTTTGGCACTTCGTTTTAACGCTCCCATATTTACCTATAAGACCATTTTGGACAAGGCAGGAATTTTCTTAAAATTCTCTGCTAAAGACAAGGAAAAAGAAGATAGTACGGATAGTATTATGGTGGACGAAATATTGCAAGAAGGCGAAACTGTGGAAATAGACAGTGGTGCATCTGATGCCTATAAAGAGTTGTCATTAGAAGAATTACATCAAGAATTGGATAAGGCAGTAACCAATGAGGACTACGAAAAGGCTGCAAAACTAAGGGACGAGATTTCTAAACGTCAGCGCTAATCCAAATACGATTTTATGAAATATAGTCTTTTGATTACCCTGTCAATATGCCTGTCCATTTTTTCCTCCTTTGCGCAAGAGCCCACTTTAACCGACACTATACAACAAATCGCCACCCCATTAGCAGCAGATAATACGCCCGCGTTATTAGCCGCCTCTAGTGAAATTATTCCTAACCAAGGATTTACTACCCAAGGTTTATTGAGAGGACTTTTAGGAATGGTAGTGCTTATAGCTATAGCGGTACTTTTCAGTTCAAACAGAAAGGCCATCAATTGGAAAACTGTTGGAATTGGACTTTCCCTTCAACTCGTAATAGCCGTTGGGGTATTACAGGTACCCTTTATCCAATTGGTATTTGAAAAAATCGGACAAGTTTTTGTCAGTATATTGGATTTCACCAACGCAGGTAGTAAGTTTTTATTTGAAGGCCTAGTAGTGGACATGGATACGTTTGGTTTTATTTTTGCCTTTCAGGTATTGCCGACCATTATCTTCTTTTCGGCCCTTACTTCAGTATTGTTTTATCTCGGTATCATCCAAAAAGTAGTTAAAGGAATGGCTTGGCTGTTGACAAAAACCTTAGGTATTTCTGGAGCAGAAAGTCTTTCTGTAGCCGGAAATATATTCTTAGGACAAACAGAAGCCCCCTTGCTCATTAAAGCCTATTTGGAAAAAATGAACAAATCCGAAATGCTATTGGTCATGATAGGCGGAATGGCAACTGTTGCTGGGGCTGTATTGGCGGCCTACATTGGATTTTTGGGCGGTAGCGATGAGCTTTTAAGACTTCAATTTGCCAAACATTTATTGGCGGCATCGGTGATGGCTGCCCCTGGTGCTATTATTATTTCAAAAATACTTTATCCGCAGACAGAAAAAGTGATTACCGATGTATCAGTTTCATCTGAAAAAATAGGCTCCAATATTCTGGATGCCATCGCTAATGGAACCACAGAGGGCTTAAAATTAGCCGTAAACGTGGGGGCCATGCTACTTGTATTCGTCGCATTTATAGCCATGTTGAATGGTATCTTTGGGTGGATCGGTGATGTTACATCCATAAATGGTTGGATTGCCGCGAATTCCTCCTATGACAAACTATCCTTAGAAGCAATATTGGGAACCCTATTTTCACCTTTAATGTGGCTGATTGGAGTTGCCGATGAGGACATCTCCCTAATGGGACAGTTATTGGGAATTAAATTGGCAGCGAGCGAATTTATTGGCTATATCCAATTGGCAGAATTAAAAGATGTGATTAACGGCACCCATTTGGCATATAACAAATCTGTTATTATGGCGACTTACATGTTGTGCGGTTTTGCAAATTTCGCCTCTATTGGTATTCAAATTGGAGGAATTGGGTCCTTAGCTCCTAATCAAAGAAAAACGTTATCCGAATTTGGATTAAAGGCCGTATTAGGCGGTTCTTTGGCTTCTTTATTATCAGCAACGATAGCGGGAATGATTTTAGGATAATTTCATTTTTTAGGCCTAAAACAATTCCTAGTTAATAAGTTTTTATAAGTAGGATTCAAGAATAAAGGTAATTTTTTTACGCTTTGTTTATTTTCGTAGCAGATAATGCCACTGATTTGCTCGTGTGCAAAAAGAAGACTGACCCATGAAACAATACCACGATTTACTCCGACACGTATTAGCATCAGGAAATCAAAAAGGAGACCGCACAGGAACAGGAACCATTAGTGTTTTTGGCCACCAAATGCGATTTGATCTCAGTGAAGGTTTCCCAATGGTAACGACCAAAAAGCTACATTTAAAATCCATAGTTCATGAACTACTTTGGTTTTTAAAAGGGGACACGAACGTTACTTACCTTCAAGAAAATGGGGTGCGCATCTGGAACGAATGGGCCGATGACCATGGCAACTTAGGTCCTGTTTACGGATATCAATGGCGTAATTGGAATGGAGAGGAAATAGATCAAATCAAAGAAGTGGTTACCTCCTTAAAAAACAATCCAAATAGTCGCAGAATGTTAGTTTCCGCTTGGAACCCAAGCGTATTGCCAGACACTTCAATTTCATTTGCTGAGAATGTTGCGAATGGAAAAGCGGCATTGCCTCCTTGCCATGCCTTTTTTCAATTCTATGTAGCGGACGGCAAACTTTCCTGTCAATTGTACCAACGTAGCGCCGATATCTTTTTAGGAGTGCCCTTCAACATTGCCTCTTACGCCCTTTTCACTTTAATGATGGCTCAAGTATGCGACCTACAGCCAGGGGAATTCATTCATACCTTTGGGGATGCCCATATCTACAACAACCATTTGGAGCAGGTAGAGCTACAATTGAGCAGAGAACCAAGACCTTTACCTAAGATGGTTCTAAATCCAGAGGTCAAAAATATTTTTGATTTTACGTTTGAAGATTTCACTTTGGTAGATTACAATCCACATCCACACATTAAGGGAGCAGTAGCGGTATAGGATTAACCCTTGTTCCTTTTGGGATAAATTAAAAAAAATAAATTAATTATCTTTATACCTCTTAACTCAAGATGAATGATACTTACTCAAACACTCTTGGATTTCTTCAAAGAATCCAGAAAACATACCGAAAATATAAGCGCGCCCTTGGAGATAGAAGATTACGTGGTTCAACCGATGGCCGATGTATCTCCTCCAAAATGGCATTTAGGTCATACTACTTGGTTCTTTGAAGAATTCATCCTAAAAAAACACAAAAGAGATTATCAGGTTTTCGATGTCGATTTTTCCTTTGTTTTTAATAGTTATTATGAATCTGTAGGCAAAAGAGTTGTTCGCTCCGATAGAGGCAACCTTTCTAGACCTTCTGTACAGAAAGTCTATGAATACCGAAACTATGTGACCATGGCCATACAAAACCTTTTTGAAAGCACCGTAGATCATGAGCTAGAATCCTTATTGGAAATAGGAATCCATCATGAAAAGCAACACCAGGAATTATTGCTAACGGACATCAAGTATATTCTGGGTAACAATCCGTTACTCCCTAAATACGCCAACACTTATAAGGAACATCCAAACGAAAGTACTTCATGCGAATGGATAGAAATAGAAGAAGGTATCTACGACATTGGACATAATTCTGAAAGCTTTTGCTATGACAATGAGTTAGGACAACATAAAGTATACCTACATGCCTATCAAATTTCCAGCACATTGGTCACTAATGGGGAATATCTAGAATTTATTAATACAGGAGGCTATAGACATTTTGGATATTGGCATGCAGACGGTTGGGAATGGGTCAATACCAACCAAATAATAGCCCCTCAATATTGGCACCTAATAGACGGTTCTTGGCAGTACTATACCTTGAAAGGTTTACGCCATATTGAACCTAATGCCCCAGTTACCCACCTCTCCTATTACGAAGCTTTCGCTTTTGCACAATGGAAAGGGATGCGTCTTCCCACAGAATTTGAATGGGAAGCGGCCCAAGAGCACTTCTCTTGGGGTCAGCGCTGGGAATGGACGGAAAGTGCTTATTTGCCCTATCCAAATTACACCAAGGCGGCTGGTGCTTTAGGGGAATACAACGGAAAGTTTATGGTAAATCAAAAAGTACTACGCGGAGGCTCTATAGCCACGCCCAACAAACATACAAGACCAACGTACCGTAATTTTTTTCCACCCTCAGTTAGGTGGCAATACACGGGATTAAGATTGGTAAAATAATTACGACTATACATCTATGCAAGAAAAGACCCGCACTATCACCATATCCAAATTTAAAGAGGAAGTATATGCTGGATTAACGGCAAATCCTAAATATTTATCTTCTAAATATTTTTATGATACTAAAGGTGATAAAATATTTCAGGACATTATGGCCATGCCTGAATATTATCTTACGGATTGCGAGTACGATATCATAGAAAAAAATAAGAAGAAAATTGCTGCCCTTTTTGCCGGAGATTCAAATAATTTTAATCTCATTGAATTGGGTGCAGGAGATGGTAAAAAGACCAAGATATTACTAAAACATATGGTAAAGAGCAAATTAGATTTTAAATATCTTCCTATAGATATTAGTCAAAATGCCTTAAATCAATTGGAAAAGGCCCTTCAAATTGAGATTCCATCATTAAAGACAGAACCTTTACAAGGCACCTACCTGGAGACTCTAGACACCATTAACTCCATTAGGGACACGAAAAAAGTTATTCTTTTTTTGGGTTCCAATGTAGGGAATCTACTTCACCCACAAGCAGTTTTATTTTTGCAAAATATTCAAAAAGCTATGAAGAAAGATGACATATTCTTTGTAGGGTTCGACCAAAAGAAAAACCCCCAGACCATTTTAGACGCTTATAATGATGAGACTGGCATAACAGAAGCTTTTAACAAAAATATATTGATGCGTATCAATGCGGAATTAAAAGGAAACTTTGTTGCGGATAACTTCCTACACTGGGAAGTGTATGATCCGGAAACCGGAACTGCCAAAAGTTACTTAGTATCCAAAAAAGCACAAACCGTGACCATAAAAGATTTAGACCTAACCATATTCCTTAAACCCTGGGAAACCATACATACAGAAATTTCCCAAAAATACGATGACGAAGTGGTATCGTGGCTAGCGAAGGAATCAGGACTTAAGATTATTGAACAGTTTTCTGACGAAAAAAAATATTATAAAAACTATGCCCTTAAAAAAATATAGAAGATGAAAGCAATTTGGAACAATACTGTAATAGCCGAAAGTGACCATACCGTGGTCGTGGAAAATAACCATTATTTTCCGGCTGAAAGTATTAATAAAGAATACTTTAAATCAAGCAATACCAACACCACTTGCCCTTGGAAAGGAAAAGCATCATACTACTCCCTAGAAGTAGATGGAAAAGAAAATAAAGATGCGGCATGGTATTACCCAGAAGTTAGCGAATTGGCCAAAACTATTAAAGGCCATATTGCATTTTGGAAAGGAGTCACCATCGAAAAATAAATCAATGGTGACCTTCCAAATTTAAAATTCTTAAAGTGCCAAAATAGGATTCTCGGTTCCAGCAAACTCATTCCACTTGAAACCATCAGCTTCAGCTTCGGTAGCATAACTACCATCAATAAGGTACTTGAATTCGTATGTGGTCTCCACTGGCAGATCAAATGACCCCTTGAAGGTTCCATTCTTTAATTTTTTTAATATGTTTTTCTTTGGATTCCACTCATTGAAATCACCTACCACAGAAACTTTTTTTGCGTCCTCAGCAGGAACAGTAAAAGTAACTTTACATACTGGTTTAGTCTTAAGATATTGTTTTGCAATTGCCATAATACCATTATTAAATTATAGCACAAAAAAACGGATTAAAAACCTCATGGACAATGATTTATATCAAAATTATCAATTTGATAATATTTGAGTAGTATTTGATTAGCTTCAATAAAATTGTGTACAGTAAATTTTGATGTAGTTAAAAACTACTTTACCGACTTTAGAAGTTTTATGATCTTTTGTATGTCTTTCTCTGTATTATAGAAGTGAAAACTCAATCTGATGCCATCTCCCCTTTGTGCACAGAGTACATCATTCCCTGTCAAATGTTGAAAGAGTTTGTCTCCTCCTTTGATATTGAAGATAGTGCTATGCTTTGATCTGTTAACCACAGACTCTTGCAAAAGTCCCAAACCAGTTAACTCCTTTTTAGCCAATTCTGATAAAGTTTCGAGGTGGTCCGCAATGGTATCCTTCCCAATTTTTGATAAAAAGTCTAGTGAAAACTTAAGGCTTCCAAAATTCAAGGTGTCCAAATGACCAGGCTCAAAATGCTTATTAAAGGCAATGGTATCCTTTGCCTTTAGATCCAAATTTGTAGAATTATACCCTATGCCCTTAGGAGCGAAATTATTTTTTACCCCATCCTTGAACAATATAAAACCATTGCCATAGCCTGCTAAAAGCCATTTATAACCACTAGCACCAAGAACGTCTATACCAGATTCCTCAAAATTAAAATTTTCTGTCCCACAATATTGGGTGCCATCAGCAATGATGATCAAATTAGGGTAATCCTTCTTTAGATTCTTTAAAAACGCTACATCAATTTTAATTCCGTTAAGCCACTGAACCAAACTAAGAGCGAGAACAGTAATACCCTCGGTCTTTACTGCTTTCAGAATATTCCCTTCCAAATGTTCGTCCAAAATAATTTTAGAAATAGCGAATCCTCTATTTTCAAAAGGCCAATTTAGGGACGGATAATCGCCATCAATCAATAATACTTTATGTTCTTTGGACAAACCTTCGAGCAACAAGTTAATTCCTATAGAAAAGTTGGGTATCAAGGCTACGTTAGAAGGATTACAACCAAAGAATTGTCCGACTGTTTCCCGGGTATTCTCTATAACCTTATGCGACTTTGCCCTCATGATACTTCCGCCTATCAAAAAATCAAGATCGTGTTCTTGCCGCCAGTCCAACAGATCATCATAAAGCAATCCAGAGGCTGCGGTATTAGCATAAACATATTGGTTTAGTATTGGAAACTGCTTTGTAATCTTTTGCATAGGGAACCGAAATGATAATTAGTAATTGACTTATCTTTGTAAGTAAAGATAGGTATTCCATGTTTTCCAGAAATAAAAAGACTTCAAAAATAGATACAGAACAACATGAACTCTTGGAGCACGCCCAGGAGAGGATCAAAGAAAAAAAGAGGCTATACAACCACCTTATCATCTTTTTAGTGGGCAGTGTTTTTCTGGTCATGACCAACAAAATCCTTAAGTATGGTGATGCGTATGATTGGTTCATCTGGGTCATTACCTTTTGGGCCTTTCTTTTTGTGATTCATGCTATAAATGTAGGGTTGACCAAAAAATTTATGGGTTGGGAATGGGAGCGAAAGCAAAGGGAAAGGCTAGTTGAAAAACAAAAGCAGCGAATAGCTGAACTCCAAAAGGAAATAGAGACTGAATTTCCAATGTCCAACATCAACCAAAAAAAAGATTCATGGGAAAAATTACCTTAATAGCCGCCGTTGCAGAAAACAATGCCATTGGCAAAGACAACGACCTTCTTTGGCATCTTCCGGATGATTTTAAAAGATTTAAGTCTATGACCACCGGCCATATGATTATTATGGGAAGAAAAACGTTTGAAAGCTTCCCCAAACCGCTACCCAATAGGCACCACATCATTATTACTAGAGACAAAAGCTACCGAGTTGATTATCCCAATTGCACCATTGTAAATTCTTTAGCTGATGCCTTTGCCATAGTTGCTAACGAAAACTTGTCCTATATCATCGGTGGAGGTGAAATCTACACCTTGGCCTTGCCCTTTTGCGATATCTTGGAGATTACGAGGGTACACGAAAAGTATGAGGCCGATGCCTTTTTCCCTGCATTAAATCCCTCTGAATGGAAATTGGATCGTGAAGAATATCACGCTAAAGATGATAAACATGCAGTGGACTTCACCTATAGAACCTATATAAAGTTGAAGAACTAAAAATCTAAATAAGCGGTTTTATAGTTGGCATCCACATCGGTCAAAAAACTAGCCAAGATGTTTGGATTTGCATTGGTGTAAAACAAATGGATCCCTTTATTATCAAGGTTTGCCAAAAGATTGTTTTCCTTCAATATAGCCACTGTTTGCCGTGCAATGGCCGCACCAGAATCTAAAATCTCTACATTAGCCGGAATTAGTTCTTTTATCACGGGAATCAAATACGGGTAATGAGTGCACCCTAGCACCAAATAATCCATACCTTCTGCCAACATAGGCGCCAGATAAGTCTGTAACAATTCCCTTGTTTCTAAAGAATTAACCTTTCCCGCCTCAATTAAAGGCACAAGACCAGTCCCAACTTGTACAATTTTATTGATATCACCTGCGTGGTTTTGGGAGGTGGCAAAGAAAAGTTCGCTAGACAAAGTCCCTTTGGTCGCCAATACCCCCACTGTTTTTGTTTTGGACTGCAATGCTGCAGGCTTTATAGCTGGTTCTGTACCGATGAAAGGCACTACATAGTGCTTACGTACGTACGATATACTATTGGTAGTGGCCGTGTTGCAAGCCACAACGATAAGCTTACATTCTTTTGCCAACAAAAAATCTATATTCTTAATGCTTAACTGAAGTATTTCCTCTTTTGAACGTTCTCCATAAGGGGCATTCTTGCTATCGGCTAAATAAATAGTATCCTCATTGGGAAGTAATTTTTCAATTTCCCTCCAGACTGAAGTTCCCCCTACACCCGAATCAAAAATGCCGATTGGCCTATTGTCCATATTCTTTGTTCTGCATTTAAAAGTATGAAGTTACACTTTAATTCCCATAGGAATTTTTATAAAAACCTTCCTTAAATACCAATTCCTTTCCAGTTCAAAAGCAAAAAACCACACAAGTACTTGTGTGGTTTCTTATATACTAAAATTCTAACTACTTAGAAGCCTAATTGCTTCTTTACGTCAGATAATAGATCTTTTCCTTTGGCAACGATTAAGCCACCACCTTGGGTTGCATCCATCACATAGTCATATCCTAGCGTAGCGGCAACCTTTTCTATGGCTACTTTTGCTTTCTCAGTGATAGGACCCATTAGCTCTCCTTGCTTCTTTTGCAATTCCTGATAAGCTGCTTGCTCGGCTTCCTTAATATTCTTATCGAATCCTTGCAATTCCAAAGCTCTCTTTTCGTTCTCTTCTGGAGTCTTAGAAGCAGATTCATTGGAATATTGGGTATACTTATTTTTTAATGCAGTCATAGAACCTTCTATGTCCGCCCTATAGGTTTCCTGTAGTTTTTTCAATTCTGCTTGTGCCTTTATCATTTCAGGCATTTGAGACAACAGTTGTTCTACATTGATATGTGCAACCTTGCTCTGTGCATTAACAAAACTAGTAGCTCCTACAAACAATACAATGGCTACAGCTATTTTCTTTAAGTGTTTCATGATTTTAATTACTATTTACGTGTTAAATTAATGGTTTTAAATTTCTACGAAGTTCCAATTCTTAATTGACTGTATCCTTTTTCACTTCGCCTTCTTTTCTTTCTTCTATTTTACCTTTTCGCTGGGCTTCTCTTTCTTCCAGCAATTTCTTACGTCTATCCTCGTATGCTTTTTTACGTTCTTCCCGTAATTTTAGCTGTTCTGCTCTTTTTTCTTCAGCGCTCTTTTCTCTTGCTTCTTGGGCAGCACCAGCTTTATCCAATCTTTCCTGAAGCTCCTCAGTAATCACTTCTTCTTCTGGCTCCCCGTTACCTTCAAAAGCATCTAAACGACTATTTATTCCGTTCCCTTTTAAAGGTTTACTTATTTTTCTAGTCCTTGCTATACCCCTAAGTACCAAGTCACTGATATCGTGCCTTTTTTCGGAATACAACATTACAACATCTGCAGAACTATCAAAAATAAAATCATAATTTTTATTGGCTCCAATCTTCTGCACCTCGTTAAAAACTTGATCTTGGATAGGCTGTACCAATCTTCGTTTTTGAAGCACCAAATCTCCTTGAGGTCCAAAACGATCTTGTTGGTATTGGAACAATTCCTTTTCCAAAATCTGTATTTCCTCTTCGCGTTCTGCAATCAGCTCATTGGTCAACAGCACCTTTTCTGCCATGAGATCCTTCTTCATTTGTTCCACTACACTCTGCTTCTGCTCTATCTCCACCTTCCACTTCAGCACTTTAACTTCTAACTGCTCATTAGCATCGCGGTACTCCTCCACATTTTCCAAGATATACTCCATGTCCACATATCCGATTCTTACCCCTCGTTGGGCAAAAATGGCTGTTGAAAAGAATACAGCTGTTAGAATTAAAAGAACTTTCGTTTTCATCCTGTTTACTTTTTAGTATATAGAAAATATCGTGCCAAAATAAGTAAATATTTTAAAATGAAGATAATTCTTGTTTCACACTTATAAGAAAGTTCTTTGAATTATTAGAATTGCTGCCCAATAATAAAATGTGTCTGCCATCCGCTAGGACCAACAGACCCTGGAATATTATCAGAATCAAATCCGTAACCAAAGTCTATTCCCAACAAACCAAATGCTGGCATAAAGATACGTAATCCTACTCCTGCAGATCTTTTAATTTGAAATGGATCGAACTCGCTAAAACCACTAAAAGAATTACCACCTTCCAAAAAGGTGAGCCCATAAATAGAGGCAGAAGGCTTTAATGTCAATGGATACCTAAGTTCCAAAGAGAATTTATTGTATACAACACCTCCATCTTGCTCCTCTCTTCCAGTTGTAGGGTTTAAACTAAAAGGTGTTAAGGATTGGTTCTCATACCCCCTCAACTGTACTACGTCCCTACCGTCTAAAGTAAAGTTACCTAAACCATCACCACCAACAAAGAAACGCTCAAAAGGAACATTCCCAATAGCACTGTTGTAATTCCCTAGAAATCCAAATTCAGCATTGGAACGCAATACTAGTTTATCCACTAGATTTGTGTACCAATCTCCTTTAAATTTAACCTTATAATATTCCTGCCATTTAAAACGCTCACGGTCTACATTTTCTAAAGCTACTAAGTCTTGATTTTCAATCGCCGTTTGCTCATCTCTATTCAACTGATTATAATCCTTGCTACTAAACAAAGAATAAGGAGGGGTAAACTTGGCCGTGAACTCAAAATTAGAACCTCCTAATGGAAAGATTGGGTTAGGACCTGAAGATTTACGGGATAGTCCAAAGGTATAAGACAAGGAATTGGATTTTCCATTACCAAAATTAAACAACCCTATATTGTAATTCTGAAAATCATACAATTGATATCCGATGGAATGGGAAATGGTAAAGAAATCATCTGGCCATTGCAAACGTTTGGCCAACCCTAAAGAAACCCCTGTTATGGAAAACTGTCTGTTTTTATCTGGCTGTCTGGTTCTAAAATCAAATTGGAACTGCTGTGTTCTGGAAAGTGACATATTAAAACGAACCGGCTTCTTACCACCCAACCAAGGCTCAGAAAAGTTAAGGCTATATACTCTAAAGGTTCTACTAGCTTGTAAACGCAAGGCCATGGTCTGCCCATCTCCCATGGGTACTGGCTTATAAGCCTCCCCATTTAAAATATTCTTTAAAGAGAAATTGCTAAAAGAAAGCCCTAATGTACCTATAAAACCACCACCACCATAACCACCTTGCAATTCTATCTGGCTAGATCCAGACTCCACCAAGCTATAGTTAATATCTACCGTACCATCGTTAGGGTTCGGGTTAATGATGTCTGGTTTAATATTTTCCGCATCAAAGAAGCCCAATTGCCCTAATTCACGTATACTACGGATAATATTATCCTTGCTGTATTTCTGCCCTGGCCGTGTTCTAAGTTCCCTAAAGATTACGTGATCATTGGTCTTGTCGTTCCCCTCTACCGTTACATGGTTCAAAAAGGTTTCCTTTCCTTCAATGATACGGATCTCAAAATTTATAGTATCGTTCTGCGCCGAAATTTCCACTGGGTTTACACTAGAGAATAGGTACCCATTATTTTGGTATAGATTGGTAATGTCCTGTCCGTCTGGCTTACTATCGTCCGCAATACGTTTCTTCAGCAATACCCCATTATAGGTATCTCCCTTCTTAATACCGATAACTTGGCTCAACACCCGGTCCGAATACACTGTATTACCAACAAAATCTATTTCCCCAAAGTAGTATTTTTCACCTTCTTCTACTTTGATCTTTAGATTGATGTTATTTTCATCTACTTTAAGAACAGTATCAGAAATTACTCTGGCATCCCTAAATCCGTTTTCAGCATACTTCTCTATCAAGGCTGTTAGATCTTCCTTATAATCTTCCTGAATAAATTTAGATTTTTTCCAGAGGCGATAAAATTTCTTTTGCTTGGTTTTCTTTAAGGATTTAGCTAGTTTTTTATCGGAAAGTTTTTCGTTTCCTTCAAACTCGATGTCCTTTATTTTTACCTTACCCCCTTTTTTGATATTGATTACCATTTTTTGAGTATTGCTACCCACGGTATCCGTAGCGGTTGCTATAGTAACTTTGGTGTTTAAGTAACCCTGCTTCTTATATTTGTTCTGAAGGTAGTTTTTGGTATTGGCGATTAAACTTTCGGTAATCTTTTTCCCTTTTTTAAGATCTGTATCTTTAATGATATCCTCTACCTTCCTTTTCTTAACTCCAAAAACCGTAACCTCTGATAAGGTTGGGCGCTCCAAAATATTCAATTCAAGAAAAATCTTATCATCTTCAATATTGGTAATGAAGAAGGTTATATCGCTAAAAAGCTCCAAGCCCCACAATTTATTGATGATGGCACTTATTTCCTCTCCTGGAATGGTGATAGGTTGTCCTTCCCTAAGTCCCGTATACGTTTTTACCGTTTGCTCATTGTAGCTCTGAAGGCCACTTACTTCCAGACCCCCCAAAATATACTTTTTACCATCCTCATAAGACGTGTCCTGTGCGGTGGCAATTGTGGTAAAAATAAGTAGTAGGAATGTTGTTAAAAGTTCAAAGGATATCAACCTTTTCATATCGCTAGTTAAGTTGTTCGCTAGTTTTTCCAAATCTTCGTTCTCTGTTTTGGTAATTTATAATGGCCTCTACCAAATGATGCTCCTTAAAATCGGGCCAAAATACATCAATAAAATATAATTCGGCGTATGCAATCTGCCAAAGTAAAAAGTTGCTTATTCTGTGCTCTCCGCTTGTTCTAATTAGCAGGTCTACATCGGGCAAATTATGCGTGTAAAGATGGTTATTTATAATCGTTTCATCAATCTTTTCGGGAGAAATTATATTATTTTTAACTTTGATACTTATTTGTTCCACAGCGTTCCTAATCTCTTCCCTAGCGCCATAGCTAAGTGCTAAGGTTAGGGTCATTCCGGAATTTTCTGCTGTTTTTCCTATCACCTCCTTCAATTCCTTATTAGCCCTCTTGGGCAAGGAATCAATATTGCCGATAGCGTTTAAACGGATATTGTTTTTATGAAGGGTTTTCAATTCCTTCTTTAAAGAGGACACTAAGATTTTCATTAGAGTATCCACTTCTATCTTTGGTCTGTTCCAGTTTTCTGTAGAAAACGTATAAAGGGTAAGATAGCCAACACCAATCTTTGCGCAATTTTCTACAGTCTCCCGTACGGTATTAACGCCATTTTCATGACCAAAAACGCGAAGCCTACCTTGTTTTTTGGCCCATCTTCCATTACCATCCATAATTATGGCTATATGCACCGGCAAATTCTGATTATTGATATCTTCTATAGTGTTCATCATTACGTATTACTGAAAGCAATCACGACACGGTTTCCTACCAAAGGTGTAGGTCAGGGTCAAACCTGAAAAAACGTACCAATCATCACTAAAAACATTCCCAAATCTAAATTCCTCAAAATTAGATCCTACAGGATTACTACCATCCAAATTATCCGTAAAGGTATATCTTCCTCCTATTTCCACACCCAGTATCAAATACTGGTTAATTCTGGCCTTAGCACCAACAGTCATGGGTATTGCAAAGGAACCATCCCGCTGCCCGCCAGCAATTTCTTGCAACTGCCCTGCATCAAAATAGGCATAGTCATACCTGAAATAGGTAATTCCAGTATACAAATAGGGCGTAAATGCAGGCCCTAGTTTGTGTAAATTATATTCCACGAAATTAAATTCCAATCCCGCAGACATTTCCAAGATCGAATTCTCCATCACATAACCTCTACTTTGTCTTGATGGCATATCCGATTTAAAATCATCTGCCGTAAACTTCCCATATGTGGCACTTGCACGCCATGCATACCTTTTACTTTTATTCCATTTGAACAACCCTCCAAATGCTGGACCAGAAGGTAATATATAATTAGTCCTCCCAACATCACCGATGTTGTTGGCCCCTCCAGCAAAAATACCCACCTCGTAGGTTTGTGCCCTCAGTTGGCCAAAAATCATTACTAGAATTAAAGCAAAAAATATCCTCATACATCCTAAAAGTTTGCAAATATAACCATTTCAGCTTTTTAGCCTAGTTAAATGGTCATACATGTATTCTCATTTTGATAAACAATATTTAGCTTCGTTTATTGTCCGAGACTGGGGTCAATTTCGGCGATCTTCTCCCCATAATAATTTGTTGCGAAGTGTTTTAAAAAAACTCTCAGAAGTGTACTCTATCATCTTGATAGTAAAGCCAGCTTTTTTAACTAAAATCTCCTTGCCATTTTCCAAGGTAGCAATTCGTGAATCCAACGAAAGCAGATGGTATACTTCGCGTCCAGAAACACGCAGTCGTATTTCCGTATCATCAGAAACCACAAGGGGTCTCGCATTTAGATTGTGAGGTGCAATTGGGGTTAATACTAAGGATTTAGCCGTTGGAGCTATTACGGGTCCTCCACAACTCAAAGAATATCCAGTAGATCCAGTGGGCGTGGAAACAATAAGTCCGTCTGCCCAATAGGAAGTAAGATATTCGTTGTTCAAATGAGTTTCCACAGTAATCATAGAAGTTGTATCCTTGCGGCTGACAGTAATTTCGTTAAGCGCAAAATTGAGATCCCCAAATTCGGGTATCTCCTCAACTGCATGCACTTCCAATAAACTTCTTTCCACAATGGTATAGGCTCCGGAAACAAATTCCTGTATCACCTTACGTACATCCTCTTTTTTAAAGGTGGACAAAAATCCCAATCTTCCCGTATTAACTCCTACAATGGGGATATCTAATTCCCTAACATAAGTAATAGCACGCAGAATGGTTCCATCTCCTCCAAAACTGACAAACATATCAAAGGAATTGTCTAAACCTTTTACTATGTTAAAGGTCTTATAGGCAGATAGCTCCCCTGATGAAAATAAAAGTTTGTAAAAATCTTCTTCAAAATAAGCCTCTGAATCTGACTTCTGTAGTTCGTCTAAGAAAGCCACCACATGCTCTAGTGCATTATTTTGGTACGTTTGTCCGTAGATGGCAACCTTCATAAAAATTAAACGTTTAGATATTTATCCAAATAATCAGAACGTTGTTTTAGGTTCTCCAAAAACTGATCGTCTGTATTACCAAAAAGAATGGTGTAGTTGTATCTTCTAAACGTTTGTATAATATCATTGATCTCTGTAGCACCTATTTTGATGGTCACCTGCACCACATCATTTTTCATATCTGTGACAAAGCCACCTAATAATTTGGAGTTATTACTTTCAACAATCTGAGCAATCTCACTGAAAGAATAATCCTTAATTCCTTTGGCAATTACCAAAACACCACCTGGCTCCGTAAAAAATGGCGTATCTATAAAAACAGTGACTACATCCGTTAAATTATAGTAGCCCAAGATTTTTCCTTCCACGTCCATCACCGGAACTAAGTTGGCCTCATTGCGAGCAAAAGATTCCAGAACATCTAACCAAGAGGTTTCTATAGTCACGAAAAACGACTCCAAGCTGTACCTATGATCTTCTATCTTTTTCGCTCCTTCAAAGGTCTCCAAGTCATTTTCGCTCAAAAGCCCAATAAATTGTCCCTCATCGGTCACTGCCACATGGGAATAGGTAGTGTTCTTAAAGAATTTGATGACTTCTTTTAATGAATCCCCTAATTTGAACACGGGGATATTTTTTATAATTCGGGATTGGATCTCCATAATTCTTAAATATAATGCAAATTACTAATTTTTAATGGCAAAAAGCATGCCTTATTTGTATTTTTGCCAGGAATAATTCAGCATTACAACATGACAAAACTTAGTGTTAACGTAAATAAAATAGCTACTTTAAGAAATGCGCGAGGCGGAAATGCTCCTGATCTGATCAAAGTCGCCCTAGATATAGAGGCGTTTGGAGCAGAAGGAATCACCATACACCCGCGCCCGGACGAAAGACATATTAGGTATCAAGACGCCAGAGACCTTAAAAAGGTAGTCACTACCGAATTCAATATAGAGGGAAATCCAGTACAAAAATTCATGGATCTGGTCTTGGAAGTAAAACCAACCCAAGTCACCTTAGTACCAGACGGTGTGGATGCTATTACTTCCAATGCAGGTTGGGACACTATCAAACACAAAGACTTCCTTAAAGAGGTAATCTCCACCTTCAAACAGCATGGTATACGCACTTCCATTTTTGTGGATGCCAACACCAAAATGGTGGAAGGAGCCGCTGAAACTGGTACTGATAGAATAGAATTGTACACAGAAAGTTACGCAAAAGCCTACTTAGAAGGCAATGCCGAACGCTGCAAGGCAGGAATCCTTCCTTTTATAGAAGCTGCCAAAATGGCCAATAGCCTAAATTTAGGCATCAATGCAGGGCATGATCTTAGCTTGGATAATATAAAATATTTCAAGGAAAACATTCCCCAACTTTTAGAGGTCTCCATTGGACACGCCCTAATTTGCGAATCCCTTTACCTTGGGCTGGAGAATGTGGTGAACATGTACCTAAACAAACTGAAATAATGCCATTATTACATTCGAACATTTTAGGAAAAGGAACCCCCTTACTAATCCTTCACGGCTTTTTAGGCATGTTGGACAATTGGAAGACCCTAGGTTCCCAATATGCAGAGGCAGGGTTTGAAGTGCATTTATTGGACCAACGTAACCATGGAAAGAGCTTCCACTCTAGCGATTTCAATTACGATCTGTTGGCGAAAGACGTTTTTGATTATATTCAACATTACCAATTAAAAGATGTTATAGTAATTGGTCATTCTATGGGAGGAAAAACAGGTATGCAATTGGCCTGTACCTATCCTAAGGTGGTATCCAAGTTATTGGTAGCAGATATTGCTCCAAAATACTACCCACCCCATCACGACGATATTCTGAACGGCTTAAACGCCATAGACCTAGACACAGTAACCTCGAGAACTGAGGCAGACAAACTATTGGCGAAGCATATTACCAATTTTGGAGTACGGCAGTTCCTTTTAAAAAATCTCTATTGGAAAAGCAAGGAAAAACTAGCTTTCCGTTTCAACCTGCCTGTCTTAAGTACAAAGATGGAAGAAGTAGGAGAAAATATTGGATCTATAGCAAATTTTCAAGGGCCTACCCTATTTTTGAGGGGTGACAAGTCCGAATATGTAACCATGAGGGACCTCCCTGAAATAAAAAGGCATTTTCCCTTCGCTGAATTGGATACTATCGAAAAGGCCGGACACTGGCTTCATGCCGAAAACCCAGAATCTTTTTTCGAAAAATCCATGGCTTTTATGAAAGGGTAGAAGCAAAATGGTCCCTTAAAAAACATAAAAAATGGTTTCAAAACACCTCTCTAGCATTCCTTTATTTTCCATTTAATTGCTTACATTTATTGTGGATAATATGACCCAACCTTAAAATTTAAGAGATGAAACTAATTCTAAGAATATTATTGAGCGCCCTTGCTGTCGTAATATTGGCCAAAATTTTACCAGGGATTGGCGTAGATTCTTATACAACTGCCATAATTGTAGCCATTGTATTAAGTCTTTTAAACTTTATCGTGAAACCCATCTTGGTAATATTGACCTTACCAATCACGGTTCTGACTCTTGGTCTTTTCCTGTTGATTATTAATGCCATTATTATATTATTGGCCGATAATTTAATATCCGGTTTTGAAGTTACCAACATATGGTGGGCCTTACTATTTAGCCTTTTACTATCTTTTTTGCAATCTATATTATATTCTATCCTTAAAGAGGATAAAAATAATTGAGTTACCGTTTGACATTCAGTAATTTAAAAACTTGGCGGACTTATTAAAATGTACTACTTTTGCATCCCATTTTATTTATGTAAAATTCGATACAGAGATGAACATCACAAAAGAGCAGATTGACGAGTTAAATGCCGTTGTAAAAGTTGCCATTACAAAGGACGATTACAACGACAAAGTAGAAAATATATTAAAAGACTACAGAAAACAAGCCAATATTCCAGGTTTTAGAAAAGGCCAGGTTCCAATGGGCTTGATAAAAAAACAATACGGGAAAGCCGTTTTGGTTGATGAAGTGAACAAACTTCTTCAAGACAACCTTAATAAGTACCTTACTGAGGAAAAATTGGATGTTCTTGGAAACCCTCTTCCAAAACAACAGGACAACTTTAACTGGGATGCCGAGGATTTGGACTTCGAATTCGAATTAGGATTAGCCCCGAGCTTTGAGATTAACCTAAAATCTAAAAAAGCCATAACGCATTACCAAATTGTTGCCGACAAGAAAATGATTGACGAGCAAATAGAACGTATCCAAAAACAATACGGGAAATTGGTAAACAAGCCCGAGGCTGGCAAAAAAGATGAAATTACTGGATTTTTCAAAAATGAGGAGGAAGGAGTAGACAAGAAATCAACTCTTGAACTAGATCAAATCTCCAATAAAAAAGCTATCAATAGCCTTTTGGGTAAAAAAGCAGGTGATGTAGTTACCTTAAAAACAAAAGGTCTTTTTAAGGAGGACGATCTGCTTGCCAATGTATTGGGAATACAGGCAGATAAAGCTGAAAAGTTAGATATAGAGGTTACTTTTACTGTTGAGGAAATCAATGAAAGAGAGCCTGCTAAATTGGATCAAGAATTGTTCGATAAACTTTTTGGAAAAGACGTAGTTACTTCCAAAAAAGAACTTGAAGCAAGAATAAAGGAAGATTCTGAAAAGCAGTTTGAACAACAAGCAGATCAAAAATTATTGAATGATGTTACTGAGCATTTTATTGACAGCACAAAATTTGACCTTCCTGCGGATTTCCTAACAAAATGGATTCAATCAACTGGTGAAAAGCCATTGTCTGAGGAAGAGGCAAAAGTAGAGTATGAAAAGTCTGAAAAAGGATTGCGTTATCAATTGATTGAAGGTAAGATCATTAAAGAAAATGATATTCAAGTACAATTTGACGAGTTAAAAGACTTTGCCAAAGGATTTATCAAAACACAAATGGCACAATTTGGACAATTAGATCCCAAAGAGGAAGAATTAGACAGTATTGCCGCTAGGGTTTTATCAAATAAAGACGAGGTTCGTAGATTATCTGAACAATTAATGAGCCAAAAACTATTGAAACTATACAAAGAGAAAGCAAATTTAAAAACTAAAGAAGTGACCTATGAGAACTTTGTGAAAGAAGTTTATGGGTAGTTTTCAAAAATAATTTAAGTATCTTTACGGTGCCGGAAATTATCTTTCGGCACCTTTTTTTGTTTCAAAAAAAATATCAATAAAAACACATGGATTACGGAAAAGAGTTCAAGAACTACGCTATAAAAGACCAAGGGATCAACAGCATGTACTACGACAAAATTATGAGTACCATGTACCCGTCGGCAATGACCCCTAACATTATTGAGGAAAGACAGCTCAATGCTATTGCAATGGATGTTTTTTCCAGATTAATGATGGACAGGATCATTTTTTTGGGAACCGGTATCAATGATCAGGTAGCCAATATTGTACAAGCACAATTGTTATTTTTGGAGAGCACAGATGCTTCCAAGGATATTCAGATATACATCAACTCCCCAGGAGGAAGTGTATATGCCGGCCTAGGAATTTATGACACAATGCAATTCATAAAACCAGATGTGGCCACTATATGTACCGGAATTGCCGCTTCTATGGGAGCCGTACTTTTATGTGCAGGCCAAAAAGGAAAACGAAGTGGGTTAACCCATTCTCGTGTGATGATTCACCAACCTTTGGGTGGCGCACAAGGACAGGCTAGTGATATAGAAATTACAGCTAGGGAAATTCTTAAGCTTAAAGATGAATTGTACCAAATCATTTCCAAGCACTCCGGGCAATCCTTTGACAAGGTGAGCGACGATAGTGATAGGGACTATTGGATGAAAGCAGATGAAGCCTTGAAGTACGGCATGATCGATGAAATATTGGTAAGGGATTCCAAATAATCTCGACAAAACAAAATAACATACAGGAATTAAATTCTTTATAATTAAACCAAAAATACAAGACAATCGTTATTGTATTTTATGTTACCCCCATTAGTATGGCAAAAGAAAACTTAGAATGCTCTTTTTGCGGAAGGAAGAAACCGGAAACCAATTTATTGATTGCCGGGTTGGATGCACACATTTGTGATAGATGTATTGAGCAGGCGCACGGAATAGTTGCCGAAGAATCAAAACAATCTAATAAGAACGATCTATCTTCCGAACTGACCCTAAGAAAACCTATGGACATCAAGGAGTTCTTGGACACGTTTATTATAGGACAAGATCGTACCAAAAAAGTAATGTCAGTTGCAGTGTACAATCACTACAAACGTTTATTACAGCCAAAAAGCAAGGACGATGATATAGAAATACAGAAGAGTAATATCATCATGGCCGGACAAACGGGAACAGGCAAAACATTGATGGCCAAAACTATCGCTAAAATGTTGAATGTACCGTTGGCTATTGTAGATGCCACTGTATTAACAGAAGCAGGTTATGTAGGTGAAGATGTTGAAAGCATCCTTACTAGATTGCTTCAGGCAGCCGATTATAATTTAGAGAAAGCCGAAAGAGGAATCGTTTTTATTGATGAAATAGATAAAATAGCCCGTAAGAGTGATAATCCTTCCATAACCAGAGATGTATCTGGCGAAGGGGTACAACAAGGTTTGCTAAAGCTTCTTGAAGGTACCGTTGTAAATGTCCCACCAAAAGGAGGGCGCAAGCACCCCGACCAAAAATTTATTGAGGTCAATACAGAAAATATCCTATTTATTGCTGGTGGTGCCTTTGATGGAATAGAGAGAATTATTACCAAACGCTTAAATATGCAAGCTGTTGGTTATAGCGCATCCAAAGCTGAGGACAACTTGGACAATACCAATATCCTGCAATATATTATTCCTAGGGATTTAAAGGAGTTTGGTCTGATCCCAGAAATTATTGGGAGATTACCAGTTCTTACCCATATGAATCCATTAGATGAGGAAACACTAAGAGCTATACTTACTGAACCCAAGAATGCCATTATCAAACAATATGAAAAGTTGTTTGCTATGGATAATATTAGCTTTAACATTACAGAGGAAGCACTTAACTACATTGTAAAGAAAGCTGTTGAATACAAATTGGGAGCAAGAGGATTGAGATCTCTTTGTGAAGCCATATTCACCGATGCTATGTTTGAATTACCTAGCAGCGATGAAAGTGAGTTTAAAGTGACAAGATCCTATGCAGAAGAAAAACTTTCCTTTGTTACATTGAAAAAACTAAAAGCAGCTTCTTAAGATTGAAGCTGCTTTTTTATTGCTCTACCCAAAAGGTCTTTACAGACTTTTTGTATTATTTTTTCATCGGAATAAAGTTCATGTCCAAAATTGGGAATGATCTCTAATTCCAATTCCATATTTTTGGCCCATTCATCTGAAGGCCTATATGCATCTTTACCTCCATAAATTAAAGTAGTTCTGCACTTGGGCTTCTCAGATTCATTTCTTATCCGCGTTGCCGAAACATTGTAAAGTGATTTCATCTTTAACCCTGCAAGTTCTGCTTTCCAAGCAATGGTTCCTCCCGTACTAAATGCCAAAAAATGACTGGGATTAGTCTCTTTTTTCAATAGATGTTGTATAGCGATATCTATACCACCATTCACAAAGGCTTGATGTACATTCTTGTTGGAATCTATTGCTACATCTATATTTGCCAATTGTTGGCAATCATAAAATACAATATCAAAGTGCTGCTGCAAATACCCAAGATAGGAAGTAATCCAGAGACCTTTCTTTGCACCCCACATATCAGATAATACTACGAGCCGTTCTGCCATCATAAAAAGTTTTAAAGGTTAATAAGGGTATAATTCTATCGCCAATTTGCGTCATATTCCGTTATAAACACTATTTACTTGTTCATTTGTAGCAATTCTTCGACATAAGTCCGTTCGTTAGACAAACGCGGTATTTTGTGCTGACCTCCCAGTTTACCTTTAGATTTTAACCAATCGTAGAAGAGGTTATGACGAGCAATATGCACTTTAGGCATATTCAATGTGATATTGTGATACCGTTTCGCCTCGTAATCTGAATTCAAGGATTTGAGGGCATTATCCAATATTTCCGTGAAATACCCTATCTCTTCAGGCGGCGTCCTAAATTCAATGATCCACTCATGACCTCCCTTTTCCTTATTAATCATAAAGATTGGTGCTGCCGTATAATCTTTGATTTCGGCACCTGTTTTTTTACATATGCTCTTTAGAGCCTCCTCCGCATTTTCTATAATCAATTCCTCCCCAAAAACATTGATATGGTGTTTGGTCCTACCAGTTACTTTTATGCGGTAGGGATCTGTAGAAGTAAATCGAACCGTGTCCCCTATTTTATAACGCCATAGGCCCGCATTGGTCGTAATAAGGATGGCGTAATTTACTTTTACCCTCACTTCCCATAAAGGAACTACTCTTTGCTCCAAGGTGCCATAATTATCCATAGGGATGAACTCATAGAATATTCCATAGTCCAACATCAATAAAAGGTCATCGGCATGGTTTCTATCCTGTATGGCAAAAAAGCCTTCAGAGGCATTATAAATCTCGTAGTAATTAAAGTTTTTTCTTGGGAGTAATGTTTTGTATTGGTCCTTATAGGGCCCAAAATTAACTCCCCCGTGAAAATAGACTTCTAAGTTTTCCCATACTTGGAACAGATGGTCCTTCCCGGTCTCCTCCAACACATTATTTAATAACACCAACATCCAAGAGGGTACACCAGCCAAACTGGTCACATTTTCCTGTACGCTCTCTTTTATTATTGCGTGCATTTTGGATTCCCACTCGCTCATTAGGGACACTTTATTACTTGGGGTACTACTTAATTCTGCCCAAAAAGGCATGTTGTCTATCAGAATAGCCGATAGGTCTCCAAAAAAGGTCCCATTATCCTGATACAGCTCCTTACTCCCTCCAAGCCGAAGACTCTTCCCCGTAAACAATTGGGAATTCTCATTATTGTTCAGATAGAGGCACAACAAATCCTTCCCTGATTTGTAGTGGCAATCTTCCAGAGCCTCGCTGCTTACCGGTATAAATTTACTTTTAGCGTTGGTGGTACCACTACTTTTGGCAAACCATTTTATAGCGGTAGGCCAAAAAATATTTTGCTCCCCTTTTCGGGTCCGTTCTATCATAGGCTCAATTTCCTCGTAGGAAACTATGGGAACCCTTTGTGCAAAAGTTTTATAATTGGGAATAGACTCAAAACCATATTTTTTTCCAATTTCCGTATCTTCGGCAATGGACAATAATTGACGCAACACCTCTTCCTGCACTTCTGCTGGATATTTTAAGAAGAGTTCTATTTGGTGATCGCGCTTTTTCAACAACCAAGATGCGATCGAATTAAACAAAGGTATTGGCATTTTTCGGTATCTTTATCCTAAAATGATAGGCTTTAATTTTTGGTTTGTTCTTTTAAAATAGCTTTTAAAGTTATCATTTCAAATTGAATTCTAATTAAAAAAAATACGCTTTTATGCAGTTTGAGGGGGTCTTAAAAAAAATGCAAACAGAAATAGGGAATCCCATTCAGTATTATCTGGTATTTGAAACCGACTTTTTAAATGTCAACCAGGTGCTAGACAAGGAATTGGAAATTACCTTTATTAAATACCAATGCCTAAATTGCAATTTGGATAAACCCATTTATAGACAGGGATTTTGCCGTAATTGTTTTTTTGAAATACCTTCTGCTGGAGATTGGATCATGAGACCCGAATTGAGTACGGCGCATTTGGATAAAGAGGATAGGGATTTGGAGTATGAAAAGAAAGTTCAGCTACAGCCCCATATCGTATATCTGGCCAATTCTAGCAACATAAAAGTGGGAGTGACCCGCAAATCTCAGGTGCCTACAAGATGGATAGACCAAGGCGCCCACGAAGCCATAGCGATAGTAGAGGTTCCCAACCGGTACTTGGCAGGTATTACCGAGGTTGCTCTTAAAGATCATATTGGAGATAAAACCAATTGGCGCAAAATGTTGACCAATAATGTAGATGATGAGGACTTAGTGGCTTATAGAAATAAATTGAGGCAGTACATCCCGGAGGAAGCTGCCCCATATTTTATTGAAAGTAATACGGAAAGCCATATGGAGTTTCCTGTTTTACAGTACCCTGATAAGGTAAAAAGCCTTAATCTCGAAAAAACCCCACATTTTAAAGGGATTTTAAAAGGAATAAAGGGTCAATACCTCATCTTTGAGGATAATACTGTGTTTAACGTTAGGAGTAGCGAAGGCTACTATATTTCTCTAGGTATTAATTAACACTATCTTTTTGGACTGGAGTATCCTTCTTTTTCTTGTTTAAAAAACCGCCCAGCACCCCTGAAGCAGCTTCCTTAATGGCATCCTTCTTAGTGGTAGTGGTATTTGTTTTTGTAGCTGTAGTGTCCTGAGATTTAGGCTTATTACCCAATAACCCTCCTAAAACTCCCTTCACAGCTTCTTGACCAGTAGTGTTTTGGGAAGTGGAATCCTTAGTTTTGGCATCACCTCCTAAGAGACCACCTATTAAACTTTTTGCCTTATCCTTTCCTTGATTAAGCAATTTTTGCTTTTCTATCTCTATAAGTTTGGATGTAAGGCTTTTTACCCCACTCGTAAGGTCCGTGCTCACCGTAGGACTGGAATATTGCCCTCCTATATTAGCCGTTACAGGAATGGTTAAACCTTCTAAGGATGTATCATCTATTTTTGCAATTAGACTGGAAATCTCCTTGCCTAAATATTTGGCAGGCACATCCAAGGTAGCAGCATAGTTCAACTTTTGATCGAAGGTATGGCTCCCAGCTACATTGATGGCTATATCTTGATAATTAATGGTAAAAGGTTTCACCTTTACAATCCCATCCTCAAAAGTAAGAGCGGTTTTCAATTCTTTTAAATTTAATTTTTTGAAATCAATAAAATTAAAAGCCCCATCCAAACTGGACAGAATTTTGGAATTTTCTGAGTCTATATTTTCCGTAAATAAGGAGGCCAAAATATTTCCAGATAAGCTCGCCAAATTTGGAGTAAAATCATCTTTCAGGTTTCCCGAAAGCACTATATCCGAATTGAGGGTTCCTTGCAATATATTTGCAATTGGTGCTAAAACCTTAAATAGCTCAAGGGCTTTGAAAGTTTCTCCTATCCTAAAACTATCCATTCCCAATTTCATGGCAAAAGTAGGAGTATCGGTTTTGGTAGACACCTCACCGCTAAATGCCATCTTCCCATCAAAAATAGAAGAGTTCATGTTACTAAGTTCTGCCTTTTCATCTTTGATCTTAAGCGTTCCAGAAACATTTTTCAGGGTAAGGTTGTCATAAAGCACATTGGCAGCCGTTGCGTTAATAGTACAATCTAAGAAAGAAGGTATCTTGATTTTTTCTTCACGTTTAGCTGGCGTCTTGCTTTTTGCATCTGACTTCTCCTCTAGCGTCTCGGCCACCATAATATCATTGAGGGCGAAGGTGTTGGATGTAAGGTTAAAGTTACCTTCCACGTTTTCATCATTGAACATAAAGCCCAATAGGTTATTGATGGTCCCGGTTACATCAAAATCTGTTTTTCCAGTAGTTCCCTTTAGTTCATTTAAGGTAACCGTCTTGGGATTAAAAGTCACGGACGTATTCTCCAATTTAACTAGATTCGGAATTTCAGCAGATTTGTATTCAAATCCCTGAAGGGTCAATTTTCCACTGGTCTTGGTATTTTCATATTGCTTTTTCTCTACTGTAGCCATATCAAAAGCCGTGGATATATCAGCCGTTAGCATTCCCTTCAAATTTAAATCGGAAGGAACGGGGTAAGCCTGGGAAATATTGGCAAGATTCATTCTACCATCTATATGGGCACTGACCTTGGTATTCCCCATAAGATCCTTAATATTCGCTACCATATTAAACTTATCTTGATCTATCATAAAGCTAAGCCTACGGATATCGACAAAAGTGTCTTCTGTTATCCCGGTAGTATTGGTTATTTCGGTATCTATATGAACATTGCTCACCGATTTGGGTAAATCAGGATATTTAAACGATGCATTATCAGATTTGATATCTATTTTGAACTTTGGGATATGCAGGTCGTCCACAACTCCCGTAAACGCACCTTCCACCGTGAAATTTCCACTAGTTTTTACATTTTCTATGTTTTTGGAATACGTTTCCGGAATGACCGCCAAAAAGTTTTTAAAGTCCGAAGAGGCGGTCTTAAAAGTGATATTCACCTCCTGATTATCCTCATTCATCTTTACAAACCCATCGAACACCAATGCCAATTGGTTAACTAGCGCTTCGTTTTTTAGAAAGGTATACTTGCTCTCTTTTAGATCTACCCCAATCAAAGCCTTTAGCTGTACAGGGTTCTTATTCAAATAATTGGTGCTTTCCATTTCAAAAGAGACCAAGGCAGAAGTCTGCGTATCCAATTCGGATTTATCTAGGGAAAGATCCCCAGTTCCAGTATGATTCATTTCTGAAATCTCTAGACGCATATTGGATGCTAAATCATGGTAGACCACGTTGGAGTTTACTATTTCGTATTCTTGAAGTTTAAGTAAAAAATTGGAATCTGTCTCTTTGGTTTCAACTCCTTTATCTAATGCAATATCATAATTTGCATTTTCTGCCGTGTCATATGTAATATTCAATTGGGCCCCATCTACCTTTAAGTAAGTAAGTTCTATGGGCGCATTGGCATCCTTGAACAATTCCAAAACAGACATTTTCAATTGTACTTCCTTGGAAGCAAAAAGGGTGTCGCCTTCAAAAGGAGCCTTATTTATCAATGAAATATCCTCTAAGATCACGGTAGCGTTAGGAAAACTACTAAAAAGACTTAAATCGGCATCAGCAAAATCAAACGTTGCATTGATACTTGTATTTACCTTTTCCTTGATCAGTTTTGTGATTTTTCCCTTCAGAAAAAAAGGAGCTGCAATAAGAACCCCTATCATAAGCACTAAAATTAATCCTGTAATCTTTGCTATTTTCTTTTTCATAAATATATATACGTTATGTATTTAAGACTACGGCAGGAACCATATCCTCCATACTTTGTTTTTGCTTCTGAATTAGTACAAAAAGAATTGAAATTTCTTATACTTCCAAATCTATTTCTTGACCTACTTCTAGTTTAAATCGTTTTCTAAATAGATATACGAAAAAATAAAGAAAAGGAGTGTCGAGAAATGCTATTAAAATCTTAAAAACAAATCCACTTACTACCAAACCGTAAAACATACTCCAAGGAATCACTTTAAAAACACATAATAGACTTACTACAGTGAGGGTATCTATAAACTGAGAGGCGAAGGTGGAGAAGTTATTGCGCAGCCAAAGCATTTTGCTGTTCGTCAATCGTTTCCAGAAGTGATAAATGCCTATGTCTACGTATTGAGCAAACAAATAGGCAATCATTGAGGCCAAAACGGCCACAGGGGACAATGCAAATACCTTGTTAAAAGTAGCGTCGTCTATTGGGGAAGTATCCACCGCCGGGGCAATATTAGCCAAGAGCACAATCCCCATGGAAAAGAAAGAGGCAAAAATACCGGCAGTAACAATTTGATTGGCTTTCTTGGCCCCGTAGATCTCAGAGATTAGATCAGTAATTAAAAAAGTTATTGGATAAGGTAAAATACCCACGGACACCACAAATAATGGGGCACTAAAAAGTGTGGTATCCTCTCCAAAAGGCATCCAATAAAAAAACTTTTGAAAAATAAGGTTGGAGACCACCAAAGAGGTTATAAAAAGCGCACCCAGATACAAGTATATGGTATGCGCAAATTTCTTATCCTTAAAGGTCATGCTTACTTAATATTAAGCACAAAAGGCATTCTAGCCTGAACTCCTTTTTGATCCATGGCCGATTTCATTTGTTGTAAAATGGAATAGATCTCTGTTCCCACTTCTTCTTTGATAAATGCTTGCTTGGCTTTAGCACTACTACCACCAAAGTCTTCCATTAACTGTTCAAAACCAGACTTGTATTTTGGAAAATTCTTAATGCCGTAAGAGGAAAGTCCTACCATTGAGGCTGCTTCTTTAATAGCTTCTTCCAAACCACCAAGTTCATCAACCAAGCCAAGTCTTTTAGCATCCACACCGCTCCAGACACGTCCTTGTGCTAAACTATCGGCACTAGCAATAGATATATTTCTTCCTTGAGACACTCTAGAAAGGAAGGTATTATAAGTAGACTCTACCCCTTCTTGTATTGTCTTTCTAAAGGTATCGCTCATGGGCTCAAAAAGAGAGTAGTCCACAGAATTCTTATTAGTCCCTACCTGCTCTGCATTAATTCCTATATTACCTGCTAATTCAGTCATATTGGGTACCACCCCAAATACACCTATAGACCCGGTAATGGTTGTAGGTTCGGCAAAAATCTTGTCGGCTCCTACCGCAATATAATATCCGCCTGAAGCTGCAACATCCCCCATGGAAACCACCACAGGCTTTATTTCTTTTGTCAGTTCCACTTCCCTCCAAATAATATCAGAGGTAAGGGCGCTACCACCAGGGGAATTTACCCTAAGCACAATCGCCTTTACCGACTTATCTTCCCTAGCCTTTATTAGGGATTCATTTATAATATCGGCACCTATGACATTAGGGCCTCCCTCTCCGTAAATAATTTCGCCTTGGGCATAGATTACTGCAATTTTATCAGCCCCTGTGTTCAGCTTCTTCTTCTTAGCATATTTTATATACTCTTTAAGACCCACATAATTAACATCATTATCATTGTTCACTCCTGCCACTTCCTTCAGCTTAGATTCATACTGGTCATAGAAGAGGAGATCATCTATCAAACCAGATGCCTTGGCATATTCTGGAGTCCTACCGCCCAAGGTATCAGCAATAGTATTTAGGTTTAGAGCACTTATATTTCTTCCTTCCGAAATATCATCTACCATAGACGTCCATAAGGAACTAATTAATTCTTTAATCTGCGTTCTATTGGCATCGCTCATTTCATTGGAAAGAAAAGGTTCTACCGCACTTTTGTATTTCCCATGACGGATCACTTCCATTTTTATCCCCGTCTTTTCTTGTAAATCTTTAAAAAACAATACTTCAGATGACAATCCTTTAAAGTCCAAAGCACCAACAGGGTTTAAATAAACACCATCGGCAACACTGGATAAGTAGTAATCCTTTTGCATATAAAAATCCCCATAGGCATACACGAATTTTCCGCCATCTTTAAAATCTTTAAGGGCATTTCTAATGGCTTGTGTCTGGGACATACCTGCCAAGATATAGTTGTTGTTAATGCTGATGCCTTTTATATTATCATCTTCCTTAGCAACTTTTATTGCATGTAAAATTTCGTCGAGCCCTTGTGCCCTATCAAAAAACCCTCCAAAAGGATCCGCATCTGCACTCCCAACAAAGTCACTTACGGGGTCTTCCATATGCAATTCCAAGATGGAGTTTTTCTTTATACTCACACTATCCTCGGCTCCTCCTATAAGGCTGCCAAGAATTACAAACATTAAAAACAGTATCCCAAATGCAAATAAAGTGCCCAAGATTGAGGCTAGAAGGTTTCTTAAAAAATTCATTAAAGTCTATATTAAATTTACGATTTCAAAGATAAGCATTGTAAATGTTCCGTATTCACAACAAACTACCTATATAGTCGTAAACTGATATGATTTGTTACAAATATTTATTTCAATTGTTTTATAGATTAATCTAATTTAAGTCGGTTACTTTTATTTATTTTGCTTTCCCAATTATGAATAATTCCAAGACTACATATCTATCTATAGGAAGTAACCTAGGCAATAAGTTGAATAACCTACAGGAGGCTGTGTTCGCTATTCAAAAAAAAGCAGGTTTCATTACTGGGCTTTCTTCTGTTTATGAAACTCCTGCTTGGGGCTTTGAAGGAGAGGTTTTCCTAAATGCATGCCTGTCACTGCAAACATTTTTGTCGCCGATAGAACTGCTAGAGGCTATCTTGGAAGTAGAAACCGCATTAGGAAGAATAAGAGATGAAGTGGAGGGCTACCAGCCCAGAACTATAGATATTGATATTTTATATTATGAACAGGAAGTGATCCACACCGAGAATTTGGTAATTCCGCATCCCAATCTCCACAAAAGACATTTTGTTTTAAGACCTTTGTCAGATATTGCACCTCAATTTTATCATCCCATCATAGATAAAGACACTAGAAATCTGTTACAAGAATGTCCAGATAAAAGTGTCATGGAAAAAACCTTATTCAAATTGTACAAAAGCAAAGAAGAACTTTTTTCTAAACTGCATTTTATCACCATTGAAGGAAATATTGGGGCAGGTAAAACCACCTTGGCCAATATGATAGCCGATGATTTTAACGCCAAACTAGTTTTGGAGCGGTTTGCGGACAACCCGTTTCTGCCTAAATTTTATGAGGACCAATCCCGATATGCTTTTCCATTAGAAATGTCATTCTTGGCCGATAGGTACCAACAATTTACGGACGACACCTCACAATTTGACCTGTTTAAAAATTTCATGGTTAGTGATTACGACATCTACAAATCCTTGATTTTCGCCAACGTGACCCTGCAAAAAGAAGAGTTCTCTCTTTATAGAAAGGTGTTCGCCTTTATGCACAAGGAAGTTAAGAAGCCCGATATATTCATATACCTATACCAAAACTCCGAGCGATTGCTTTCCAACATCAAAAAAAGGGGACGTGCTTACGAACAAAATATTTCTGCAGATTATTTAGAGAAAATCAATCGGGGATATCTTGATTTCATCAAAAGTACTCCTGAACGAAGGAGCTTGATTATTGATGTGAGTGAGCGCGATTTTGTAAAAAACAAGAATGATTATGAGTATATCCTAGACGAATTACAAAAATTCACCGTCTCCCTGCCCTAAAATGTATATTTTCATCCAATTATTGTATAAATCAATCAGATTTACGTAATTGCGGTGCTTAATAAAGAAGAACTAACTAACTCAAACTTTATATTTGGACTCAACTTCACGGTTGGGTCCTTTTATTTTACGATAGATTTAGTAATCTTTGTCATTTTTGACCAAAGGTCCCAAACCACCACTCCTGCACTCACGGAAATATTCAGGGAGTGCTTAGTTCCGTATTGCGGTATTTCAATTACCTTATTGCAGGCTGTCACCACTTCTTGGGCCACACCCTTAACCTCATTTCCAAATACCAATACCTGCTTTTTGTTGGTGTTTGGTTGATACTCATTGAGCATTATGGCATTTTCTGCTTGCTCTATGGCGAGAGTCTCGTAACCCAACCTTTTAAATTCCTTCACCAATTCCAATGTATCCTTTCTGTACTCCCAGGCCACACTATCCGTAGCCCCCAAAGCCGTTTTATGGATATCCTTATGTGGAGGGGTTGCCGTGATACCGCACAGATAAACTTTCTCCACCAAAAAGGCATCAGCAGTCCTAAAAACGGAACCAATATTATTAAGGCTCCTGATATTGTCTAACACCAATATTATAGGCGTCTTTTCCGCATCCTTAAAACCATCAACATCCAATCTATTCAGTTCGCTATTCTCTAATTTTCGCATGTATACTTTTTCTGATCATCTTTCCACGCACGTAAGAAACCTCAAACCTCCAATGAGCTAAAAGTTATTCCCAAAATATCAACAATGGTTTGCCAAGCCTAAAGAAAATGGTACTTTCGTTTGTATAAGATATCTGCAAAAATAAGTTAATAAAATCGCTTTGGCCAATTCAAAAAAAACAAAAAAGGTAACCCCTTTAATGCAACAATACAATAACATCAAGACCAAATATCCTGATGCCTTATTGTTGTTCCGCGTAGGCGATTTTTATGAGACCTTTGGAGAAGATGCCATAAAGGCATCCAAAATATTAGGCATTATCCTTACGCATAGAAATAATGGAGGTGATAGGACGGAATTGGCAGGCTTTCCCCATCATTCCTTAAACACCTATTTGCCAAAACTAGTGAAGGCAGGGCAACGGGTAGCCATCTGCGACCAATTGGAAGATCCAAAACTAACAAAGACCATCGTAAAAAGGGGAGTTACGGAATTGGTCACCCCTGGGGTAGCCTTTAATGATGACATCCTAAATGCCAAGGACAATAATTTCCTATGTGCCGTTCATTTTGGAAGAAAGACTATAGGAGTCTCCTTTTTGGATATTTCCACCGGAGAGTTCTTAACCTCTGAAGGGACAGAAGAGCAAATCGATAAATTACTCCAAAATTTTTCCCCCAACGAAGTTTTGGTTTCCAAGGCCAATAAAAAGGAGTTTTTGGGAGTTTTTGGAAAGAATTTCCACACCTTTTTTACAGAAGACTGGATTTTTCAAGAGGATTATGCATTAGAAACGCTGACCAATCATTTTAAGACCAGTACCCTAAAAGGTTTTGGAGTAGACCATTTAACGTATGGAGTGGTAGCCTCTGGAGCCGTGTTGCACTATTTATTGGAAACACAACATCGACAATTACAACATATCAACAGATTACAGCGTATTGCTGAAGAGGAATATATTTGGATGGATAGGTTTACTATCCGAAACTTGGAACTCTACCATTCTAACAATCTCAATGCCGTTACCTTATTGGATGTTATAGACAAGACCATATCTCCCATGGGTGGGCGTTTATTGAAAAGATGGTTGGCGCTCCCCTTAAAGAATATTGAAAAAATAAGAAGGCGCCATCAAGTGATTTCCTATCTGTTCCATGATCCTATTACCCTGCAGAAATTGCAGCACAACATCAAACAGATGGGAGATCTGGAGCGCTTAATTTCCAAGGTGGCCACGGGCAAAATTAGCCCCAAGGAGGTGATTCAATTAAAGAATTCTTTGGAGGCTGTTATCCCCATAAAACAACTAACTACCAAGAGCCCCAATGAATCAGTAAAACTCATTGGCGACCAATTACACTTATGTGAGCTGCTCAGGGGTAAGATCAAAGAAATGGTAAGTGAAGAAGCCCCTGTGAACATCTTAAAAGGAAGTACCATAGCCAAAGGATATTCCGAAGAACTGGATGAATTAAGAGGCTTGGCATTTTCCGGGAAGGACTACCTCAATAAAATGCTGGAGCGGGAAACCAAAAGTACTGGAATCTCCTCGCTAAAGATAGCTTCCAACAATGTCTTCGGATATTATATAGAAGTCCGCAATACCCATAGGGACAAAGTTCCTGAAGAATGGATCCGCAAACAGACTTTAGTAAATGCAGAACGATACATTACCGAGGAACTAAAGGAATACGAGTTCAAAATTCTAGGTGCCGAAGAGCGCATCCAACATTTGGAACAACAGTTGTTCTCACAATTAATTGTTTGGATGCAGGAGTATATTTCCCCCGTGCAGAACAATGCCCAATTAATAGCGCAGCTCGACTGCCTTTGCGGGTTTACCCAATTAGCAAAAGACAATAATTATGTAGCGCCAACCATGAATGATTCTACGGAATTACTCATTAAAAATGGCCGCCACCCGGTTATTGAAAAACAATTACCCTTGGGCGAGGCCTATATTGCCAATGATGTCACCCTGAACCGTGAGGATCAGCAGATCATTATGATCACGGGACCCAACATGAGTGGCAAGTCGGCTATTTTACGCCAAACGGCACTGATTGTGCTTCTTGCTCAAATGGGAAGTTTTGTTCCCGCAGAATCTGCAGAAATTGGTTATGTGGATAAGATCTTCACCAGAGTAGGCGCCAGCGACAACATTTCTATGGGGGAATCCACTTTTATGGTAGAGATGAATGAAACAGCCTCAATTTTGAATAACCTCTCGGAACGGAGTTTGGTACTTTTGGATGAAATTGGACGTGGGACCAGCACCTATGACGGTATTTCAATAGCCTGGGCCATATCCGAATATCTTCATGAACATCCGGCAAGGGCAAAAACGCTTTTCGCCACCCATTACCATGAAATTAATGAAATGGCGGCAACCTTTCCGAGGATAAAAAATTACAATGTATCCGTAAAGGAACTCAAAGACAACGTCCTTTTCTTGCGTAAGCTCACCCCTGGAGGCAGTGAACACAGTTTTGGTATCCATGTAGCCAAAATGGCGGGGATGCCTCAACAAGTGATCCTTAAGGCTAATAAAATTCTGAAGAAGCTGGAGAAATCCCATTCCAATGAAGAGCTAACGGATACACTAAAAGCTGCACAGAATGAGATGCAATTGAGCTTTTTTAATTTGGACGATCCTCTGTTGGCGCAGATTAAAGAAGAAATTCTTCATTTAGACATCAATACGCTTACCCCAGTGGAGGCATTGATGAAATTAAACGAAATTCAGCGTCTTCTCACTAAAAAGAAAAACGCCTAGACAGCAAATGACGAACCGTATTAGGCTGGTAATTAAGGTCCCAATAGCTTCCGGGAGAAATGCCTGATGACCATGGATTCTGCTGGCTTATTTTTTTTATTTCTTTTTGAACAAATTTCTTTGCCTTTTAGAGAATTGTATTAAATTTGCATCCGCATCAGACAAAGATGTGGCCCTAGTGGCAAACGTTCTTAACATTCGCGAAAATAGCTCAGTTGGTAGAGCGCCACCTTGCCAAGGTGGAGGTCGCGGGTTCGAATCCCGTTTTTCGCTCATATTAAAATCCACGTTCTACCAATGGTAGGATCGCTGCGCAAGCAGAGGCTCGAGTGGTGGAATTGGTAGACACGTTGGACTTAAAATCCAATGGACATTAGTCCGTGCGGGTTCAAGTCCCGCCTCGAGTACAAGTACCCTTGTTAATCATTTGATTTTCAAGGGTTTTTTGATTTAAGATAGTGATTTATCCCAACATGTTCCCGGCAATACGGAAAAATACAATTTAAACTGTTGTCAAATAGTTTTTAGTGGACTCTACGATTACAAATCTAAAAACCTCATAAACTATGACACCGAACTCAAATTCTTTTTCTTATCAAAAAAAACATTTCTTATTTGAAAATTTAAACCTTACCATAATTATGGTTTCCCTCATCTTTATTTAAATTACTATCCATAGCTTAGTAAAACTTAAAACAACATTATTTCACTAATTAAAACAAGCAAAGGACAAAACTACTTAAACAAAACCTATTTTCAAGAGAGGAATATTTTCAATTAATTGAGATAAAAGTGTATATTGAAAAAGTAAAATAAGCACTTTCACTTTAATGCAAAATTGTACACAAGCTGACAAAAGGAACAACGGCAAATTCAACCAGATTTTATTTTCATAACTCTTAAATAACAATATTTCAGAGCAAGCTGATATATTTGTGTTTTATGCTTATATAAATGCGCAAGAAGACAAGAAACAGACATAAAGTAGTTTTGGTTAAAAACGGTAAAAACAACAACGGGCTTGATGAAAATCTTGAGAAAATCAAAACGACAATTTCCTAAGGTTACATAAACCCAGTACACCCCCTCTTTAGAAACACTGGTCGCCATTTTCGAGTTATGGTAAATTGAAGTAACAGAACTATTAATATCAAAGAAGTAGGCTAAATGAATATAATAGAACAAGGCATAAAAGAAAAATTGATTAAAATAAGTGAAGATGAAAAGCAAATTACATATTGCAACTTTCATAGACCAAGAAATTACTCAAACCCTGAAGAAAAAGTACAAGCTGAAACTTTTGTGAAATTGGTTTTACAATACGATTATCGAGCGGAGAGAATAAAAATGTACGAAATGGTAACAATGGGAAGCGAGAGAAAAGAAGCCGATATTATTGTTTACAATGATGATGATTGTTCGCAACCACACATTTTAGTTGAATGTAAAAATGATACTGTTAGTGAACAAGAATTTTTACAAGCCATCGAACAAGCATATAGTTACGCCTATGCCTTACCTAATGATGTCAAATATGTTTGGGTTACATCTGGGGCAAAAGATGAATATTTTCAAGTTGACAAAAAACGCAATACCAGAATTACACAACCAGACATACCGCAATATGGGGTTAAAGTATTAGCAACCTACAAGTATGTTTATGAGGCCGAAGCGCTAAAAGAAGTTGAAGGAAAACAAAAGTTTTTTGACCTAGAAATTGTAGAAGAAAATGTTTTAACAATACGATTCAAACAAGCACACGATGCACTTTGGGCTGGTGGTCAATTAAACCCTTCAGAAGCATTTGATGAGCTTGACAAACTCATTTTTTGTAAAATATGGGACGAAAGAAAGCATAGATTGCCAGGGGATCCTTACGATTTTCAGATTATTACTGCTCAAAAAGAAGAAGTAAAGAATTGGGAAAAACTAAACAATGACGAATTACGAAGGGCGATTAGAGATATAGAAAACAAAAGACTCCTGGAACGTGTAAACCAATTGTATGAAGAAGGACGAAAAAAAGATGCAGAAGTTTTCAGAGACAACATTCGACTTTCAGCCGAAAAAATTAGGACCGTTGTTGGCTACTTACAAGATATAAATCTTGGAGAAACAGACTTAGATGCAAAAGGAAGAGCTTTCGAAACCTTTATGGATTCCTTCTTTAGAGGTAATTTTGGGCAATACTTCACACCAAGACCAATTGTAAAGTTCGCTATTGATATTTTGCCCATTAAAAATGATTCCTTCGTTTTAGACACCTCTTGTGGGAGTGGAGGTTTTTTACTTTACGCATTAAATAAAATAAGAGAAGAAGCCAATAGAATGTATCCTAATTATAAAAAGGATACAAAACAATACGGCCGCTGGAAAAAGTACTGGCATGATTTTGCAGAAAAAAATCTGTTCGGCATTGAAATAAATGAACAAATTAGTAGGGCTGCGAAAATGAATATGATTATTCACGATGATGGTCATACTAACGTAATCACAGAGGACGGACTTTTAAGCTCTAATGATATCGCTTATAAAACCACCAACAAAGGTTTCAAATACAACCATTTTGATTTTATTATTACTAATCCGCCATTTGGTTCTTCTGTAAGGAAATCTGAGAAAGCCTATTTAAGTAGTTATGATTTTGGCAAAAAAGTACCAGATTGGTTGGATGTAAAAGGAAAAACAACAATCTCCAAAAGAGACAAACAAAACACTGAAATTCTTTTCATAGAACAATGCCATAGATTTCTCAAAGAAGGAGGCTATTTAGCGATTGTATTACCGGATGGAATCCTTACGAATAGTAGTTTACAGTATGTACGAGATGATATTGAAGATAAATTTAGAATAGTTTCGGTTGTAAGCATTCCTCAAACTGCCTTTAGTGCTACAGGTGCTGGAGTTAAAAGCTCCGTATTGTTTGTCAAAAAACATAGTTCCGAACAAACAATGCATTTAAGAAATTTAAAAGCAAGTATTCAAATTAACCTAAAAGAAGAATTTCAGTATTTCGAGCATCTTCAAAAATGGGAAAAAGAAAAGAAAAGGAAAACAATAGAATTAGAGAACTTTTACAATCCATATCCTTCCTTTAGTATGACAGAGCTAAAAAAAACAGCCGAGTACAAAGCTTGGAAAGAAGAACTAAATGCCTTTTATTCAGAAAAAGTAAACGATTTAAAGGAACAATTGCAAGATGCTTATTTAAAAGAAAGACAAACAAAATTACCAGACTATCCTATTTTCATGGCGATAGCAGAAGACATTGGATATGATGCCACAGGCAAGAGCACAGCTGATGGAGATGGCGATTTAGATGTAATAAAAGTAGAACTTTCTAAATTCATTAATCATTTAGAATTCAATAATCTATGATAATAAGAGGAATATTAGATAGTTCATTAAATGGTCAAATATGCATAAGAGGTTTTGCTCCAATAAAAGAGTTAGCAAGAATTTCTGAAGCAGACTATAAATATCAAAGAAATCCTATAGAGGATAGGAAAGATATTTCGGATTTTTTGGAACATGAAACATATTTGTTTTTCCCTGAAGTCATTTTAAGTTACAAAATAAAACACTCCTTTGATAAATCAAAAGATAGTGAAACGCCATTACAAAAGTTGCAATCAAGCAAAAGCTACAAATCAAATGTAGATGGAACAGTTTTCAAGCCAAAACCTGTTGATTTCAAAGCCAGAGAAGATGTACGAGGTAATAGTAAAATAAATTTAATAGAAATTGAAATTGACGATTCTCAATTTGATTTAGTTAAAAAACCATTTCATAGAATTGATGGCAATCACAGATTGGATGCTGCAGGTTTATCTGAATCACCAAAAGTCCAAAGAATGGTTGCTCCTTTTTGTATTATACTTGGTGAAGAGTATTATAAAGGTGGAAATCCAGTAAAAAACTCAACTACTGATGTTTTTGACAAATCAGTTAAAGTTTTTTTTCATAACATAAATACCAAAACAATTGCGCTCACTTCTGAAGAAAATTTGCGTGTAATCATTGATGATTCAACTAACTTTTTAGAATCCGAATTAGAGGATATTTTAAATCTAGAAGGCGTATTAACTAGGACTTTAATTAAAAAAGTTAATCCTGAAATTTTCACCGGAATTGAAAATATTCTTTCTAAACAATATAGAACATATTACATTGAGGTATTTCACAAGTTATTGGCAAAAGGAGAAAATCCTGAATCCATTGTAGATAAAGTTTTTGAATCGTTAAAAGCTATTGATACTTTATACAATGAAAATGAGAAACTAAAAGCCAACTCTAGTTTTGGCCTTCTTACATCATTTCTTTACTATCACGTTGAAGAAAATAAAGGAAAATTTAATTTATTCAAAAAGTGGGTAATTCAAAACCACATTTTCGAAATTCCGGAAATTACAGCCAGTAGTATTATAAAAATATTTGACAAAATAGCAGAACAAGAAATTACAGTTTTTGTAGCTATGCCTTATTTTGGTCACGACTCCAGCATTATAAGAGGCTATAATGAGGCATATGAAAGAGTTATTGAAAAATTAAAACAAGAAAATCCTTCTCTTAAAATTTCGCTATTCCCAATTATGGAACATATAGGAAGAACTATGGATATTGTATTTAATTTCCTAAATCAAATCAAAGAGTGTAAAATTTTCATAGCAGATATTTCAGAAAAAAATCCAAATGTTGCGTATGAATTAGGATTTGCCAGAAGCTTAGATAAACCTTCAATTATAGTTATTAAAGATGGTGAAGAAATTCCATTTGATTATGGTCACGACATTGCAAATAAATATAATGGAAATGGGCCTTTAAACGATTTAGAAGGTATTATTTATGATAACATTAAAAGTATTCTACTTAAGGATTACGGTTTAGTAATTAGTTAATCAAATGGCACAAACAACTCAAAATACAAATATCAAGTTCTTCTTAATCAAACGGTCTGAAATTGAAGCTAGAATGGATCCTCACCAATTTCATGTCGAAAGAAGAAATGCAATAGAGAAGTTAAAACTTAATAATAATCTTATTAAGTTAAAACACTTAGTAAAAAATGTCAAAACAACAACTTCTGAGATTACCAAATCCGATGTTTATGTAGGATTAGAAAATATTGAAAGTGATACAGGGCATTACATTCCAACTAGCGAAAAAGAAAGTATTAGCAGCGCCGGAAAGTTTAAAAGAGGCCATATACTTTTTCCAAAACTGAGACCTTACTTAAACAAGGTATATTTGGCGGAATTTGATGGGATTTGTTCAACAGAATTTCACATTTTTGATAGCGAAAAATATAGTAATGAATTTTTGACAATCTATTTAAGGTCATCGTTAATTGTAAATCAAACAAAACATTTAATGACTGGAAATACTTTACCAAGACTTCAAACAGAGGATATAAATAATTTACCTGTTCCAGAAATCACCATTGAGAATCAAATTAAAATTGTAGAGCTATATAATATTGCTAACAGGCGTAAACAATCAAAAGACGCTCAAGCTAAAGAACTTTTAAAAACTATAGATACATATTTGCTTAATGAATTAGGTGTTTTATTACCCGTAGAAAACAACACATCATTGAGTAGAATGTTCTACGCTAATTTTAATGAAATAACCAACGGTAGACTTGACCCAGATTATCAAAATATCAGCTATAAAAACATTGTTGCAGAAATTAAAAAATCACATTTTGAAATAGTTGATTTAAAAGATGTTACTGACATACTAAACAGTGGAAAAACACCTGCAAAAGCTGAATATTCTGAAGAACAAACACAATTCCCTATCATAAAAGTCGGAAGCTACACTAACGATTTTATAGATTTAGAAAAAGTTGATTATGTATTTTCTAAACAAAATCTAAAAGCTCAAAAAGGGGATATTTTTATTTTGTCAGCTGCTCACCAATCTGAATATGTAGGAAGACATATCAAAATGCTAATTGAAGAACCTAAAATTGATACCTCCTATGTTGGTGAATTAATTTGCGTAAGGGCCAATGATAAAGTAAATACTACATATCTATTCTCGTTATTAAAAACTGAAATGTTTAAATCTCTTATCAATAGAGAAAAAACTGGACAAACTTCTCACGTTTACGGTAAGGACCTAAAAAAAATACCAATTCCATTACCGGATGAACAAACACAAAAAAGGATTTCGGACTATATTGAATCGTTACAAGAACAAGTTAAATTATTAAAAAGTGATTCAAAACGAATATTAGAAGATGCAAAACAAGAAGTAGAAAAAATTATAATTGGATAAGCCAGGCAATACTACACTTAAGAAATACAACAAACACTTATGAATTAAATTTAGCTGATAGATAGGCATGACAAACGGAATACACAAAATAGTGTTTTTGGTTAAATGCGAGTTATGTGAAGGACGAAATATATTTAAAGTAAGCAAATATTAGGCCTAATTATTTTTATTGAATTAATCTTATATTTAAATCGATTCTCCCTGTTACCTCCCTGTTAAATCCCTTCCTCAGTGCTTTTTTAGCTCTAAACTAAGGGCGAATAAACCTCAATATCGTAATCAATACATTCTAAAAAATTTATTTGTTGATGATTATAGAGCCTTGCCTGTTTTACTTTTCCATTACTGTAATGGTTCCTTATGTTATGGTACAATTCTTCTATCTGCTTTTCTAAAGGTTCATTTGTCCACTTTTTAGAAAGGTATTTTCTTTTAACTTGCTCAAATATCCTGTGCTCGTTTTTACAGTAATACCTCAACCCTTTTGGACCCAACAAAAAACTTCTTTCACCCTGCATTCTTATATCTATTCCTGTTACCCTACATCGCCTATTTCTTCCGCATTGCTTATTATAGAGAGGGGTGTTCATTTTCACCATATACATAGAGGGTGTATTTGTACATCCCTTTGTATTTAATTCTTCTATTTTTTCGGTTATTAAAAGTCCAATTTTTCCTTGAATGTCTTCTGAATGATTTTTAATTAATCCCCGTAATTTGGCACGGTGGTTATTAAACGCCGACTTACTACTTCTTTTCAATAATCCCTTCCAATAATTAGGGTTATTGTAGTTTTTCAAATTTTCTGTTTTGTGTTCGATTGTGTAATCGTAGAATAAAATATTTCTCCACTCTTTTAAAATATCATCCTTAAATTCCAGCATATTAAAATGAATTAAGTCGTTGAGGTTAAAAATCCCTTTTGCGTTCACCTTTCTCATTTTGGAATACTTAATTTCAAAACGCATTATCTCTGTGCCTCTCTTAATCAATCCTCTTTTTATGTTTTGCAGCCCCTTGTTATAAAGTTTTATATAGTAATCACTGTGAGACGCCTGTAAATATTCGCCTCGACCCCCAAAATATTGGGCATCAAAAGGCATTGTCTTATGTAATAAACAATTCTGTAATATTTCCGTTGTCGGCATGGTAGGGGTAATGTTCAAACCTATCTCTATTCCTTGTATTATTGAGTTCTCTAGGTCTAAATTAAACTTTTGCTTTAATTCCTTTAAAACGTCTCGCATGTCGTTTGCAGTGAAGTCGTTGTAATTTTGTGAACCCCTATTAAAATATTTATGTAAACTGCCTGTAAGTGTTACGAGTCCTTCGGGGTGTAATTTAGTGGCATCATAAATCTTAAATTCCAAAGTCCCATAATAGGCATGTCTACAGGGTGTTATTTTCTTGCCATTCCGGTTGTGTGTCAATAGTTCGCCCGTATCGGGATTAAGACCCTTGTAAACAAAACTCAATAGGTCATTCTCCAATAATTTATTTATTGAATAACCCTTTAGAATTATTTTAATGTAGTCTACCAATTACCTATATTGGATTAGTTTTTGGGTTGCCCGTAGAAACGATCATTAGAACAAATAGAGGGGACCTTAACAGTCCCCTTATTCTATGCCCCTATGCCTTATTTTATGTTATTTACAATGCTGTGAAGAAATCCCTTTTGAAAAGGATAAAAGTCACTGAAAACGTAGATATATAGTTTTAACCTCCATTTTGAATCACTAAACATTAGCAAGGATTTAGATCGATTGCCAATTAGTTGAGGGATATTGCAATCCCCATAAAAAACATCATTGTTCTTTATTTGTCTTAGGCCAGTTACAAGGCTACATTTTTTCCAATTAGAAGTATTTCGCAACCGCAAATAAAAGTTAATTACTTTTGTGTCACTCTTTTCCCTAAACGCCTCTATCCTTATTAACTCCGTTAATAGATTCTTTGAGCCAGAAACCTCAACTAATGAATAAACGGTGTAATTCTTTAATTGCTTTTCTACCTTGTAAACGTGGCTAATATACTCAGGTACGTTGACCATTTCCCGAATTTAACCGTTAATTGAAATAAGACTTTTTTCAATATCTGAGCGTAAGAAGTAAACACGGCCACCAATTCCCAAAGGCTTTAGTTTTCCCGACTTTTGCCAGTTGGCGACTGTGCTGAGGTCCACATCTAACAATTCACTTACCTGTTTTCTACTTAGATAGTCATTTGGCTGTTTAGGTTTGTAGTGCTCTAAAAATTCACCTAGTTGATTCTTGACCGTTTCGGCAATTTGATTTTGAAGTTGTTCGGGTGTTACCCCAACGAATTGTATTGTCTGCATTGTGTCTATTTTAAATTACAATGCAATATTATTTTAAGAGGTAGGTATGTGTAAAAAGTGTGTAATTATATTTTCACACAATTCACATCTATTTCAACTTTTCTAGATAGGTATTTATGTTTTCTTCGTTTAATTTAGTTCGTTTTTGTTGTGTATTGTTCCATAGTTCTCTAGCCGTTTGCTGATTACATCCCATAATATGAGCTAACAAATTATGCTTTTCTGTTAGAGAAATATTCTTTGAGTTTATAATCCCATCGATATCCAAGACTTCTTTTGCAATATGGTATCGGTCCACAATATTTAACTTTTTACCGCTAACTAAAGGACCGTTATTTTGCTTTTGACTGCTTCCTAAATGATGTTGCGGCAGCCTGTTAATTTTAATTTCACAATCTCTAAGTTTCATTCTAGCCTCGTCTATACTATCTTTAGCTCTCTTTAGTTCTAATTTAATTTGATGATAATTATTAGGAAATAAATGTGCTGCCGCCTCGGTATAGTCCTGACTAGGTATTTCGCTCTCTAGTTTTTTAATTTTAGCTTCAAGTTCTGGAATAGATTGAGTTAAGTTTTCAATTTCTATTTTTAAAAAATTATATTCGGTAACATTTTCGTTTTTACTCAAAAACTGCCTTAGCTTTAAATTATAATCATATTCTAACCTCTCAATCATCTAAAATTTATTTTACGTTGCCCATTCAAATTTACAATTTACCGGCGTTTAATTGCTTTTTTATGTATTCACGAAATGAATTTATAATTATGTCTTTTTCATCTTCGTTATAAATGTCCTCATGTTTTACAAAGGAGCTATAACTTTTTAAAAGGTTTTCCCAATACATCTTTTTCCTTTTGTTATTCGTTAACCCTCTTTTGAACTATCTCGAGTGTAGATTCTTTCTTTTTCTTTTGGGTCAATAACGCAAACATATCTGCAATTTGTTGGGCATAATCCAAACTATCCTTGCCTATGTAGTTAAGAAACATTTTTTCTGTACTATGAGCTGTTATTTGCATTATTAATGGTGTAGGTAAATCACCATATAAGTTAGTCGCGAAAGAACGCCTGCAAACATGAGAGGCAACTAATTCATATTTCGGGAATATTCCCTTTATATTTCTCTTAACCCCTTTGGAAACATATTTACCTTTCTCGTCCTTTATGATTTCATTGCCTTTACTATCTACCATTACCGACTTAACCCCTTCGGTCATTTCATCAATTCCCGCAATTCTACAAATATCTTTTATGTATTCGTTGAAATTCTGAATGGCTATCGGCCTTGGAAATCCATCTTTAATAATTTCCTTAGTTTCCTCTGACAAAGGAATAATAACTTGTTTGCCTGTTTTCTGTTGTTTGAGCTCTATAACTTCCAGTCCATTTCTATTAAAAAAATTATTCTTAGTAAGTTTCAACAAATCGCCCCCTCTCTGTCCTATATTACAGCCCAATAAGAGCCATTTCCGGGCGTTTTGATAGGCATTGTTGTGAACATTAGCCTTTTCTATCTTTTTGAGCTCCTGAGGGTTTAAATATACTATATACTCCTTTTTTGGCTTGCCTCCTTTTATCTTCCTTAGTTGTGCACTAACAATAATACCATCTAGCTCGGCATCCCTGCAAACTGTTTTCAAATCGTCTATCTTTTTGCGAGCATAACTTTCGGAGTAATTTTGTTTACTGAGCATCCAGTCCAAAAACTCCCTCCCAAATTTAATATCAACATCCCTGACCCTGTATTTATTGGAGCCTTGGTATTTATTGAAAATCTTTTGTAAGTTTTTATAGGAGTTAACACGACTTTTTGATAATCCTAAACCACCTTTTGAGTTTTCCCTAATATTTGCCGTATCAATAATATGCTTAATACAGTCATCTAATAAATCACTTCTAGATTGTTGAGGTTTTACAATACCTTTCGACAAATCTATTTGATATTGTAACCAATCGGGCCCAATTTCATCTAATGGCGTATTATTAAATGATTTAATAATGTCGTTTGAGAGCTCCTGTAAGTCCGTGGTTAGTTTTTTTAATACCTCATCTCTTTGGTTAGGCATCTTCTTCTTTGGGCTCCAGTCCTTGGGGTTTATTAAAAACCCAGTGCTTTTGGTAAAATCGAATTTTCTACCGTGTACAAATCTTAAGTTGATTGTTGCGGGGTTATCTTTTCCTTTTACTAAAAAATTGATTGTTGCCATAAATTTGAATCTTAGAACAATCAAATATAAAGCATTAATAAATTCTTCCCGACATAATCCCGACAATTAATCAATATCATTATACAGTATTAGATTAACTTCAACAATTCAATTACCTTCGTAATGCCTATTTATGTTGAATATATTGGCTTTCACTAGAATTTAAAGATGATTTAAGAATATAGAAAATCTAAATATTCAAGTCCCGCCTCGAGTACAAAGACCCTTGTTAATCATCTGATTTTCAAGGGTTTTTTGTTTTTAAATACTTTTCTTGTATGATTCCTGTATTGTGAATAAGTGCTTACTTCATTTCATAGATTTTTTACTATCTTTTGTTCATTATTAAACGCATAATAAATACTAAAATGGATATATAGTTAATAGTAACTATATCCATACGTTAGCGGTAAGTTCAGCAACCACATAAATTGACAAAAACAATAAAAGAAAATGAAAAAGCTATTTACAATATTGACCTTATCTACAGTTTTGTTTTCTTGCAACACCAACCCTAAAAAAGACAAGGAAACAAAAAATACAACTGAAAAATTGACTAAAATTGATTCTGTTGATGTAAAACAGGTTGTGCTTTCTATGCATGATGCCGTTATGACCAATGACTTATCTGACAGTCTAACATTTAATCAATGGACTGATTTCTTTACAAGCGACTTTTTATATATGCAGTCAGAAGGAAAACCGGCTATTAAAATGGGAAAGATTGGCTTCAAGGATATGCGGGAAGCTTTTAAAAGTATAAAGATAAGCTACGATGAAATAATAATTGACTATGTGGATTCATCCTGTGATTTAGCTTATGTTTCTTACCACTATAAGGCCATTGCAACGACAATTAAGACCAATGAAAGTAAAGATATATCTAGTTCGGCCCTTCTTATATTAAAAAAGAATGACGCAGCAGAGTGGAAAATAGCTTATCTAGTATTCAATTAACTATTGCACTAAAATGTAAAAAACAACCAACCGCTAACAAAGTATATAAGCTATGGCTTGGTCTGTGCCACTTGGAAAGTCCTGCGGATTTTCCAAAGCCAGTTTTTGTCAGCAAAGGTCTGTGCCGAGATACGCCAAAGCTCATATACCAACCGTTAACAAATATTTCGAAATCGAATAGTATTAACGGAAGTCCTATTGAACTAATTATTTGTCTAAAATTCTAGGAAAATATTAAATTGAAATAACCTGTAAACAGAAATCGCCATGTAAAACAATATTCTTAATTTATACCTATCTAAAAAATAAATATTATGAAAAAACTACTTTTGATTTCTCTTCTATCAATTTTTTTCTTTCAAAAAAGTGAAGCACAAGAAATATCTGCAGGAAAATCAAAGAATTCTTTCGTAGAATGGAATTTTGGTGTTGCCTATATGCCTAATGATGATTTCATTTTCCCCGGAACTTCAGTTCTTTGGGGGAGGACATATATCAATGAAAATAATTTCATTTTTGAATATGAAGCGGGTTTTGCGCTTCCATCACTTGTGACTGGCAAATTGGGAATAGGCAAAAAGTTTAATAATACTAAAGTAATCGTCGGAGTAAGACCATTCCCATTTAATCTCTACTTGCAATCTAGTTTTCCTAAAGGGAAAAAAGGATATTGGATTACCTCCATTGAATTTAATCCACTTGATTCCGATACATCCTTGTCATTTGAATCAAAAGCGATTTTGAATTTCGGATACAGATGGAACATAATTAAGAATATGTAGTTAAATATTTTGTGTCCCATGTTCTGGTTTGCGAGGGCGCTGTGATTATTTAAAGTTAATAATTCAATTATTTTGTCGCTTAGGCATATTTAAATTGAATAATTACAAAAGAGAGTTTAAATAAAAAACGGAAAATTAAATTTGGGAAAAATTGACTTAATGATAAACATACATTTGCTAACAACGTATATAAAAAATAGCAGGATTAGCGAAAGCCATTTAGTTTGTGCTCTTTTTAAATATTTATACTAGCTGAAACGATCTTGACGACTAAAGGCGCTACTTTTCATATACATTACCGTTGACAACTAGCTAAACCAAACCAATAAACAATGAAGAAACTTTTACTTTTAGTCATATTTATATCAATCATAACATCTTGCGAACAATCGAAAAAGTACGAATATGTGGAAATTGGACAAAATGAATCACTTTTTGGTGGAACTGAACGGAACGAAAAAGATACTATAATAATTCGAGCGAAAAATGATTCGATTGCCTATTTAGAAGCATATCAAAAATTCTGTATTTCAGAAAAAGTATCGCAGGATATGAAAGAGGCACTAGGCTCTTCATCAACGATACCAATGGATTTTAAATTAATTGATGAACAAGGAAATAATGTCGCACTATTAATAAATTTTGAAAGAATTGACTCTTTGAAAAATGATGTTAGAACCAGAATTTTCAATATGAAAAACTCTCTCAAAGAGACTGTCGATAACAACAAAGAAAAAGAAATAAAGAATTTTAAAAATACGGTCGAAATAGATAGTATAATACTCCCCAATTTTAGGACAGCAAGTTAAGTTGTAATTTAACCCTGTCAA
>NZ_JBEXAE010000005.1:0-350946 GCF_040566695.1 Sediminicola arcticus | reverse complement strand
TTGACAGGGTTAAATTACAACTTAACTTGCTGTCCTAAAATTGGGGAGTATTATATACAATCTTTTATAAAACCCATTGATATGATCAAAATTCAATCCTATTTGATACAAAAAGACAAAGGGACTAACTCGTTAGAGTTAGTCCCTTTGTAAACCTATTTTAAAAATACTAAATCTTGGTAAAAATGTATGAAGCCTGAACTGGTGAACCACCACAATCTGAATCCACGTTATCAGTTAAGTTCACTGTAAAAGAAGTATCATCTGTTGAATCAAATACCCCGTTAGTTCCAGATGGTGGACCAGTAACCAAATTCACTGAATTACCTCCACATCCAACAGCCATATCCAAACGAGGTACAACTATTTGATTGCAAGTTAAAGTCAAAGTGAAAGTTCTTCGGAATCTAGAATCTGCGAAGTAATTAGCAGTGAATGTTCTGTTGAAACCTGAGGCCGCCAAATCCACAATTACACCATCTACGCCAAAAGTACCAGCTCCAAAAACTCCAGGGTTTACTATTGTAACTTCGTACCTTCCTGTGAAGAAAGTTTCATCCACAGGACACACCTGGTAAACTCTTACATTCACATCAGGGCCTACTAGTACACCTGCATCACCCGCAAGTCTAAGAACCAAGAATTTTGCTTCTATTTCTACATTATTGTCTTGACCGTTAATCACTAAAGTACCTTCATAGGAATTAGCCGGAATAGTAACCGAAGAATCGAAAGAATAAGACGTAGGGTCCGTCGTAGTTTCCTCTCCAATTACAGATACAGTAAAATTTCTATCAGTTGTAGAAATAGTACTTGCATTTACAGGTATACTTAGAGTACCTGTGCCGTCTACTTGTACCTCTAAATTATAACTATTGCTAGCGAAAGCCACTAACGTCTGTCCATCCACGTTATCGTAAACTAGAAGTTCTTCTTCACAAGAAGTGAAGGCAAACACCGACGCAAATAAAATTAAAATATATTTTTTCATAATTTGTTCTTTTTAAAATTAGTACCCTGGGTTTTGTTGCTCACGTAAACCAGGATTCGCGTTGAATTCGACAATTGGCAAAGGCATTGTAAATCTGAAATCAGAGGCACTTAAAGAACATGCTCCGTTAAATGCACAATCAACAGCATCCTTAAGAACGCCTTGATTTGCTCTCTCCCCTAAACGCTTTAAATCTTTATACCTAAACCCTTCGAAAGCCAATTCTATTCTTCTTTCATTCAAAACAGCGGCAAAAGCCTCAGTTTGGTTGGCATAAACAGGCAAAGCCTGTGGAGTCCCAAAACGGGCATCCCTCAATTGCTTAATTAAAGAAGCTGTTGAGCTAGTGCCATTGAACGTACCTGCATCGGCTCTAGCTTCAGCTAAAATCAATAACATTTCAGAGGATCTGAACACTTTCAAATCATTCATTAATGGTTGTCCACCAGAACCAGGATATTTTTGTATTACCAACTTATCAGATTCAGATGGATCTGCACTCGTTAAATAATTAGGATCTATCACTGAAGTTGGCGCAACGTTCACATCATAACGTATATCTGCTGGATCTAGAAGATTGAACAAAGATCTGCCCATTTCAAAATAAGGAGAACCATCTAAGGTAGCATCCACAAAAGCAAAACGAGCACCAGCCCATCCGCCTGCTGATATACCTCCAGTAGCACCTTGACCGTCGTAGTTATCATTGAGTGTTCTTTCTAATTTAAAAATAATCTCCGTATTGTCTACATCGTTAAAAATACCCTCGTATTCAGCTCTTGTAGCCAAAGGATATTTTGTTACTAATTGTTGAGCCAATGTTGCCGCTTCAGGGTAATTACCTCTAAAAGTAGCTATTCTCGCTCTTAACGCAGTAACAAAATCTTTACTCACATACAATGGATCAAAGGTATTATCCAATAAACCGTTGGCTCTATCTAAATCCTCATTTATCAAAGCAAAAACCTCTCCGTTGGTGTTACGTAACAATTTTTGGTCAATTGAAGGAATAAAATCAACAGCTATAACCCCCAATGCATTATCATCTGTCAAATCAGTACTGAAATAAGACAATAATTCAAAGTGTGCAAAAGCCCTAAGTGCATAAGCCTGACCTATGATATCATTGTATCTCTCCAAGTCACCTGCTTCTGGGGTAATAATTTTTGCAGCTTCAATTAACCTAGTTGCAGAATTAATCTGCCGATAACCTCTAATCCAAAATACAGCAGGGGCCTCACTCCCTGGATTCAAAACGAATCCATAATCAGCAAGTCCTTGACCACCACTATCAAATCCTATAGATAATTCATCTGTAAATACAGAACCAAAGGCAATATCTGAACTGGTATCAAAGGTATTCAAAGTCCCAAACAAACCCGCTTCCAAATCATCCACGCTTTCAAAAGCAGCATCAGCATCTAGCCTACCAGGTTGTTTAATGTCTATAGCGTCGTTACAACTAAAAAGTAACGCACCAAAACCAAATATTAATAGTTTACTTATATTTTTCATCTGTTCTTTTTTTTAAAATCCTAGTTCAAATCCTATAGACAGTGTTCTTTGGGTTGGGTAAATTCTAGAGGTATTAGATAAAGCCTCCGGATCAAAACCTCTCCACTCACTAAACGTAAACAAATTTTCACCATTACCAAATATTCTTAAATTACTAAAACCAGTTCCCTCTAAATATCTTTTTGGAAACGTGTAACCAATAGTTGCAAATCGTAATCTTAAAAAATCTGCCTTACGCAAAAATCTATCTGATGCGAATGAGTTTCTATTTGTAGCATCAAATCTAGGAATATCCGTTATTCTGTTATCAGGAGTCCAAGCTCTGAAGATATCTGTAGTTTTTTGAAATTGATCGATATTATCAGGGTTTTGGAAACCTGCCAAATCATTATCAAATCTATCAACACCTATAGTGTAGTTAAATTGGGTTTGCAAAAAGAATCCTTTGTAATCCATATTCAATCCAAAACTTCCGGTGTAATCAGGAAAGATATTTTTATCTAACCAAACCCTATCTGTATCTGCATTTGGATTTTCCGTTACAGCACCATCAGCACCATAAAACAATAAATTACCATTCGCAGGGTTTACACCAGCGTAACGCAGCGTGAAATATTCAAAAAGTTTTCCACCGTTACGGCCAGTACCTTGTAATTCACCGTCTTCACTTGGCAAATCTCCAAGTTCTTGTTTGTTATAGTTTCCTACAAAATTAAGACTTAAGTTAAACTTATCAGCACCCCCTCTAATAAGGTCATAGTTAAGGGTAAGATCAGCACCTGTGTTTTTTATAGTTCCAGTGTTGGCATCCAAGTTAGTTACTGCGTTAATGGCCGAAACGGGTGTACTTTGAAATAAATCACTTGTTTCCTTAATATAACCATCTACAGAACCTCTTAATCTTCTGTTGAACAATTCAAAATCCAGACCAACGTTAGATTGTGTTACAGTCTCCCATTTCAATGTAGTATTTCCAATCTGAGAAAGGAATATAGAATTCTGACCAGCATATCCTCCGCCTGTGGCAAAGAAATTTTGGGTTAAATCTGGAGAAGCAAAGTTACCACCACCATTAATGTTTTGGTTACCTGCAGTACCATATGATGCACGAATTTTTAACACATCAAATACAGAGTTATCCATGAACGCCTCATTACTAATATTCCATCTTCCTGCAACGGAATAAAAAGTAGCCCAACGATTACTACCAGCAAACCTATAAGAAGCATCCCTTCTAACCGTACCTGTAAAACCATATTTCCCATCAAAATCATAATCGGCTTGCGTAAAGTACGAAAACAGACCTGCATTTTGAATATTGGCATTGGCGAAATCTATATAGAAATCATTTGTACCTAAATCATCAATAAAACCAGAACCGTCTCCTGGAGAAAATGTTTTAGGATCTAACCCTTGTGCATTATAGCCAAAAGTTCTCAAATGAGCTTTAAAGTACTCTGTAAACACACCTGCATCCAATGTATGTTTTCCCCACGTATTGTTGTAGTTTAATGAGGTAACCTGGTTGAATGTAAATACTCTAGTTGATTGCTGATTTTGCGAACCAGCTATTGGATTAGCGTCGCCTCCAAACAATAAAGAATTAAAAGAATCCGATGCCGTACTAGAGGTTCTAATCTCATTTTGATAATCAGCACTCATAACCATATTGGCAGATAACTGCGGGGTAAGTTTGTATCCTGCGGTTAAACTTCCAATTAATTTAACCTCTTCTTCTTTTCTTGTAAATGTCCTTAACTTGTCAATTAAGAAAAGAGGCGTGTTTGTAAAACTTAAGGGAGATAATAAAGCCTCCCCGGTAGTATAATCCTCTGGGGAAATATAAGGTACGGATTGATAAGCACCCAAGACGTAATTTTGGTTAATACCACCAGTTCCTATACTATTTGGCTCATCAGAGGTGGAATAGTTGATAGATAAATTAGTGCTGTAGTTAAATTTATCGTTATCAGACTTCCCCTGAGTGTTATTTCTAATGTTGAACCTTTTTAGTCCAGAATTTTTAAGAATTCCCTCTTGATCAAAATAACCGAAGGATGTAAATTGTGAAGCGTTTGCACTACCGCTGCTCAAAGAAACGGTATGGTTTTGAGTTAAACCTGTCTTGAAGAAGAAATTAGCCCAATCAGTAGTTGTATAAGCACCTATTTCTGCATCTGTTAAACCTGCACCTAATCCTCTGCCTCTTTCTTTTTGCAGACCTAGTAACTGCTGAGAATTCATTAATTTATAATCGTTGTCTTGCAACGTTCCGAAACTCTGAATTCCAGTATAATTAACTTTTAAAGCAGAATTGTATCCTCCTTGACGAGTTTTAATGATCACAACACCATTAGCACCTCTGTTTCCATAAATGGCAGTTGCACCAGCATCTTTTAATACTGATATAGAAGCGATATCCTGTGAATTTAAACTCCTAAAATTGCTTTCATCTACAGGAGCACCGTCAATAATGAATAAAGGCTGTGTATTTCCGTTAATAGAAGTAACCCCCCTTAAGTTAATATTGGATGCTGCACCTGGTTGTCCACTAGCAGTTGTTATGTTAAGACCAGCTACTTGACCAGAAAGAGTTTGAACGAAACTCGCATTAGGCCTGTTTTCAATTGTCTCTGCACTTATGGTAACCGAAGCAATACTAGATTTCTCTTTAGTAGAAGTTCTGTACCCCTGTACCACCACTTCTTCCAATGCCTGAGCATCATCTTCCATTGAAACATTAATGACATTATTAGCCCCAACGTTTCTATCAGTAGTCTTTTGCCCGATATAACTGAATCGTAACACTTGATTACTGTTGGCCTTGATGGCGTAATTACCATCAAAATCTGTTTGTGTCCCTGAAGCAGTTCCTACCACCACAACGGACACACCAGGCAATGGCACACCTTCTTGGTCTGTCACATTACCTGTAATAGTTTTTCCTTGTGCAAAGGAAAAACTCATGTTTAACACCATGAATGATGTTAAAATCCAAGTTAACTTTGATTTCATTTAATTGTATTTTTGAATTAGTCAGCCGTAAAAATGATAATTATTAGTTAATTATCCAAAAATAAATACAAAGACAGATCTGGATTTGTTAAAAAAAGAGAAATAATTATCAATTATTTAATATAATGACAATTTTTCGTAGTTATATGCATAAAATTAACACGTTTTGTTTAGGTTTATTTTGAAAAAAATAAACAGTTTTGTTTTTTCATTATCATTAAATAAAAAATAATGCTAATTCGCAGTCTTTATAACGAAGTAGGAACCGATGAAGCGGGAAGAGGATGTCTTGCTGGACCTGTGACCGCGGCCGCTATTATCTTACCTGAAGGTTTTTATCACAAACATTTGAACGATTCCAAGATAGTATCCGAAAAGAGGCGTAACCTCCTGCGGCCTATTCTTGAGCAAGAATCCTTAACATTTGGCGTATTCCATATTTCCCCCCAAGAAATTGACAACATAAATATCCTGAACGCTTCTATTTTAGCTATGCACAAATCTATTGCCCAACTAAGCAAATTACCTTCTTGTATTATGGTAGATGGGAACCGATTTAAACCTTTTGAACAAATACCCCATAAATGCATCATAAGAGGCGATAGCACCTATACCAGCATTGCAGCAGCTTCCGTACTCGCCAAAACCCATAGAGATGCCTATATGGAAAAACTGCATGAAGAATTCCCCATGTACAATTGGATTAAAAATAAAGGATACCCCACAAAGGAACACAGAGAAGCCATTAGAAAATATGGGATTACCAAATACCATAGGAAAAGTTTCAGACAATTACCAGAACAACTCAAAATTGAAGTTTAAAATTATAAATTTGCTGAAAAGCACCTATATGACCTATAAAATATTATTGATCATAGCATTACTCTTCTTTAGCTGTACTGAAAAGAAAAACACCTCAACTTCTTTATTGGATTTTGTACCCAAAGACGCTTCTTTAGTAATTAAGATCAATCATCTGCCTGGCCTTAAAAGCGAATTAAAGAACAATGAATTTTTATCCCTCCTTAAAACCAATACTATTTATAAGAATGTTTTTGAGACTATAAAAAATATTCAATACCTGAATCCCAAATCGGAGAGTCTATTGGTTTTCTCCGAATTGGGAAAAGAAAATTTTGAATATCTTTTTATTGTGTCTACTGCGGATGGACTCTATAACTTTGATGGCATTAAAAATAAGTCAGAAGAAACTTTTACCTATGAAAATAACAGTATCAAAAAATACTCCCTTGAAGAAGTTGCTTTTTTTACTACGACCATTGACCAAACCACCATCATCAGTTCTTCCCGCCTATTATTGGAAAATAGCATCCGAAATACATTAGAACCTTCCATAAATTTAAGCTTTAAGGAACTTTATAAAATATCTAATACCAAGAAATCAGCTACCCTTTTCCTGAACACCAAAAATAGTAATGCCCTTTTTAATACTATACTCAAAGAAAATTCGAGTTACAGTATTTCCAACTTCTCTGATTGGATCAACCTAGACTTAGATATTGCACAGGATCATTTGAACTTTACAGGAATCAGTATGGCAAATGATTCCTTAAAACACTTTACCAACTTATTCAAGAATACCGGAGCCCGGACCAATACCATAGCCTCATTTGCTCCACTAGCCGCAGAAACTATTATCTCATACACATTTGATGATTATGGCACTTTCGCCAAAAACCAACAGCGCTATTTAGACAGGTCTATTCCTATGGACACCTTATTTAACACGGTAGAAGAAGTTGGTAGCATTTTTTTAAATGGGAAAAAGGCAGTTATACTCAAAACTTTTGGCGCTGAAAAAATTATAAAATTTTTAGAAGAGCGAAAAAAAGGCAGCAGTGAATATCAAGGTACAGAGATATTAGAACTGAATGAAACTAATTTTTTAAATGAATTTTTTAATCCCCTGGTTAAAAGATTTAAAGCAACATATTGCACTATTTTGGACAATGCCTTTGTTTTTTCTTCTGAAATAGAAACGTTACAAACCATTATCAGTAATTATAAGAATGGAACTACCTTTAATAATACTAACTTATATGATACAGCGAATGATGTCTTAGCAGACGAATCAAACATGTTATTCATATCTAATGCTGATGGTATTTCTAACGTATTAAAAGAAGAATTCACTAGTTCACTTTTTAACGATTTTAAGCCAAGTACTTTCTCGAAATATTTATTTGCCTCCCAATTGGTTGCCGATGATAATTTTTACCATATTAATACCGTAATTCAAAAAATTGAAAAGGAAGATAAAACCAATAGCACGTCTCCCTTATTTACCATTCAATTGGATAATCCATTACTCACCAATCCACAATTTGTGACCGATTATAGAACCAACAAAAAAGAAATTGTTGTGCAGGATAAAGAAAACAATCTTTACCTCATCTCAAATGAAGGAAAGGTGCTTTGGAAAAAAGAACTAAAGGGTAAGGTTCAGGGAGATATACAACAAGTTGATATTTATAAAAACGGCAGATTACAATTAGCCTTTACAACCCATAACCAATTTTTGATCATAGATAGAAACGGCAATGATGTGCCTCCTTTCAATAAAACCTTTGAGGGTGGGAATCTAAATCCTTTGGCCATTTTTGATTACGATGGAAGAAAGGACTACAGATTCGTCATTACCCAAGGACAAAAGGTATTTATGTACAACAATAAACTGAATGATGTGAAGGGCTTCAAATACAGCAAAGCCGAACAGCCGATTATAGCCGCGCCCCAACATTTTCGTATTCAAAATAAAGATTATCTCGTTTTTCAATTGGCAGACGGGACCTTGAAAATACTAAACCGAGTAGGTGACGAGCGCATTAAGGTTTCTGAAAAAATTGATTTTTCCACCAACGGGGTACATCTTTACAACGATAAGTTTTCTACTACCGATAAAAAAGGCATCCTATTTCAAATTGACGATAAGGGTAATATAGGAAAGACGAACTTAATCCTTAACAAAGAACACGGGATGGATGCGAGTAATAAGCATTTAGTTCTAATGAATGATAATGTTCTCAAAATCGGGGACCATGCAATAGAATTAGACCTTGGCGTTTATTCCCGCCCCAAAATATTTTTTATACGCGATAAAATGTTCGTTAGTGTTTCCACTATACAAAATCAGAAAATTTATCTTTTTGACAGCCAGGGCCAAAGCATTTCCAACTTCCCAGTATTTGGAACCTCTACCATAGATCTAAGCGATATGGACAACGACAAAAAATTAGAGGTGGTTGCTAAAGACATGGATAACTCTTTGATTGTGTATAAGATATACTGATACTAGACAAATACCCAACTTTACAATATACCCATCAAACAATACAAAAATCCCCAAAATTTAGGGGATTTTTTTGTATCTTAGAATAAGTGAACTTTTTACATTTTAATTAATACTTGCCTTCTTTCTCCTCCCAAAGGCAAAAGTAATCCATTTTCCCAAGTCTCCCCGTCTAGGTCTCTTACCTAAATTTAACTCCGAGAGTCCAATAGTAGAGCATTTTAATAGTATTCAAACCCTTTAGAATGAGGAATAATGAAAACAAGAAACAGCATTATCAGGGTCTTAATGACCATTTTTATACTCACGGCATTTTCTTCCAATGCCCATTCGCAGATACTTAAAAAACTAAAGCAGAAAGCAGAAAAAGCTGCCCAACGAACCGTTGAACGCCGTGTTGAAAAAGAGACACAAGAGAAAACGGATGAGGTGTTGGACAGTATTTTAGAACCTGGTAAAAAAGGTGAAAAGGCTCCAACCCAAGAACCTTTGCCGCCAATAATTGGAGGACAAGAAACGAGAAAAGGGGGCAGTAGCCCAAATGGCACCGGCCAGTCTAGAGATCCTTTAACGACCGATCCAGAAAGCATCGCTATCTACAGCAAATTTGATTATGTACCCGGTGACCAAATTATGTTCTACGATGATTTCACAACGGATTTTATTGGTGATTTCCCCTCAAAATGGAACACCAATGGAGGTGGTGAGGTAGTGACCATAAATGAATCTCCAGAAAAATGGTTGGAGCTGGTTCCTGGTTATAACCTATATTTCATTCCCGATGTACCCAAGTTGCCAGAAGAATATACCATAGAATTTGATGTGATGGCTGTGGGATTGACCAAAAAAACATCTTCAACGGCCACCTTGCGGATAGATCTAAGCGATGATAATAAGTTTAAGGAAGGGACCAATTTTGTGCATGCCCAATTGCCATTTTGCCAATATTCAGCTATAGGAATAACAATAGCCAACCACATCAATAACAAGCGGGAAATATATAGCGTGGTACGAGCGGATCTCAGGGATGAGGTATTAGATAGGCCGCATATTTCCGTTGCCGTAAACCAACAACGTTTTAGGCTGTGGGTCAATGAGGAAAAACATATTGATATTCCAAGAATTGTTCCCGAAGGTGCCGTTCTTACTACCTTAAAGTTTCACATGAACAACTTCAAAGACGGTGAGGAGCGATTGTTGATTACCAATCTAAAAGTGGCCGAAGGGGGAGTGGATTTAAGAAGACAGCTGATTTCAGTTGGAAAAGTATCCACCAATGGCATTCTTTTTGACCCTGGTTCTGACCAAATCAAACCGCAATCCCTAGGCATTATCCGTCAAATTTCACAGGTATTATTGCAAGAGGAAGCTATGGATTTAAATATCATTGGGCATACCGATGCTGATGGGGATGCAGGTTCAAACATCCAACTATCAAAGGATCGGGCAGAAGCCGTAAAGAATGCCTTGGTACAAGTTTATGGAATTGATACATCACGGTTGACCACAGAGGGGATGGGCGAGGCCGACCCTGTTGGGGATAATTCAACTACAGAAGGAAAAGCGCAGAACAGAAGGGTTGAATTTATAAAAACATAGAATTATGAAAACGTACTTGACGGCCATCCTATTGGTACTTTCCTATGTTTGGAACAGTACGGCCCAAACCAATTGCAGTAGCTATTATCCCTTAAAAAAGGGTACTACATTTCAATTGACCCTATATGACGAAAAGGATAAAAATACAGGAACCATTAATTACGTAGTTAAAGAGGCGACCCAAAATTCAGCCACCATGTCCTATGAAATGCATTCCGATAAGGATAAGCTCATTACCTCATCTGAATACAAGATTAAATGTAGTGATGATGGGGTCTCTATTGATTTTAATTCCCTTGCTGCCCCGGGTATGATGGAACAGTATAAAGATATGGAAGTTGATATTTCTGGCACGGACCTGATGCTACCCAATACTTTAAGCCCTGGCACTTCTCTACCCGATGCCAATATGTTGATGACCATAAAAATGAAACCCATTACCATGAAAATGACCGTTGACGTGTTTAACCGCAAGGTAGAGGGTAGAGAAAGTGTTACCACCCCAGCGGGCACCTTTGATTGTATTGTGATATCATGGAATCATGAGTCCAAAATGGGCATTAAAATAAGTGGAAGTGCCAAACAGTGGTTAGCCGAAAATATTGGAATGGTAAAACAAGAAAATTACAATAAAAAAGGTAAGATGACAGGTGGGAGCATTTTAACGGCCTTTAATCAATAACAGTTGTAACTGGAATTTAATAATTCTTAGACACACATTATTGCTACGTTAAATAGACTATGCTATGAAAATAAAAATTATTCTGCTCGTATTATTATTCCCCATTATCTTTCCTATCTATGCCCAAGAAAGTTGTAGTAAATACTATTCTTTGGAAGAAGGAGCTGATTTTCAATATGCCAAATATGGCAAGAACGGCAACAATGAAGGTTCTATTCTTTATAAGGTTCATACTGTTTCCCACAAGGACAGGGATACCGAAGCATGGATGAAAATCACTTACAAGGATACTAAACGCAAGGAATACCTTACTTCAGATTATAATTTCAACTGCATTGACAATGTAGTTGAAATAGACTACGAATCCATGATTTCCAGCGAAACATTAAAACAATACAAAGGCAAGAAAATAGATATTTCAGGAAGTGATATACTACTTCCGAATGATCTGAGTGTTGGGCAAAAACTAGAAGATGCAAGTGTTACTATGAAAATGGATGTGGATGGCACAAAAATGAACTTTCAAATAGAGTTGATCAATAGGAGTGTAGAAAAAAAAGAGTCTACTACTACTCCAGCCGGCACGTTTAATTGTTATGTGATTTATGGTGAAAGAGTGACCAAACAGATGGAGCAGCAAACCTTTCCATCTCTGTTATGGTTGGCAGAAGGTGTAGGGATGATCAAACAAGAAACTTATGCTAAAGGTGGAAATCTAATGAACAGTATGGTCCTTACTCAATATTCAAATTAGTATAAAAAGTAAATTGTGGGGTTAATCAATACTCTAAATGCATTTGGCTTCAAACAAGGCCTCAAAATGGAAGATTAATTTTTTCCGTACCTCCTCCATTGGTACTTCTTTCTTTCCAAGCTCTACATTCAGCGAGGTTACCGCCTTGTCCTTAATTCCACAAGGAATCATCAAATCAAAATAACCTAAATCTGCGTTGACATTCAATGCAAAACCATGCATAGTGACCCATCTGCTGGCACGGACACCCATGGCACAGATCTTTCGGGCAAACGGAGTCCCTACATCCAGCCAAACCCCGGTTTCCCCTGTTGAACGCTCCCCTTTAAGACCATATTCGGCCATGGTCAGAATTACCATCTCCTCCAACAGCCTCAGATATTTATGTATATCGGTAAAAAAATTATCTAAATCTAAAATTGGATAGCCTACGATTTGACCTGGACCATGATACGTAATATCTCCTCCCCTATTAATTTTATAAAAGCTGGCACCCTTTTCTGTCAATTGTTTTTGGTCTACCAAAAGGTTTTCCATATTCCCACTTTTTCCCAACGTAAAAACGTGGGGGTGCTCTACCATTAAAAAATGGTTAGGGGTTTCCAGTTGGGCGTTTTCCCTCCTATTTTTAATTTTAATATCCAAGGTTCCCTTAAATAACTCCTCTTGGTAATCCCAAGTGTCCTTATAATCCTTAAGCCCTAAAACCTGTAGCTTTACTGTTTTATTCATACGTCATCTCCTACAAAAGAAAATTTCCTCATTCGGGCTTTTCTAGTCTATGCATGCAAAGTAACTAATTATTTGGGTTATTCAGAATGACTAGGGCTGCAATAACGCCAGGAACCCATCCGCAAAGGGTTAAAAGAAATACGATAATTAAGGAACCGCAGCCTTTCCCGATTACGGATAAAGGCGGAAATAGGATAGCCAAAAGTACTCTCCAAAAACTCATTTTTTGATTGTTTTGATTGATGTACTTATTAGACGTTAATTCCCCTAATTTGTTACATACCCATAGAAAATATAATTTCCTTAAAACAATACCTATTTAATCAATTGATAGATTAGCCCAGAGTACTTATCTTTGCAGCCTTAATACAGATTTTATGCAACTTTCGGAGCAAGAAGTAATCAGAAGGGAAAAATTGGCCAAATTAAGGGCTATGGGCATAGACCCGTATCCAGCGGCATTATATCCAGTGGATGCTACATCAAAAAGCATTAAAAACGACTATAAGGAAGGTGAAAAAGTTGTGATCTCGGGACGCCTAATGTCCCGAAGAATACAAGGAAAAGCCTCTTTTGCAGAATTACAGGATAGTAAAGGAAAAATACAGGTTTATTTTAACAGAGATGAAATCTGCCCTGGTGAAGACAAAATAAAATACAACGATGTTTATAAAAAGCTGTTAGACATTGGAGATTTTATAGGCGTAGAAGGAGAACTATTCACAACCCAAGTAGGTGAAAAGACGGTAATGGTCAAAGACTTCACCCTATTGAGTAAGGCCTTAAGACCCCTGCCTTTACCAAAGGTAAATGCTGAAGGTAAGGTTTATGATGAGTTCAATGATCCTGAATTAAGGTATCGTCAGCGCTATGTAGATCTTGTAGTAAATCCCGCTGTAAAAGAAACATTCATCAAACGCACCAAAATAACAAATAGCATTCGTCAATTCTTTAACGATAGGGAATATTTGGAAGTTGAAACCCCCATTCTTCAACCTATTCCAGGAGGAGCGTCTGCAAGACCTTTTATCACCCATCACAATGCACTGAACATGCCCCTTTATTTAAGGATTGCGAACGAGTTGTATTTAAAAAGACTAATAGTTGGTGGCTTTGACGGAGTCTACGAATTTTCAAAGGATTTCAGGAACGAAGGAATGGACCGCACCCACAATCCTGAATTTACGGTGATGGAGCTCTATGTAGCCTATAAAGACTACAATTGGATGATGGATACCACGGAACTATTATTAGAAAAGGTAGCCTTGGACGCCAATGGAACCTCCAAAATTACCGTTGGAAAAAACGAAATAGAATTTAAAGCCCCTTATCCTAGGATTCCTATTTTAGAAGCCATAAAAATTCATACAGGATACGACGTTGCTGGTATGGATGAAGTAGAGTTGCGTACCGTTGCAAAAAAATTAGGTTTAGATGTTGATGAAACCATGGGAGTAGGTAAACTGATCGATGAGATATTTGGGGAGAAATGTGAACATTTCTACATCCAACCTACCTTCATCATAGATTATCCTAAGGAAATGAGTCCCCTTTGCAAGGCACATAGATCTAATCCGGCACTTACAGAACGTTTTGAATTGATGGTGAACGGGAAAGAATTGGCCAATGCCTATTCCGAGCTCAATGACCCTATTGATCAGCGAGAACGCTTTGAAGAACAATTAAAGCTTTCTGCCAAAGGCGATGATGAGGCCATGTTTATTGACCAGGATTTTCTAAGAGCTTTGGAATATGGAATGCCTCCTACCAGTGGTATAGGAATTGGGATAGATCGTTTGGTGATGTTGATGACCAATAATGCATCCATACAAGAAGTTTTGTTCTTCCCACAAATGCGTCCAGAGAAAAAACCAATAGAATTGTCGGAAAGTGAGAAAATCATTTTTGAAGTACTAAAAAAGGAGAAAAATATGTCCTTGGAAACTTTAAAAGAAGCTTCCGGATTAAGCAATAAGGCTTGGGACAAGGGGATAAAATCCTTGGGGAAACACGGCTTGGCCAAGGTATCCAAGGTAAATGACTCTTTAATGGTAGAGCTTCAAGATTAATATTTCTACATCTTAAAAAGCAACTAATAGGAAGAGGAGGGGTATTTGCCCCTCTTTTTTATTTTTAAAACTACTGTAAAAAGTATAGCTTAGGGATCTCAAAAACCAGCCATGGACCTAAGTAAAAAAATGGGCCTAATCTTAGGTCCTATCCTATTTTTAATCATCATAAATCTACCCTTTCACCTAATTTCGGAAACAGGCGATCCAGTGGTAGCTGTTGCTGTCTGGATGATTATATGGTGGATAACAGAAGCGATCTCCATTTCCGTTACCGCCTTATTGCCACTAATATTATTTCCCTTGCTCAATGTGATGTCCATAGATGATGTTGGGGCCAATTATGGCAGTCCCATCATATTTTTATTTTTTGGAGGTTTTATTTTAGCCTTAGCCTTAGAAAAGGTAAATCTTCACAAGCGGATAGCTTTAAATATCATAAAGATTACTGGAACAACCCCTAATAAAGTAGTGCTTGGATTTATGATCGCCACAGCAGCCATGAGTATGTGGATCAGCAATACAGCCAGTACTGTAGTAATGCTTCCTATAGCCATATCTGTAATCCGACTACTCATAAATGATGAGGACGGATTTACCAAGGATGACAAAAATTTTGCCTTGAGCGTAATGCTCGGAATAGCCTTTTCTGCGAATGCCGGAGGAATAGCAACCGTTATAGGCACACCTCCCAACTCTGTTTTGATCGGTTTGTTAGAAAATGAATACAACATAGAAATCTCCTTTTTAAAATGGATGGTGATAGGGGTTCCCTTTTCCGTGCTCATGGTAACCATTAGTTATTTGGTACTCGTGAAGTGGATGTTTCCAAACAAACAACTAAAATTCACGGCCTCTAAACAAGTCATACAATCAGAATTGGAAAAATTGGGTCCCACCTCCTCTAAGGAAAAAATGGTATTAGTCATTTTTGGAATTACCGTATTCCTATGGATCTTCAGAACCTTAATCAATGAAGTATTCCCAAGTTTGGGCCTATCTGATACCATTATCAGTATGATTGCCGCGGTAGCCCTTTTTGCTATTCCCCATAACCTTAAAAAGGGTGATTTTATTCTTCATTGGAACGATACCGAAAAACTAGCTTGGGGTATTTTGATACTTTTTGGAGGTGGCTTAGCCTTGGCCAACGGAATGTCTGCCAGTGGAATAGTAGATATGGTTACTGCAGCTATTGCCAGTAGCGATATTAGCATACTGCTTACGGCTTCCCTACTCATCGTTTTGATGCTATTTATGACAGAACTGATGAGCAATGTAGCCTTGATCGCGGTCTTAGCACCTGTTGTTGCAGGCATAGCTATTGGTTTAAACGTTCCAATCGTCTATTTACTGATCCCTGTGACCATGGCCAGCAGTTGTGCCTTTATGCTTCCGATGGCCACTCCTCCCAATGCCATAGTTTTTGCCAGTGGATACATCAAGGTTTCGCAGATGGCCAAAGTGGGACTTATCCTCAATTTAATTTCTGTGGTCATTCTAATATTTATGTTCCAATGGATCTTGCCTTTAGTGTTTTAAATAAACAAAACCCATGCTTTTACAGGGGTTTTGTCTGACTAATCTAAAACCAATTTCTTGAAACCAACGTTTTATACATACACATACGTAGCAATTGGTATGTAAAGATGTTAACAGCAATAAAATAGGATTAATTGTATGCGTCAAACTTTTACAATGAATTTACTTCTCCAGGGACAAAAAAAAGCCCTTTTAAAAAAGGGCCTTTAATTAGCTAAATTTAATAATGACAACCTAAAAAGATGTCTCAGAACAATAATACCTTATTAACTGTAATTCAGCACCTTATATCCCTTATTATAACAGATACTGATATTTACGTTACAAATCCCTTATAAATTGACCTAAATAATCCTTTCCCAAACAGAGGGTTAAAGAATATAACTTCAAATTGGTTGTGATTTCCTTAACAAAAAAATGGATTTATTTTTCAGTTATTTGGGGAAACCAAAAAAAATTGACTAATGACTAAAAAATTACTCCCGAGGTTGCTTATGCTTCTCTTGGTATTGGGTTATTGTGCTCCGGCTGAGGCTCAACTTTTCAAAAAAAAGAAAAAAGAAAAAACAGAGGACAGTGCAAAACCAAAAAAAGATGGTATTCAACCCTATAACAAGGTAATCACAAAAGAAGCCAAAACAGATAAAGGACTTTTTGATGTTCATGAGGTAGAAGATAAATTCTATTATGAAATTCCTGACTCTCTTTTTAATAAGGAAATGTTGATGGTAAGCAGAATTTCCAAAACAGCCAACGGCATAGGTTTTGGGGGAGGAAAAATAAATACCCAAGTGCTTCGTTGGGAAAAAACGCCTAAAAAAGTACTTCTTAGGGTGGTTTCATATGACGTGGTAGCATCAGACTCTCTACCAGTTCATGAAGCCGTATCAAATTCAAATTTTGAACCTGTACTATACACCTTTCCTATAAAAGCTTTTCATAAGGATTCTACTACTACCGCAACGGTAATTGAGGTGAATGATTTCTTCGAAAAAGACGTAAATGCTTTGGGAATGCCAGAATATTACAGGAAGCAATACAAGGTAACCCGTTTAGATGATAGCAGAAGTTATATTGAAACATTAAAAAGCTACCCCCTGAATATTGAAGCGAGACATGTAAAAACATATGCCGCCGGTGATGCCCCATCCAATGAGAGCCTTGGCTCTATTTCCATAGAAATAAACAATTCCATGATATTGTTGCCAGCAGAACCAATGAAACGTCGTTACTTTGATGAGCGCGTTGGTTGGTTTGCTAGGGGTCAGGTAGATTACGGTCTGGACGCACAAAAGAGCAAGACCATTCGTTACTTGGATCGTTGGAGACTGGAAGTAAAAGAAGAGGACAAAGAAAAGTTTGCCAAAGGCGAACTTGTGGAACCTAAAAAACAGATTGTGTATTATGTGGATAGAGCCACCCCAAAACAATGGGTTCCCTTTATCAAGCAAGGAATAGAAGATTGGCAGGTAGCTTTTGAGGCCGCAGGTTTTAAAAATGCCATTATCGCCAAAGATCCACCAACAAAAGAAGAAGATCCAGAATGGTCTCCAGAAGATGTGCGTTATTCTGTTGTACGTTATTTAGCATCGCCAATACCAAACGCCAACGGACCTCACGTTAGTGATCCAAGGAGTGGTGAAATTTTAGAATCGGATATTAACTGGTACCACAATGTAATGACCCTTTTACGCAATTGGTTCTTTGTGCAAACTGCGGCCATTAACCCAGACGCAAGAGGCGTTCAATTCAAGGATGAAGTAATGGGACGTTTAATACGTTTTGTGTCTTCTCATGAAGTAGGACATACGTTAGGGCTTCCTCACAACATGGGAAGTAGCGTTGCCTACCCAGTTGATTCCTTGCGTTCGGCGGAATTTACCCAAAAATACGGAACTGCACCTTCTATTATGGACTATGCACGTTTTAATTATGTAGCACAACCAGGTGATGAGGGTGTTGCCCTTATGCCCAATATAGGGATCTACGATAAATATTCTATCAACTGGGGATACAGACCTATTTTCGGTAAAAATGCCATAGAAGAGAAAGCCACTTTAGACACATGGATCTTGGAACATGCGGGAGACCCTATGTACAGATTTGGTAGTCAGCAACGCGATGTAGTAGACCCAAGTTCACAAACCGAAGATTTGGGAGATGACGCCATTAAGGCCAGTGATTATGGAATTGAAAATTTAAAGCGTATAGTACCCAACCTTATCACTTGGACAGCAGAAGATGGGAAAGATTACGAAGACTTAGGAGATCTTTACAATCAGGTTTTAGGACAATATAATAGGTATATGGGACATGTATCCAACAATATTGGTGGTGTTTATGAATACTATAAAACCTACGACCAAGAAGGAGCTGTATATACCCATGTATCCAAAGACCACCAAAAGAAGGCAATGGATTTTGTTCAGAGACAATTATTCACCACTCCAGAATGGTTATTGGACCAAAATATCTTCAATAAAATAGAGAACTCTGGTTCTGTTGAAAGATTAAGGGCCTTACAAGTAAGAACCTTGGATAATATATTAAGCTTGGGCACCATGGCTAGAATCATCGAAAATGAAACTGCTAATGGAAAAGATGCCTATGGGCTATTGGATGTTACCAAAGATTTAAGATATGGAATTTGGTCAGAGTTAAAAGCAGGCAAAAAAATAGATACTTATAGAAGAAATCTTCAAAAAGCGCATATAGACCGTCTAGCTTATTTAATGACCGCAGAAAATCTTTCACCATCTAGAGGAAGAGGCACTGTTTTGAATACTAGTCAATCTGATATTCGTTCTATTGCACGTGCAGAAATGAATATGCTAAAAGGAGATATTAGAAATGCAATTTCTAGGACTTCTGACAGTATGAGCAAATACCATCTGCAGGACGCACTTGTAAGGATTAAAATGGTATTAGACCCTACTAAATAAGAGAGCGTTCATTCATAAATTATGTAAAAAAGGGTGTGGTTTTAAAACCACACCCTTTTTATTTATTAGGCCTATTATCGATGAATAACTTCAGCAGTCCCTATACACCACAAAAAAATAGACTTTCACAACATTATTTATTTCCCAACTCTAATATGAGGTATATTTAAATCAGATTAAAATCCCAAGTTTATGTCTCAGAAAATTAAAAGCCTACTGTATTTTGTTTGTTTTATAGCATCGGCAGCTATGTATCATGGTCTAGAACCAGAAATGGAACAAAATTCAACCGCCATTGAATCAATTAAAATTAATAAGGTTAATACGAATGAATTGGACGCCAATAAGGTTGCTAATTTAGACCTTATGGAATAATCATCAATAGAAGAACCTACTAAACCTACTTATAAGTATTAATCAGGCATATCCCTACATATGCCTGATTTTTTTTGTTCCATTTTTTTCTTCTACCCGAAATTAAGGCACTTAAATAAGATTCTAAGTGCGTTAAATGGTTCCCAAAATCCTCCCTCCCTTTAAACCATTTGCATTTATGGCTATCCTATAATAGCAACCTATTAAATACTACTGACAGATGAAAAAAGTAATTCTATTGGGGCTATTGATGATTGGCTTTATAGGCCTAGCCCAAAATGAGATAAGAGAGAATAGACATAGAGGTAATCTAGAAGAGCTATCCCCTGAACAAATATCCACTTTACAGACCAAGCGCATGACTTTAGCACTAGATCTTTCAGAGGCTCAACAAAAACAGCTTCAGAAAATCAATTTGGACCAAGCAACTAGTCGCAAGGTTAAAATGGAAGAGAGGAAGTCGAAAAAGGAAGCTGGAGAAATGACCAAACCCAGTTCCGACGAGCGGTATGCGATGCAGACAGAAAAGATGGACAAGCTCATATCCCATAAGGCCCAAATGAAAGAGCTATTGTCCAAAGAGCAGTATGAAAAATGGGAGAAAATGCAGCATAGAAAAAGAAAATATATAAGAAAAGGGAATCATGGTCTCCAAACAAAATCCTAAAATAATGGATAGGACTACTTTCCAGGTGTTCACGGTAATATAAAAGCCCCTTCTGAAATTTCAGAAGGGGCTTTTATATTTCAAAAAATTATTACTGCAATTGGGGAATGATGGTTTCCAAGGCTGTAATGGTAGCGTCCAAATCTTCATAGGATAGGGCATCGTTCAGGAAGTAGCTTTCATACGCACTTGGAGGCAAATAAATTCCTTGGGAAAGCATCCCGTGAAAATACTTCTTAAAGGTTTCATTGTCTCCTTTAGCAGAGGAGGCAAAATCAACCACAGGCTTATCCGTAAAATGTACGGAAATCATTGATCCAAACCTATTGATCTGGTAAGGTATCCCTTTTCCCTGCAACACCCTGTCAAAACCTTTATGAAGATAAGCAGTCTTATCAGCCAGACTGCGGAAAATCTCTGGCTTATTATTTAATTCGGTCAACATGGCTAGTCCTGCGCTCATGGCTAAGGGATTTCCACTTAGGGTTCCTGCTTGATACACTGGGCCTATAGGAGCCAAATAATCCATAATTTCTTTTCGAGCAGCAAAAGCGCCTACAGGCAAACCTCCACCTATGACCTTCCCAAAGGTGACGATATCGGCATCGATACCCAAAACCTGTTGGGCACCTCCTCGTCCCAAACGGAATCCTGTCATTACCTCATCAAATATTAACAATATCCCTTCTTTAGTACAAAGTTCCCTCAGGCCCTTCATAAAATATTCATCTGGGATAATACATCCCATATTTCCTGCAACGGGTTCAATAATTACGGCTGCAATCTCTCTTTTATTGGCATCGGTCAACATTTCCACACTTGAAAGATCGTTATAGGTTGCCAAAAGGGTATCCTTAGCTGTTCCTTGGGTAACACCTGGACTATTAGGACTCCCAAAAGTAACCGCTCCACTTCCTGCCTGAATAAGAAAAGAATCTGAATGTCCATGATAACATCCCGCAAATTTTATAATCTTATCCTTTCCCGTATAGCCCCTTGCCAAGCGCACCGCGCTCATACAAGCCTCAGTACCACTGTTTACAAACCTTATTTTATCAATATTTGGAACCATGGATACTGCCAATTTCGCCAAGTCCGTTTCAATTTCCGTGGGCATTCCAAAGGAAGTGCCTTTCTTGGCCTTTTCAATAACCGCATTTACAACTGGCTCATGAGCGTGACCTAGAATCATAGGACCCCAAGAAGCAATATAATCTATTAATTTATTCCCATCCTCATCATAGAGATAAGCACCCTTAGCCTCCTTCACAAAAATAGGATCACCGCCTACGGCCTTGAAGGCCCTCACAGGAGAATTTACCCCACCTGGAATATATTGTTGCGCCTCCTCAAATAAGGCACTACTTCTTTTATAAATCATATTTATTTTTTGATTTTTTCAGATTTTACAATCACTTCCTGACCAATGGCCAGATCGCTATTGCTTATTCTATTCATTTTCATTAGGTCGTTCACAGAAACAAAATACTTGCGTGAAATAGAATACAGAGTATCTCCTTTTGTAACAACATGTACTTTATAATCGTAATTCTTTGATTCCTTTTTCACCGTATAACCTTCACTAGCAACATCTTGATCATATATGTGAAGTCCATATTGCTCAATAAAGGATATCAATTTTTGTGGATAACGCTTATCCGTTGCGTACCCTGCATCACTAAGGCCCTGGGCCCATCCTTTATAATCGTCCGCATCCAATTCAAACAAGGAAGCATACCTGGCCCTTGAAGATAAGAATTCACTATGGTCCCTGAAGGAATACATAGGGTGGTTGTATTTCCTGAAACACTCCCCCTTTTCATCATCATCATGGTAATCATAATCCCCATTCCAATTGGTATGGCATTTTATGCCAAAATGATTGTTGGTCTTCATGGTAAGCGCACCCCTGCCGCCGCCGCTTTCCAATATTCCCTGTGCCAAAGTAATGCTAGCAGGAATACCATAGGCCTTCATTTCAAATTTAGCAATCTCGGCAAAAGTTTCAATATATTCTTGAGTTGTGGCAATAGGAAACCTTACAAAACTACCTTCATCTTTAGGCAAAGGGTACTCTTTAGAATCCATATTGCTTTGAGAACTAGTTTCCGTTGTTCTACTTACTGTTGTTTGATGGGGTCTTCTATCCCTATTAGAATTGGACGCTCTTTTTTTGGCGCCACACCCAGTTAAAAAAATGGCTAGAATCACAAATAAACCTAATCGTTGTTTCATAGTTCAATCAATGGTAAATTTCTATTTTTCAAAACATTGTTCATCCCTGCTATTCCTTGCAATCCGCCTGAATGGATTGCCAATAGTTTAGTGTTGGGATCAAAGTAATCCTTCCGGGCTAAGTCTAAAATTCCAAATAACATTTTCCCTGTATATACGGGATCTAATGGGATAGAAGTTTTTAATTTAAAGTCGTTTATAAAATCAATCAACTCCTTATTTACCTTCCCATACCCACCAAAGTTATACTCCGTATTCAAATCCCAGTTGTCTCTTTTGGCAAATTTACAAATATCTTTTCGCAAAAAATCACCTTTTAATGCAGGGAAACCTAATACCTTTTGATGTTTTTCCGCTGAGTTGATTAAACCCGCAATAGTACCTCCGGTGCCTACACATGTGCAGATAATATCAAATTCCGCGTCATTGACATTTAAAATTTCCTCACAGCCTTTAACGGCCAAAGCGTTTGCCCCGCCCTCGGGAATGTTATAAAATGATCCGAACTCTTCCTTTAACTCTTGCAAAAACACTGCACTCTCCTTGGAACGATAAACCTCCCGAGAAACAAATTTAAAGTGCATACCCTGTTTTTTTGCCCATGCTAGGGTAGGATTTTCTTGCCAACAATGTACAAGTTCCTCCCCTCGTACAACCCCTATAGTCTTAAGTCCATGCTCTTTCCCCGCGAAGGCCGTTGCTGCAATATGATTAGAATAGGCCCCTCCAAAAGTCAGGAGCGTTTCAAAACGTAAACGCTTGGCCTCCGTTAGATTATAGGCAAGCTTTCTAAATTTATTTCCAGAAATGAAGGGATGAATCAGGTCTTCCCTTTTCATGTAAAGGGTAACTTTTTTTTCTTTTAGGATGGGTAGTTCAACATGTTGATTGTAAACCTTCACTCAGTTGCTTTTCTACCATCAAAGATATTTAATAAAGCGAAACGGTCCTCTATTCTTAATGTAATCTATATTTTTTTCATTTTCGTAAGCTTCTCTTTCAAAACTAATGTTCTTATATGCCTTATAGGTGTTTAAATAAACAAAGGACTTGAAAGCCCATTCCAACGTGTACAAAATATAAAATGGAACCACCAAGAGTTCTTGTTGTTGCCTCAGGTGAATCCTTTCATGGTTCATTAAAATCGCATCTTCTTTTAATGCGTTATTTTTTAAGATGATAAACGGCCTAAAGGAAAGACCTACATAATTCTTATAAAAAATATGCTTGCATATTATGACCATACCAGATACTTTGAGCGTTGTTATACTAGAAATATACTAAATATTGATCTATTGGCAACCTAAGAATTAACATGCTTACTTTTATAAATTTACTACCTACTTGGTTAAAAATTCTTAAATTCTTCACTATTCATGGGAATTGCTGTAATTTTACTTTGATGAAGAAAATTATTCCTTTGGAAGAGGGCGACTTTTATCTTTCCCCTGAAGGGTATAAAGTTTTTACCGAAAAGTACCATTTAAAAAGGGGGTATTGCTGTGAAAGTGGCTGTAGACATTGCCCCTACGGATATGATAAGAGAACCAATAGCAGATAAAGCGCAGTATATTTTCGGCATGATTATTGGTGTATTATTACCCAAATACACGGAACTTTTAACTTAAAAATAATCCCTATGAAAAAAATCGCATATTTTATCGCTCCATTACTTGTACTCTTATTTATGAGTTCCTGTACATCGGTAAGAGTACTATCCGATTACGATAAAGAAGTAAATTTCAATTCCTTCAAATCATACGCCTTTTATAAAACAGGGATTGATAAAGCTCTAATTTCAGATTTGGACAAAAAACGAATTCTGAAGGCTATTGAAACTGAAATGGCTTCCAAAGGTTTCGTAAAATCGAATGAACCAGATGTTTTGATCAGTATCTTTACCAAAGAACGCGAACAGGTAGACGTATACAACAATTACTGGGGAGGCGGATTTGGATGGGGCTGGAATCCCTATTATTGGGGAGGCGGACCTGGATTTGGTTGGGGCCGTGGATTCGGATGGGGAGGCGGCAGCAATGTCAGTACCCGAACAGAAGGCTCTCTATATGTTGATATGATTGATACCAAAACAAAAGAATTGGTTTGGCAAGGAAGAGGAGTAGGTACTTTGAACAACACTAAAAATATAGAAAAGAAAGAAGAACGAATCAAGGAATTTGTTGCAGAAATCTTGAAGGCATATCCCCCTATGATGACCTCCAAATAAATAAGACACCTTTTTTTAAAAAACCGTCCCATCAGGACGGTTTTTTGTTTCTGAGGTACTAGAATGCGGTAAAACAATCCTATCCTTTTTTGTATCTTTATACCATTAAAAAAATTCTGATGTCCTATAAGAGCAATCATATTTTAGATAAACTTCCAAAACACCTTAAGCAGTACATAAAACCTCAAAACTATGACGATTACACGTCGATCAATCAGGCTGTGTGGCGTTATGTTATGCGAAAGAATGTAGATTACCTAAGCAGGGTTGCTCATAAAAGCTATATGGATGGACTGCAAAAGACAGGCATTTCCATAAATCATATCCCAAATATGTATGGGATGAACCGCATCCTTAAAGAAATAGGATGGGCAGCAGTTGCTGTAGACGGATTTATACCACCTTCTGCATTTATGGAATTCCAAGCATACAATGTTTTGGTGATTGCATCGGATATCCGTCAGCTTAATCATATAGAATACACTCCGGCACCGGACATCATCCATGAGGGTGCAGGGCATGCACCCATCATTGCCAATCCAGAATATGCAGAATACCTTAGGCGTTTTGGAGAAATAGGCTGCAAGACCATTTCCAGTGCCAAAGACTATGAACTTTATGAAGCAGTTAGACATCTGTCCATTATAAAAGAAGCTTCGGACACGCCACAAGAGGAGGTGGACAAAGCCGAAAATTTAATTGAAGACCTACAACAAAATATGGGGGAACCCAGTGAAATGGCCCTAATAAGAAACCTACATTGGTGGACTGTGGAATACGGCTTGATAGGGTCTATAGGACAACCTAAAATATACGGCGCTGGCCTCCTTTCTTCTATAGGTGAAAGTGCTTGGTGTATGACGGATGAAGTGAAAAAAACTCCCTATTCCATAGAAGCCGCGCATACCTCTTTTGATATTACCAAACCCCAGCCACAACTTTTTGTGACCCCAGATTTTGCATTTTTGAGTCAGGTTTTAGAGGAATTTGCTAATACCATGGCCTTGCGCACAGGGGGGTTAAAGGGGATCACAAAATTAATCCATTCCAATGCCTTGGGCACGGCAGAACTGAGCACGGGACTACAAATATCTGGGGTCTTTGATCGTGTAATCGAATTTGATAATAGACCATCCTACATTACCACAAAAGGCAAAACTGCCCTTTCATATAGGGAAAAGGAATTGGTAGGACACAGCACCAACCATCATGCAGAAGGTTTTGGTTCTCCTATTGGCAAACTAAAAGGCATCAATCTGCCTATTGAAGACATGAGCCCAAGAGATTTAAAGGCCTATCACATTTATGAAGGAGAAACCGTTTCTTTAGAATTTGAGAGCGGTGTAAAAGTTACAGGGGATATTGTTACTGGTACGAGGAACCTAAGAGGGGAGATTATCCTGATCACTTTTGAAAATTGCACGGTAACCTACAAAACTGAACTCTTATTCCAACCAGCTTGGGGCTTGTACCATATGGCGGTAGGAGAAAATGTATTCTCTGCGTTTAATGGCCCTGCGGACCTCAACAGTTTCGATTTGGTATCCCACGAGTTCACCGAAACCACTATAAAGGCCAAAAAGACAAAAGAGACGACCCAATTGGAATTGCTCTACAAACAAATCAGAGATTTTAGGGAAGGAACAAACACCACCATCTCCAGAAATAAGGTTTTCCAAGAAGTAAAAACCAACTATGCCAAAGACTGGTTGCTATCTATTGAGCTTTATGAATTGGCCATAAACAATGGAGATGAAGAATTTGCCTTGGAAATTGTGAAACATCTTGAAATGGTGAAACTAGAAAATCCAAAACTGGGACACCTGATTGATGACGGCCTAGCATTGGTAGATCAAAGTTTAGCAGGTTAGTTGAGCAACTCCTAAAATTTCATAAAGGGATAGGCTTGTGTTAGCGCTTCTATTTTTTGATCCAAGAATGTAAGGAAGGACGAGTGCTGAACAGAGTTTGGATCGAAAGGTCTATGGTTTAAACCACGCTGGACTTCTCCCACTTTTTCCATGACCGGATAAGCCTTTTCATGTACCCAATTCTCTTTGAATTTTTCCCAGATGTAAGTAATGGCTAAATCGTTGGGATGTACCATGTCCTCAGCATAAAAACGATAATCGCGTAGCTCGTCCATCATAATCTCGTAGGACGGAAAATAGGAAATATACTTTTTATTTAGCACGTTGTGAATCCCTGCTATCAAGTGTGCTTTACTTCGTTGATTTTCTACAAAACCATCCTTTAAATGCCGTACCGGGGAGACCGTAAAAATCAATTGCAGATAAGGATTCTTAGACTGTATTACATTAATTATGCGTTCTAAGCTAAAAGCAATCTCGTCTGCCGAAAGGAGTTCTTTGGTAAATTGATTTTGAGGCACTTTATGACAATTGGCCACAATTGCTCCGGATGCTTTATTGCGATACACCCATGCCGTTCCTAGGGTGATTATCATGTGGGACGCACCTAATATTTTTTGATATGTCTTTTGCAAACCATTATTCAATCGATCCAAAAGCATCTCCCCTGCGGCATCGCTCAATACGGAATGCCCATCAAAACAATGCCAACGCTCATTTAAAAAAAATATATCAGCTTTGGTATACGCCTCTTCTGCCATCGCCCTAGAAATCAAATTTTCTATGGCTAAAGGATGGAATAAGATTCCGAATGGGTTTACTACTGACTGAAATTTATAATACCTCAATTTACTCCCCATATTTTCTGCGAAGCAAGAACCCAATGAAAGGATCTCACTTTCATAGCTGATAGGGTTCTTCGATATTTCCAATGGCACTAGTGTTTGAAGCTTCATGGTCTATCTTTTTTAGCAAAACACCCAAATGATATTAAAAATCAATTGGGTGCTTCTTATTACTTGCAATAATTTTCGATTTTACTCGAATTGACTATAGTTTTATTGTAAATATTCCTTTGCTTTTTCCAATGCTTCCGTAATCCCTGCTGGATTTTTACCTCCGGCCGTTGCGAAGAAAGGTTGCCCTCCACCTCCACCTTGGATAAATTTGCCTAATTCACGGACAATGGTTCCTGCATTCAATTTCTTAGAGGCAACTAGCTCCTTTGAGATGTAACAAGATAATAAAGCTTTTCCTTCCTGCTCTGTTGCAAACAACAAGAATAGATTAGTTTTATTGGCTCCCATCTCAAAAGAAAGATCCTTGATACTGCCGGCATCCAAATCTATCTTTTTTGCCAAGAATTGGATTCCGTTTATTTCAGACAACTCGTTCAACAAATCCCCTTTTACATTTTTGGCTTTGTCTTTTAAAAAAGCTTCCACTTGTTTTTTAAGGGTATTATTTTCCTCTTGTAAAGCTTCAACTGCCTTCAATGGATCTTGGGTGTTGTTCAAAAGACCCTTTATTTCGAACAAGGTCTTATTATTCTCAAAATAGAACTCTTTTACAGCATCAGAGGTACTAGCTTCTATTCGCCTAATTCCAGATGCCACAGCACCCTCTGATTTTATTTTAAAGTGCCATATATCGGCTGTGTTTTTTACATGGGTCCCTCCACATAGCTCCATAGATTTCCCAAAACGAATGGTACGAACGGCATCACCATATTTTTCACCAAAAAGGGCCATTGCCCCTTGTTTCAAGGCCTCTTCCATAGGCACACTCCTGTGTTCTTCCAAAGGAATTCTCCCATCTATCCTAGCGTTAACAAAGTCTTCCACATCCCTTAGTTCATCTACGGTCAGTTTCGCAAAATGCGAAAAATCGAAACGTAGGTATTTGGAGTGTACCGCAGATCCTTTTTGCTCCACATGGGATCCCAACACCTCCCTTAGAGCCTGATGCAACAAATGTGTTGCGGTATGGTTGCAAGCTGTACGCTGTCTTTGATTTTGGTCTACAACTGCCTTGAATTTCTCAGTTACATTTTCAGGAAGATCCTTAGAAAAATGTAAAATTTCATTATTCTCCTTCTTGGTATCCAAGATGTAAATCACATTTCCATTAGCAGTCTCCAAGTAGCCTTTATCACCTACTTGGCCTCCTCCTTCAGGATAAAATGGCGTCATGTTGAAAACCAACTGATATTGTTCCCCTTCTTTTTTTGAGGTTACCTTTCTGTATTTTACCAATTTCACTTTAGCTTCCAGCACATCATACCCAACAAACTCCTGCTCTAGATCATTTGCCAAAATTGTCCAATCTTCCTTGGACACTTCCGAAGCGGATCGGGAACGCTTTTTTTGCTCTTGCATGGCTGTCTCAAATCCTTTTTCATCCAATTCAAAACCCCTTTCCCCTAAAATAAGGGAGGTAAGGTCAATTGGAAATCCATAGGTGTCATAAAGTTCAAAAGCTTTTCTGCCATCGATCAATTTTCCTTTGGCATTTTCCAAAACGCTATCCAATAAAACCAAACCTTGATCTAAGGTCTTCAAGAAAGAATGTTCCTCTTCTTTTACTACGTTTTCTATTAATTGATGTTGTTCCTTCAATTCAGGAAATACATGGCCCATAGTACTACTCAAAACCTGCACCAATCTGTACATAAAAGGTTCTTTGGTATCCAAAAAGGTAAACCCGTAACGAATAGCCCTTCTTAATATCCTTCTAATAACATATCCTGCCCCGGTATTGCTTGGCAATTGTCCGTCTGCAATAGAAAAAGAGACAGCCCTAATATGATCTGCAATTACGCGAATGGCTATATCAGTTTCTTCATTTTTGCCATATTCCGAATTGGTAATGGTCTCTATCTCTCTAATAATTGGTGTAAATACATCCGTATCGTAGTTAGATTTCACCCCCTGTAGTACCATGCATAAACGCTCAAAACCCATTCCGGTATCCACGTGTTTTGCTGGCAAAGGCTCCAATCTGCCATCGGCCTTCCTGTTGTACTGCATAAAAACCAGGTTCCAGATTTCCACTACTTGTGGGTGGTCCTGGTTGACCAGTGAGGCTCCAGAAACTTTTGCTTTCTCTTCTTTGGAGCGGATATCCACATGGATTTCTGAACAAGGCCCGCAAGGTCCCTGATCCCCCATTTCCCAGAAATTGTCTTTTTTATTTCCGTAAATGATGCGGTCTTCAGGAACTATAGCTTTCCATAGGTCTAAAGCCTCAGTATCCATTCCTAGATTATCGGCATCCTTGCTTCCTTCAAAAACAGAAACATATAGGCTTTCTTTATCAATTTTATATACCTCCGTTAAAAGTTCCCAGGCCCAGGCAATAGCTTCCTTCTTAAAATAGTCGCCAAAACTCCAATTCCCCAACATCTCAAACATGGTATGATGGTAGGTGTCCTTACCCACTTCTTCCAGGTCATTGTGCTTTCCACTAACTCTAAGGCATTTTTGGGTGTCCGTAGCCCTTTTGGATTTGGGCACGCTGTTCCCCAGAAAATACTCCTTAAACTGGTTCATACCCGCATTGGTGAACATTAGGGTAGGATCGTCCTTAATAACCATAGGGGCCGAGGGGACTATTCGGTGTGTTTTTTCTTTGAAAAATTCTAAAAACGTATTTCTTGCTTCTTGGGATTTCATGTAAAATGGTAAGCTTTTTATAAAATTAGCTGTTTGTGCAAAACAATTTTTATATTTGTTTGTTGCGTTAATTAAGAGCACAAAAATAGGATAATTTCCATTTATGTCTAAAGTAAAATATTTTTACGACCCGGACACGCTTTCATATCGAAAGATAGAGCCCAAAAAATCTAGAAGATATAGGAACTTATCGTTATTTCTATTAGGCTCCGCCATATTTGGCCTGCTTGGGCTTACTATCATTTTAAACACAAGTATTTTAAATACACCAAGAGAACTTTCCTTACAACGCGAAGTAAAAAATTATGAGCTACAATTCGAGCTGCTAGGCAAGAAAATGGAACAAATGGAGCAGGTCCTTGCGAATATTGAAGACAGGGACAATAATATTTATCGCTTATATTTTGAAGCCAATCCTATTCCTGAGGAACAACGTAGAGCAGGATTTGGTGGGGTTAACAGGTACAAATCTCTGGAAGGATTCAATAATTCAGAGATGATCACAGGCACAACTAAACGCATGGATATCATCCAAAAGCAGATGGTTATACAATCTAAATCTTTGGACGAGATTACCAAGTTGGCCGCAGAAAAAGAAAAACTATTGGCAGCAATCCCTGCAATACAACCAATTTCCAATGATAAATTAACCCGTATGGCATCAGGTTACGGCTGGCGATCGGATCCCTTTACCAAGGCCAGAAAAATGCATTGGGGTATGGATTTCACCTCCCAAAAAGGAACACCTATTTATGCCTCTGGTGGTGGAAAAGTGAGTAGGGCCGACAATAATTCTTCTGGTTACGGGAAACATATCCGAATTGACCACGGTTATGGATATATAAGTCTTTATGGACATTTAAGTAATTACAATGTAAAGGCAGGACAACGGGTAGAAAGAGGAGACCTAATCGGTTTTGTTGGAAGTACTGGGCGTTCCGAAGCACCACATTTACATTATGAAGTCTGGAAAGACGGTGATCGTATCAACCCTATAAATTTCTATTATGGAAGTTTAACAGCGGAAGAGTTTGAGAACATGTTGAAATACGCCACACAAGAAAACCAATCTCTGGATTAAGATGCATATAGAACTTCCTGAAAAAAGGTATTATGGTATTGGGGAAGTAGCCAAAGCCTTTAGCGTAAACACCTCTCTCATCCGTTTTTGGGAAAAGGAGTTTGATGTACTACAACCAAAAAAAAACGCTAAGGGCAATAGAAAGTTTACCCCCCAAGATATCAAAAATTTGCAATTGATCTACCATTTGGTAAAAGAGCGCGGCTTTACTTTAGAAGGCGCCAAAACACATCTCAAGGAAGAAAAGCTAAAATCACTATCAACCTTTGATATTATTTCCAAATTGGAGGGCATCAAAGCGGAACTTATAAAAATCAAAAACCAGTTATAATTCTAACCATATAAAATACCTATCCATGAAAAAGTGGCTAATTCCAGTAATTGTTATCGTTGTCATCATTTTTGGTGTATATCGATGGGCCGTAGGCTTTAATAATACCGCCATTGTCCTAAAAGAGACTTCGACGAAAAGCTGGGCCAATGTAGAGAGTTCTTACCAACGCAGAAATGACCTTATAGGTAATTTAGTAAAAACAGTGCAAGGAGCAGCAGATTTTGAAAAAGGAACCTTAACAGCCGTAATTGAGGCACGTGCCAAGGCTACTTCCTTATCTATAGATCCAACCAATATTACTCCCGAGCAGTTAGCTAAATTCAACGAAGTGCAGGGAGGATTGAGCGGAGCTCTTAAAAGCTTATTAGTTACTGTTGAAAGATATCCAGAACTAAAGGCCAACCAAAATTTCTTGGAACTACAATCCCAATTGGAAGGAACAGAGAATAGGATTAATGTGACACGAGACAGGTTCAACGCCACGGTAGAGCCCTATAATAAGCATATTAAAATATTTCCAAATTCCTTTTTGGCAGGGATGTTCAATTTCAGTGAGCTAGCTTATTTCCAATCAGAGGCAGGAGCTGAAAGTGCCCCTGATGTTAATTTCGATTTCAAATAAAAACCACCTAAATGTCCAAAGTAGAAGACTTTTTAACCGCTGAAGAGGAGACCGCTGTTGTGGCAGCTATAGTAGAGGCAGAAAAAAATACTTCCGGGGAGATTAGGGTTCATATTGAAGCCCATACCAATGAAGACCATTATGAAAGGGCTAAGGCCATATTTCATTTCTTGAAAATGGACAATACCAAAGAAGAGAATGGGGTACTTATCTACGTGGCCGTAGCAGATAAAAAGTTTGTGGTTTTAGGAGATAAAGGCATCAATAAAGTGGTTCCTAAAGATTTTTGGCATTCGACTAAAGAAGCCATTGAGAACCAATTCATACGAAGAAACTTTAAACAAGGGCTTATAGACGGCGTTTCAATGGCCGGTAAAGCACTGGCATCACATTTCCCGTGGGAACATAACGATACTAACGAACTGAGTAATGAGGTATCTAAAGGTTAGTATTCTCCTTTTATTTTTTCTGGGCTTTTCGGTAAGTTTTGGGCAATACCCTATTCCGGAAAAACCAAAACTACAGACCAGTGTCTACGATTACATCAATTTACTGTCCAGTTCGGAAAAAACATCCTTGGAACAGAAACTGATCAGATATTCGGACAGCACCTCTACCCAGATCGTGGTGGCCATTATCAACTCAACCGAAGGAGAGAACATCAATTATTTGGGTGCCCAATGGGGAGAGGCCTGGGGTATAGGACAGGAAGGTAAGGACAATGGCGTTTTGGTGCTCTTGGCAAAAGGGGACCGCAGAGTGGCCATTAATACCGGGTATGGGGTTGAAGGCTCTTTGACCGATGCCATGACAAGAAGGATCATTGAGACCGTTATTATCCCTGAATTTAAAAATGAAGATTATTATGCAGGGCTGGACAAAGGGGCAGATGCCATGTTCCAAGTACTTACAGGGGAGTTTAAGGAAGACCGCAAGAAATCCGAAGACCAAGGATTTCCACTGAGTAAGTTTTTACCCTTTATCATATTCTTTATCATCCTGATCATCCTCTCCAACCGCAATAAAAGAGGTGGCGGAGGGAAAAATAGTGGCCGAGGTGGAGGCTTCAGTATTTGGGATGCCATTATCCTTAGTAATATGGGTCGTGGAGGTTTCGGCGGAGGGTCATCTTCCGGTGGAGGTGGCTTTAGTGGAGGTGGTGGTTTTGGCGGCGGCTTCGGCGGTGGCGGTTTTGGAGGTGGTGGTTCCTCAGGCGGCTGGTAATTGCGCTCCACATAGTAACTAACCTCAAGCAAATTTCTCCAAAATCTACGTATACTATGCGCTTCTTTAATTATAATAGTATACATCGCTTTTCTTATCATTTTTACCACCGAACTGATCAAATTTAAAACTGGCGCTAAACATGAAATAGCGCTGCAGAACGGTTCCCTGAAAATCTTGGATATAATCATCTCCCACGGTCCTTCTGGTATTGATATTCTGGTTCAATAGATCATAAGCCAATACTTTCAGGGTCACCTTTTTTTGGAGCATCTGAACACCCAAGCTCATGTTCCAAAATAAGGCATCTTTATCAAAACCAGGCCCAACATTCCCGTTATAGCTGTACGTAATATCATTGCCCCAAATAACATTTTCGGGCCAATAGGCAGTAGCCTTGAGTCCAAAATTATGGGAAGTGAAATTAATATCATCCAAGGCTTCCAAATTGTATTTGGTATCAGAATAGGAAATTCTGTATTCGGGCTCCAACTCCAAAATCTCCCTGTAATTAAAGGTGATACTGGCTCTAGGATTGAGGGAGAGCGTGGTGGTTTCCAAACGACTTCCATTGGTAAACCCAACATTCTTCCTATACCCCATATAAGGGTTAAAACTATATTTTAGCGTATAGGTACTGTCTTTTTTTATTTGTTTGGAATAGCTAAACCCCCCATCTAAATTATAATTACCATTAACATTGGTATAGGTGGTTGTCCTTAACAAATCCTCATTGGTAGTAGTTATAGATGAAACCCTGTCTTTCTCCAAGTTTGCACCTACGTAAACATATAATCCCGTGCGCTCTTTCCAATTGTAATCATTATAGTTCAGGTAGGTCTGATTTGCCACCGAAGGGGATAAATTAGGATTACCTACAATTATATTCAAGGGATCATTAATATTGGGGACGGGTTGTAACTGATTTATAGTGGGTACATTTAATCTAGAGTTTGACCATAGGCTCAATCTTTTATTTTCTCCTAGGGCATAGTTCGCGTTAGCGCTGAATAACATATTTTCATACGATTTTTGGAAAGACGTATTCTGCAAGTCATCCTGATTTTTCAAATTGGTCAACTTATAGTTCAGAGTAACACCAAAACGAAACTTTTTGTTATTGTGCCTTATGCTCAAAGACGGAGTCTGCTGAATATTACTAAACCTGAAGTCCGAACTCTGCAGCTGGTTAAAATTGGTATAGGTGCCTAAACTATTGTCGAAATCAAAAACACTTCTCGTATTGTTCTGCTGATTGTTTTCATATTCATACCCAAAGTCCAAGAACAGCTCCTTGGCCAAAGGCTGACGATACGTTATTTCTGCTGAATATGTATCGTTATCGATATCTGTAGATGTCCGTTGGTCTAAAATATCCTCCCTCGGGTTATCTCCGAAAGTATTACGTATAGAATTAAAGTTCCGCAAGTTACTATTGAGCCTGTTCTCATTTGAAAAGGATACACGCACGTACCTGCCTAGGGTATCTAGCTTTTTAAACAAAGTCAGTTCATTGGAAAAGCGCCTTTGAAACCCATCTTCAAGGGTTTGGGCACTATTACTGTTAATAGCATTGCCTTGCTCATCACTAGATATGGTGTTCCTATTATTTGCCGAATTTGTCCTACTCACATTAAAACTGGGATCTACTGATATTCGCAAGGTCTTATCAATATCAAATTCAAGATTTGCCGATCCTTGATTGGAATTGGTGCTTCCAGTAAAGTTGGTTTCCGTATCGGTAAAAAAGCGACTGTCTGGTAATATATTCTCCCGTGAGGTTTTCTCATCATTAAACGAATCACTGTAGGAAAAAAAATAATTCCCATTGACCTCAAATTTATCTTTCTTTTGGTTGGCATAACTTGCGCCAAGATTAGAAGCGGTAGTGATTCCCTGACCAAATCCAAAAGAAAGGTCGCCCACCCTAAAGTCACCAGAGTTACTAAAAGAAACACCTCCACTCGTATTGCCCACCATATCATAGATTTCATCAAAGGAAAATCCACTATTATTGATGTTATTGCTCCCTGCGATGACACTAATACGCTCTTGCCCGTTAAAATAATTAAGTAATCCATTACCCTGGTAACGGTCATCGGTACCATACCCTGCTGCCATTCTACCGAGATATCCATTATTTTTATCTTCTTTTATGGTAAGGTTTATGGTTTTGGTCTCCCCATCCCCGGCTTCCCCCGTAAATTCTTGAGTCTTAGTTTTAGTGTCCATAATTTGGATTTTACTAATGATCTCCTTGGGCAAACTTTTAGTGGCCACTTTGGGATCATTGCTAAAGAACACCTGTCCGTTCACCAATACCTGGCTCACTTCTTTTCCATTCACAGTAATCTTTCCATCACTGTCCACCTCAACCCCCGGTAATTTTTTCAATACATCCTCTACGGTAGCATCGGGCCTGGTCTTAAAGGAATCAGCATTGAATTCCAACGTATCCTGCTTAATGGTAACCGGTACTCTTTCACCAACTACTTGTACCCCTTTTAACTCTTGGGCCTGTTCCTCCAGTTCCACGGAACCAAGGTCCATTTGGGACTTTAGGGTGATCTTTTTTACCAAAGATTTATAGCCATTAAAAGAAAAGTACAGATTTACCTCTTTAAGGGAAGTCTTTCCCTCCAACTCAAAGATTCCGTCCTGTTTAGATATGGTATAGGTAATTAATGTGCTATCTTGAATTGACTCCGCATATATGGTAGTCGCTTCTAGTGGCTGTTTGGAAGATGCATCCAACACCTTTCCTTTTACGAGGAACTCTTGGGAATTTGTTTGAAGGGATAAAAAAAGGGCAATAAAAAAGAGGTAAAAAAGCTTAGGCATAGATTGATTTTTGATTGATTTCGCAACAGCACATGTCGAAAATAATCTAACGCATTAAGATTTTTACCTCCCTTAACAGATTTTTGTGAAAATTTTATTTCTTCCTCATAAATATAGAAATAGGCACTCCGGTAAAATCAAAATGCTCCCGTAGCTTGTTTTCCAGAAAACGCTTATACGGATCCCGCACGTATTGGGGTAAATTACAAAAGAATGCAAATTGCGGATATGGAGTTGGCAATTGTGTGCAGAACTTGATCTTCACGTATTTCCCTTTATAAGCCGGTGGCGGATTGTTTTCAATGATGGGTAACATAATATCATTGAATTTACGGGTCTGTATCTTTTTGCTTCTATTCTGAAAGACTTCAACAGCCGTTTCTATAGCCTTGTAAATACGTTGTTTTGTTAGTACTGAGATAAACAAAATAGGTACATCTGTAAAGGGCTCTATGGCTTCCTTGATTTTAGCTGTATACTGCTTAATGGTGTTGGTCTCTTTATCCTCTACCAAATCCCATTTGTTCACCAAAATCACGATCCCTTTGTTATTGCGTTGCGCCAACCAAAAGATATTCTCAACCTGCCCATCAAAACCTCTTGTAGCATCCAATATTACGATACACACATCGGAATGCTCTATGGCCCTAACGGAACGCATTACAGAATAAAATTCCAGATCCTCTTTCACTTTGGCCTTCCTACGGATTCCCGCAGTATCAACTAAGTTAAACTCAAATCCAAAACGATTGTATTTGGTATCTATACTGTCCCTAGTGGTCCCAGCAACATCGGTAACTATATATCTCTCTTCACCAATCAAGGCATTTATAAACGAAGATTTTCCTGCATTAGGCCTTCCAACAACTGCAAAACGTGGTAATTCAGTTTCTTCAACAATTTCTTGTTCAGGTAATACTTCTATCAAGGCATCCAATAGCTCCCCAGTTCCACTACCACTAATACTGGCAATAGTATAGTACTCTCCCAAACCTAAAGAATAAAATTCCACGGCATCTTCAGCACGCTTTCCATTATCCACCTTGTTGATGGCTAACAACACTGGTTTATTGTGGCGTCTTAATAAATTGGCCACATCTTCATCCATCCCGGTTACACCAGCTTCCACATCCACCATAAAAATAATGACATCGGCCTCTTCAATAGCCAGCTCTACCTGCTTATCAATTTCCACTTCAAAAACATCGTCACTACCTAAAACATATCCCCCTGTATCAATAACGGTAAACTCACGTCCATTCCAATCACTTTTTCCGTAATGACGGTCGCGCGTAACTCCGCTCACCGCATCTACGATCGCCTCTCTTCTCTGTATCAACCGATTAAAAAACGTCGATTTACCTACATTAGGTCTCCCTACAATGGCTACAATTGCACTCATACTTCTTTAATTTGCTGCAAAAGTACTATTTATATCCGAAGTAAAATGCTATCTTTTATTTCATAATCAATTGTACCAGTGAAAAGTCTATCGAATGATCTCGTTTTAAGACCAAGATTCCAACATCATTTAAATACCTCAAAAGATATTATCCTAGACAAATTCGAAGAAATTAACAAACACCCATTTCTTGTTAATCGGATAGATGATCATCTTTTCATTAAGTTCGAGCAAGGATTTCGCACTTTATGGACCCCTGAGCTTCACCTGGAACTATATGAAGAGGATAATAATTCCTGTAGGATAAATGGCCTTTTCGGTCCTAGTCCTACGCTATGGACCTTCTTTATGTTCCTGCATTTTGGAGTGATCACCCTATTTATTATTGTTGGTATTTGGGCCTATTCCAATTGGTCTTTGGATAAACCTATTGGCATTCTAAAAGGTTTATTAGTGGGCTTGATAGTGGTTTGGGGCTTGCTTTATGCCTTTGGCAGAACAGGAAGAAAAAAAGGAGAGCCCCAAATGAAGGAGCTCTATTCTTTTATATCAGAGGTCATCAACCCCTAATTATTGATTGTATCCAAACCGTTTTAATTGGTTAAGATTACTTCTCCAGTTTTTATTCACTTTTACATACAATTCCATATGCACTTGTTTGTCAAAGAATTTTTCCAGATCCTTACGGGCCTCAACCCCTACTCTTTTTAAGGCCGATCCCTTATGACCTATAATGATGCCTTTTTGGGATTCGCGTTCAACCATAATTACAGAGCGCATCCTGATTATGTCTTCATCTTCAAAAAATTCCTCTGTATCTATTTCTACGGAATACGGAATCTCCTTTTTGTAGTGCTGTAAGATTTTCTCGCGGATGGTCTCGTTTACAAAAAAACGTTCCGGCTTATCCGTTAATTGATCCTTTGGATAATAAGGTGGCGAAACAGGCAACAAGTCCATGATCCTATGAAATACTTCCTTGACATTAAAATTCTGAAGGGCCGAAATAGGGTGTATCTCAGCTTCGGGTAATTGAGCCTGCCAATACTGCACCTGTTCTTCCAATACCCCTTGTTCTGATATGTCTATCTTGTTCAATAGCAGTAATACGGGGATCTTACTATTCTTTATCTTATCAAAAAAACCTTCATCCTTTAGGGCCTTCTCCCCAATCTCTACCATATAGATTAGTACATCTGCATCCTCAAAGGCAGATTTCACAAAGCCCATCATGGAGGATTGCAATTCATAGGCCGGCTTAATGATGCCAGGAGTATCTGATAAAATCATCTGAAAATCATCCCCATTCACGATCCCAAGGATTCTATGCCTTGTGGTCTGTGCCTTGGAAGTGATAATAGATAATTTCTCCCCTACAAAAGCGTTCATCAACGTGGATTTTCCCACATTGGGATTCCCTATGATATTTACAAACCCTGCCTTATGCTCTGCCATCTTTTACCTTTAAAAAATATATTTTCATTGCTTGGTTCACCTTGGGTGCCAAATAGAGAACCGCAATCATATTGGGGATCACCATTAGGGCAAAAGATAAGTCTATCAAATTTACCACAAGGTCTACCGAAGCGACCGCTGCAAAGGTAATGCTTAAGATATAAATGTGGTTGTAATACTTACCAATTTTGGCATTGGTCAGAAAGGACAGGCATTTGGTCCCGTAATAAGAATAGGTAAATAAGGTGGAAAGTGCAAAGGCAGCTACCACCACCATCAACAGAATATCACCAACTCCATAGAGTGATTTTTCAAAAGCGATAAGCGTCATGGTAATTCCATTATTCTCTGCTTCTAAATGAGCTCCGCTCAACAATATCACTATGGCAGTCAAAGTACATACAACAATAGTATCTATAAAAGGGCCTAACATAGCAACAAGCCCTTCCTGTATTGGTTCATTGGTCTTTGATTGTCCATGGTACATGGGCGCATTTCCCACTCCCGATTCATTGGAGAAAACTGCCCTGCGTATACCTATGATAATAAGACCCCATAGGCCACCCTGAACAGCAGTCTTAAAATTAAACGCCTCTACGAATATCAACTTCAAGGAAGGAAATACTTGTCCCGCATTAATAACCATAATATAAATGACGGCTACCAAATAGACCAGTACCATAAAGGGTACTATAGCCGTGGCCACCTTGGCAATTTTTTTAAGTCCCCCAAAAATAACAAAGGAGGTAATAATGGAGAGCACAATGCCTATACCCAACTTCCAATTAAAATCTCCCAAGAGGGCAATATTCTCATTCGGCTGCACCACCCCCATGATGGTTTGTGTAAATTGGTTCACAGTAAAGGCAGGGAGTACCCCAAAAAGGCCGGCCAAACAGAAGAACACAGCTAATGGTTTGGCTTTCATCCCCATACCTTTCGTAATATAGTACATTGGACCACCTTGGAGGTTGCCTTCACTATCATGCCCTCGGAACATAATTGCAAGGCTACAGGAATAAAATTTTATACACATGCCCACAAGAGCGGTCACCCAGATCCAAAATACCACTCCTGGACCTCCCAAATAAATAGCAATAGCCACCCCTGAAATATTCCCTAACCCAACAGTTGCCGCTACGGCCGAAGAGAGCGCCTGAAGATGACTTACCTCCCCAGGATCATCAGGATTATCGTATTTCCCAGCTGTAATTGCAATAGCATGTTTAAAATACCGATAAGGCAGTAATTTGGAATAAAAAACCAGAAACAATCCTCCTCCTATGATGAGAAAGAGCATAACCCACTCTGTATAAGGCAAAACCGAGGCTAAGAAATCATTGATTATTTTCATAAAATCTAGAAAATTTCTAAGATATGTAATTAAATAGATGAAGCCCGAAAGTAACTAAAAAAGATTTATTGATTTATGTTTTGATAATAGCAAAAAAGCTTTGTATCTTTGCACTCACAGCGCGGGATAGAGCAGTAGGTAGCTCGTCGGGCTCATAACCCGAAGGTCACTGGTTCGAGTCCAGTTCCCGCTACTACCAACCAGATACGAAAGTATCTGGTTTTTTTTTGGATAAAATCTTAAAGCTTGCTTTATGGATTGAAATTCAGAAAAAAATTGATTTGGGAACCAAATCTGGGTCGTAGTAAAGCCTCTCCCCTTGGCCCATTCGCCTTATTGGCGAATGAATCCAGTTCCCGCTACTACCAACCAGATACGAAAGTATATGGTTTTTTGTTTTACGAAAAAGCGATGCTTGCGTCAGCTTTGAAGAAAACCAAAAAAAGGGCGCAAAGCGACCGTGGTTTTCTTTGTAAGGCCAACCCAAAATCCTTTACCGAAGTATCTAGAAAGAAAGAACAAAGTTCCTTCTACAAATCCTAACAGTACCAAAAAAAGCGGATCAGTTACTACTATCCGTTTTTTTTGTACCTCTTATTTTAGACCGTCTAAGAAAAGTATCCAAAAAAAATAACTAATTTACCCCCTGTGTTTTATCCTCATAAACTATATTTAAATGAATCAATTATATGAAAAATAATCTCATCTCCAGTAAATCTCTTTTTTTATGTATCCTTCTCCTGGGGATTTCAAACCATTTTGTTTTGGGTCAAAATAAGAATCAGGACTATGCTAATTTAGTGACCTTATTTAAAGAGTGGAGAACTTTTGAAAATCCTCCTTTACGCAATGGAGCACCTGATTATACCCAAAAAACTTTTGAAAAAAGAGAAGCAAAATTTAAACTATTAAAAGAGAAATTGCGGGGTATTGATACCATCGCTTGGCCTATTCCGCAACAAGTAGATTGGCATATTGTACATGCTGAAATGAATGGGTATGAATTTAACCAAAGAGTACTTCGCCCTTGGGAAAGAGATCCTGCCTTTTATAAGTCGTTATGGACAGAGAGAAGTGATGTTCCTGCACATGAAGGACCAACCCACCACGGTATTACCGACCTTTGGACCTATCAATTTCCTTTAGACAAAGAGGGTGCTAAAAAATTAATAGCCGATTTAAAAATTATTCCTGCAATTAACGAACAGGCAAAAATAAATTTGACGAGCAATGCCAAAGATCTTTGGATTGCCGGCATACGTGATATTATAGATCAGAGTAAAAACCTAACCACTATAAAGGATTTTCCCGGAGTGTCTAAGGATAAAAATCTCCTTATTACTATTGACAATGCCGTACAATCTACCAATGATTTAGTAGATTGGCTTCAGGCCGAAGCAATAACAAAAACAGGACCATCGGGTATAGGAAAAGAAGAGTATACATGGTACCTCCAAAACGTACATTTAGTTCCTTTGACTTGGGATGATGAGGTAATGATTTTAAAAAGAGAGCTTACCCGAGCCTGGGCTGCCTTAAAATTAGAAGAACACCGAAATAGAAAATTGCCCCTGCTTTCCGATGCCAGTACTCCCGAAGAATACGATAATCGCGCGAAAGCCTCAGCCAAGAGCTTGATCAATTTTTTAGATGAAAATGAAATGGTGACGGTAAAAGACTATTTTGAGCCCGCCTTAAATGAACATCTTGGAGCATTTGTACCCAAAGAGAAACGCAACTTTTTTTGGATTACAGCACATTATGATCAGCGCCCCCTATATTCCCATTTTTACCATTGGTTTGAACTGGCTCGAATGGATACAGAACCCCATAAAAGTGAAATTAGAAAAGGCCCGTTGTTATACAATATTTTTGATTCAAGAAATGAAGGTATGGCAACCGCAGTTGAAGAAATGTTTATGGATGCAGGTCTTTATGATGATCAACCCAGATCCAGAGAAATTGTTTACATCATGATTGCTCAACGTGCTGCCCGAGGTTTAGGTTCGCTTTATGCCCATGCCAATGAAATGACCATGGAGGAAGCAGGAAGTATCCACTCCGAATACACCCCTCGTGGCTGGATGAAAACAGAAAAAGAACTATTGCTTTTTGAACAACAGCTTTATTTACGGCAACCAGGCTACGGTACAAGTTATATTACAGGTAAATACCTAATTGAAAATACACTTGCAGAATACGCCAGAATGAAAGAATTAAAAAACGAACCTTTTGAAATGCGGGTATTTTTTGACCAACTCAACTCCATTGGAAATATCCCAATATCATTGGGGCGTTGGGAACTAACCAATGTCAAAACTTATATTTCAGAGTAGCACCGCATGTATTACAATTATATGAACCTTAACAGAATAAATTAAAAATGAAATACCTTCTTTGAGTACTAAAAAACTGACTCGCCAAATGGGGCTTTTAGCTCTTATTGCTACGGGGGTCTGTTCCATGTTAGGGGCTTCCATTAACGTAGTGCCTTTTATGATTCAGCGTAATGTTCCTGGTATTGGACCGTATGTATTGCCCGCATTTCTATTTGCTGCTATACCCGCCGTATTTGCGGCCTTGGCCTATGCTATTTTGGCATCAGCCATGCCACGGGCAGGAGGAAGTTACATTTATGCCAGCCGAGGTCTAAACCCCTATTTAGGTTTTGTAGCCAGCTTTTCCCAATGGTTTGGTCTATCAATAGTTATTGGTGTAATCGCATACATCACTATTCCTTTTATCCGCGACGTAACCGCTAGTTTTGGTTGGGAGAACATTTCATTGACTCTTGAAATTGGTTGGGTCAGAGTTGGACTTGCTTTGTGTCTTATTTGGTTTTTTGTGGTAGTTAACATTCGCGGCTTAAAATCTTATAAAAATATAGTATTACCCATGATGTTTTTAATGTTTGCTCTTGGGGGTATTGTGATTATATCAGGGCTCGTTTTTGATACTACTGATTTTTTAATTGCGCTGCGGGAAAAAGAAGGAAGAACGTTTAAACCCGTGGCAGAAACTGCTTTTGATTGGCGTATTTTCATGTCAGCGGCTGCGTTACTTTTCTCTAGTTTTATTGGGTTCGATTCTATTGCACAAGCCGGTGGAGAAGCAAAAAATCCAACTAAAAATCTTCCTCGGGCAATTTTGTTGGCCATACTCAGCGTAGGGTGTTTTTACTTTTTATTTGCCGCAGCAGTCTACCATATAGTACCATGGAGTTTTGTAGCAGCAGAATCCATGGAAAAAGACATTACAGCACCAGGTCTTTTAAGCTACGTTTTACCCTCTGGCTGGGGCATTGCCATTTTAATAGGTGCTGCCATTGCCTTAATCAACGATTTGCCGGCTATGCTTTTATCCGTTTCTAGACTAATGTTTGCTTGGGCTAAAGATGCTATATTCCCTAAAGCTATTTCTAGAATTCATCCGAAGAACCACACCCCTCATATAGCACTCATCTTAGCCGGTTTTATGGCAAGCATAGGGGTTTTAGGCTCACACTTAGCTGGTGATTTCTTTTTGGGTATTGATATTATGGTGACCTCCATGATGGTAAACTTTCTGCTCATGTGCATAACCTTGGTAACCATTACTAAGGTTAATTCGCAAGTGGCACAACGCATCTCTGTATTAAAAAACCGCACCGTGCAGTTATGTATTGGCTGGTTGGGCATACTTACCTTGTCTGGTTTTCTAACCATCCATACCTACAAAGATTTAACAGCAGAAACCAAAGCATGGTATTTTCATTCTACCCCTATTTGGATAATAGTCATGGGCTTTGCCAGTATTATATTTGTTTATAACTGGAGAAGATTGAAAAAAAATGAGCCCCATTTAAGAAAACGATTTTTAAAACTTCCTGAAGAATAAAACATGAAAGCAACAATTGAATTAGCCAAACAATTAGAGATATCACGCATTGTTACAGGTCTGTGGCAAATAGCTGACATGGAGCGAGATGGTAAAACCTTAGATCCTGTTGCTACCTCAAAATATATGCAGCCTTATATAAATGCTGGACTTACCTCTTTTGATATGGCCGATCATTACGGTTCCAGTGAAATTATTGCTGGGACCTTTAAAAATAGTCTTGAAAATAAAAATGGCGTTCAATTGTTCACAAAATGGGTGCCCAAGCCAGGAAAGATTTGTCGTGGTGATGTTCGTGAAGCAGTACAAACTGCCCTCGATAGAATGCAACTACCCTGTATTGACTTGATACAATTTCACGCTTGGTTTTATCCCGATCCAAGTTGGCTCGATGGTCTTTTTTATTTAAAAGAATTACAAGAAGAAGGGCTGATAAAACACCTTGGCGTAACTAATTTTGATGCAGCTCATTTACGAATTGCCTGTGCAAGTGGCATTCCTATTGTTAGTAATCAAATTTGCCATTCGGTTATCGACCAAAGAGCCTCATTACAAATGAAACATGTTTGCGAAACGTATAACGTAAAAATTTTGGCTTTTGGAACCTTGGCTGGCGGGTTTTTAACAGATAAATGGTTAGGGAAATCCGAACCTAAAGATACTGAGTTGACCACTTGGTCGCAAATGAAGTACAAGCGTTTTATTGATACTGCCGGAGGGTGGACTCCTTATCAAAATTTATTGCAGACCCTAAAAGAAATTGCAGATAAACACCAAGCCTCCATTGCAAACATAGCTAGTAGGTATATTTTAGAAAACCCAACTGTTGCCGCTATAATTGTGGGTGCACGTCTAGGAGAAAGTGAGCATATTGCAGATAATAAACGGATACTAGAAATTGATTTGCAACTTGAAGATATCTCTGCCATAAAAAATGCACAAAATCAATTACAACCCATACCTGGCGATTGTGGGGACGAATATAGAAAACCTCCTTTTTTAACCGCCTCTGGAGATCTTAGTGATCATTTAGAAACTATACCCAAAGCGTTTACTCCAATAAAGACGGGTAAAAATAGAGAACAGATTTTTAGTGGCACGGAATGGGAAGAATATGCCGGTTACTGCAGAGCCGTTAAAGATGGAAATAGAATTCATGTTTCTGGCACTACCGCTACACACGGTACTATGATGATTGGTGGCAATGATGCTGCTGCACAAACACATTTTATTATTGATAAAATTGAAGGTGTACTAACCTCTTTTGGAGGATCATTGGCAGATGTGGTACGGACCCGAATTTTTGTAAATCAACTTGAAGATTGGGAACCCGTTGCTAGAGCCCATGGAGAAAGGTTCCAGGGCATCAACCCTGCAAATACCTTAGTGGAGGCAAAATTGGTAGGTAATGGTTATATGGTGGAAATTGAAGCAGAAGCGGTTTTAAGTTAGACTATCATAAAACTGATCTCCATTATTCTTCTTCCCATTGAAGGTTGCTTTTTTTGACTTCAGATTCAAATGACAGCCACTCGGTTTGCATAAAAGAATTTACGGCATTTGAAAAATCATCAATTAGCAAAGCAGCCTGCCTAAGTACTTCTTGGTGTTGAGAAGACGGAACTTTTGTTTGTGCAGCAGCAATGTTTAAAGCTTCCTGAATTTTTGAAAACGGTGATGTTTCAAAAGATTGCCATGCCCCTACTTGCCTTTCTGGCTTTGGGGTTTGGCCCTTAGAACGAAGTTGTATCAATTGCTGCTCCATATTTTTCACCACTATAAACAAAGGATCGCCCGTCTTGACTTGAGCATTATTTTGCTTTTTAATAAAGCTATCAACCAGGACCTTTTTCTGATCAATATATTTCAAGTGCTTTACTAGTATAGCTACTTGGACATCTATTTCTTTTCGAAAATCGTAAAGTTCTTTATCGACATTTGAAGGGATATCAAATCTGGGATCAGGTATAACCTTTACCCTCGTGGTATCCTTATACGCATTATAATGCAAAACAATAGTATATTCTCCAGGCAAAACAGGTATATCTCTAGAAAAATCATCACTCCATGCCCCCGGTAAAGAATTGGAGTTTTCATCTAGTTTCCAAACCATATAGTTTAAACCCTTTTGTACATCACCGGTTTCAATGGTATTTATAAGTCTATTTTGTGGGTCATAAACTTCTGCCTTTACTTTGATGTCTGCCTCTGGTTGAACTGATAAATAAAATGGAATTTTAGTTTTTTGAAACACCTTATTTTCACCTTCAAAAGTAGTGTGGAAGCCACTCCAAATATTGCCAGGTGGATTAATAAATAATCCTTTTACTTGAACGACATTATTGATTGGCAGCGCAGTAATTCCTTTTTTTAATCGGTTTGCAGTAATTTCCCTTAAAGATAGTAAATCATCCAACACCCATATAGCCCTGCCAAATGTTCCTACGATCAAGGCCGACTCTGGTTCCTGAATTTTCAAATCCATGGTGGAGACTGATGGAAATTCATTCTTAAATTGTTCCCACGTTTTTCCTTCATCCATACTCATCCATAAACCATTTTCGGTCCCTAGAAAAACCAATTTGGGTTCTACAGGATCCTGAATTACAGTAAGCGCATATCCCTTTACCTTTTCTTCATCTACCATGCGCAACCATGTTTTACCATAATCATTGGTTCTAAAAAGATAAGGGGCATAATCGCCCTTTCTATAATTATTGACCACCATCCATGCCGCACCCGGATTAAAACGAGATGCCTCTATTTGGGCAATCCAACCCTCCCTTGGCATTTCCTTGATTTTAGGGGTGCAATTTTTCCAGGTTTTACCGCCATCTGTAGTAATTTGAACCTGACCATCATCTGTGCCTACCCAAATAATATTTTTATCCAATGCACTTGGAGCAATAGTCAAAATAGAATTGTAGCGTTCAGCCCCAGAAACATCAAGGGTAAGTCCACCATAATCGGCCTGTTGATGTTTGGGATTATTAGTGGTTACATCTGGTGATATTATTTTCCATGAGGCGCCCTTATCATATGTAAGATGTACAAATTGAGAACCATAATAGGCCGAATTGGCATCCAAAGGATTTCTGGCAAACCCAGCATTCCAATTAAAGCGCAAACTAGTTTTTAAATCTGGCGGCGGCGGTTGAACACTAACATAATAACCTGTTAGTTTATCATACCTATATAAATTGCCATTTTGAGAGGACCCATAACCAAATCGTGAATTATCCAAATCAGGTGAAATATCAAACCCATCACCGCCAACTAAATACTGCCAATATAAGGTGCGTATACCACCCCTTTTCCAAGTGTACGAAGGGCCAGACCAATTACCATTGTCTTGCATTCCTCCATACACATTATAGGGTACATCATTATCTACCCCTACATGATACAACTGTGCCACGGGAATAGTCTCCGGAAAATACCAACTTTTGCCATGATCATATGTAATTCCTAATCCACCATCGCCGCCAATAATAAAGTGCTTTGCGTCATTTGGATTTACCCAAAAAGCATGAAAATCTGCATGTATCCCTTTTGTTTCATCTGCAGGAATCATGGGAATGGTATCAAAAGTACTCCCCCCGTCATAACTTACAGATAAAGGTTGATAAATATTATAGACCCTATCTGGGTCTTCAGTATCTACTGCTAAATCTTGAAAATAAAAAGGTCTATTATTGGCGAACTTTGGATTGTCATTAATCATTTTCCAGGTATCCCCTCCAGTATCACTGCGGTAAATGGCATTTTTCTTTGCTTCTATTTTTGCATAGATCCTATTGGGTTCAGATGGGGCAATAGCAAAACCAATTCGGCCTAAATTACCCGAAGGTAGACCTTGGCTTTCTCCCTGTTTTTTCCAATTATTTCCGCCATCATTGGATACATAAAGCCCAGACCCCTGACCCCCCGATGTAAAATAATAGGGTGTTCTTTTATGCTCATAAAGAGCAGCAAATAGTTTATTGTTATTTGTGGGATCCATAACCAAATCGGCAATTCCGGATTGGTTGTTTGAAAATAAAATCTTTTCCCAGTGCAAACCACCATCAGTGGTTTTATAGAGACCTCTGTGTTCATTAGCTGTAAACGGATCTCCCATGGCACCCACATAAATAATATTAGCATCAATAGGGTCTATAATAATTCTATGAATGGTTTTTGTGCTTTCCAGCCCCATTTGTTGCCAAGTATCGCCTCCATCTATACTTTTAAAAACACCCATCCCCAAATTCATAGAGTTTCTAGGATTACCCTCTCCAGTACCTACCCAAACTGCGTTTGGATTATTTTGCTGAATGACCAATGCTCCTATATTTTGTGTTGGCTGTTGATCAAAGACAGGCTTCCAAGAGGTACCACCGTTTTCCGATTTCCAGACTCCTCCAGAAGCTGCACCTACATACATGATTTTTGGATTGGCTGTGACTACATCAATAGCGGTAATGCGTCCACTCATATTCGCGGGACCCACATTTCGAATGTCTAAGTTTTTTAAAGCAAAAAAATCGATTTTCTGTGCGGTAACAATATGGTTAATACTTAAAACAAGTAAAATAATGATGGATTGGACTCTCATATAGGTTTTGGCTATTTACTATTTTCAAAAATACAGTATTCAACCATATTTTTTCTTCAACTATTCCTATTTAAAAAACCTCCATTTCCATCTGATGCCTTTTTCCTTAATTATTTTAGCAAGAGATTTATGTCTTTAACGGTATAAATACTTTTAATTTTCCAAAGCACCTGTTGATTATTATTATCTTCCATTCGTTTTAAAAATACTCAACACTACGGAAACCTACACGAATAAGCCCATTGTAATTTTACTTTTACTATGGAATATCTTCTTTGCTTTTGGACAACAGCCAGCGGACAATGACTCCTTGAAAGTTGTTAGTCGCCAATTAGAATTGCAGCACGATAATGATTTTTTGACTTTTACGGACCGTTACTATTCCTCCGGTTTGTTTTTGACCTATCGCCAACTTTTAGAAAAAGGATTCCTATCCTCAGGAAAGGAACAATTAGAATTTTCTGTTAGACAGGAAATTTTCACTCCTACCAATATTACATCTAGGGATCTTGAGGGTTTAGACAGGCTCTATGCAGGTTTTCTAGGGATTCAAGGAGGATGGTCTCGCGTTTCAAAACAAAGTCTTATAGAAGCCGATCTCCTATTTGGTGTTGCCGGACCTGCTTCTGGCGCTAGTGGCTTTCAAAAATGGTATCACAATACTTTTGTAGTCTCTGATCCCCCAGTTTGGGGCAATCAAATAGAAAATAATATTCACATAAATATATATGCAAACTATCTAAAAGAATGGTGTTTGGCTCCAAATCCTTTTAGCGTACATATGGCGGTGAAGCCACAAATTGCTTTTGGAACAAGGGATGTTTATGTACATCCCGAATTCATTGCGAGTTTTGGAAGAAGAAACCCCTTATCCTCTAGTTTGATCTATGACCGATTGGGCGCTGTAGACCGTGAAATATTTTTCTCTTTGGTTGCAGGTCATAGATTTGTCTTCCAAAATGCGTTACTTGAAGGAAATACAATTGGGGGCAATGCTGTTTTTCTAAGCAGCATAAATAAAAACGTGTGGCATTTTGGGTTTGATTTTAAACACCGTTTCGGACCAAATAATTATTGGGTTGGCTACCGCATCAACACCTCAGAATCGAAGAAAACACAAGCCCATAGATACATCACACTTTCCTATGCTAGGAGTTTTTAAATGTAATGATAGTCATCATTTTCTAATTTTTATTTTTGATTTTTCCTTTGGTCCCTCAGTGTTTCTTGTTAAAGCATCAGAACAAGGCACCATAAGCGCATATAAATAGTATAAGGACTAAACTAGTTGCCTTCCTAAAAATGGGCAGAAACTAGAACTAAAAAATGGTTGTAAAAGACCATTTACACTTATATCTTCTGTTTTAAACGATTTCTTAGATCCCATAAATGAAAAGATCTCTTAGCTATTACATACAGATGGTTGCAAATAGCATCCAAGACGGTATCCAGAGCCGGAATAAAAAGAAAAGTGAAACCGCGGCATAATACTTTTACCACCCTATTCGTAAAAAATGGAACCGAGTAGCACCTTATTCAAAAGCCATTTGGACTATGCATCTACCAAGACTATCTAGATTTACACTTATGCAGTAATATATTTTTTGAAAGATCTCGATAATTTACTATTTTGTAATAAAATAGAAATAAAGTGAATAACCTCACTATATCCAATTGTTAGGTTTCATACACTAAAACTAAAATTGAAAAATTATGAAATTATTCATCAGTACCGTGTCCCTGCTCATTTTCTTTTGGAGTATTAATGTTGAATCTCCAATAGTTAAAAAAGATAGAATATACCCACCTACAAATACAGTTTTAGAAAATAACGTGAATAATGATTTTAATGGTTTATGGATTAATGAGGACAACCAAACTAGAGGTACTTCAAAATGCAAAATTTCTTATAAAAACAAGAGTTTTGTTATCCAAATGTGGGCCTCCTGTCATCCACAAGACTGCGATTGGGGTGAAAAAGTATCAAATGAGGTGAAAAAAGGAACCAATAAATTTGAACTTCTTTGGGATCACGAATTTGCTGAAAGCATCATAACTTATGAAATCATTGAAGGGAAACTAAAATTGACACAAAATAGACGTTATAAAGATAATTCAGGTAGGGAAGATTTTACCATTATTGAATATTTCATAAAGAAATAAGTGCCAAAACCTGGCAGTATACAAAAAATAAGAACCACCGCCCGGCCTGATTTTAAAAGTACGGAGTCTACCACGACGGCCCATTGCCATCGCAGATGTCGTCAGAACCAAATCATAGCCTAGGCGTAGTAACCAATTAAAATATAGTTATGAAAAAAACTGCACTACTATTTACATTCGTATTATTTCTATATTCATGCGCTGAATCTCAATTCTACGAGAGTACTTGGATTGACCAAGACACCGAAAAGAGTATCCTGAATATCGAGGAGAAAAATGGAAAATTGTGGCTCAATAATTACGATCGCTCAGATGAAATAGTAATTAAAGGCTCAAGAGCATATATTAAGTATCCTACTTATAATGTCCCTTTAAAAATTGATTCCAAAAAAAATATTCTTACCGTTCGTGGTGTGCACTATGTTCTTTTGCCAAATAGCTTGAAAAGTCAATTTACAGGGAAATGGAAAAACGAAAATGGAGACCTAAGTTTTCTAGTGCAGATAGATGAAAATATTGACTTGAATTGGGATATAAATATTGGTACCAACAAACCTATTAGGTACTATCCAAAGCCCACAGAGGACGGATTCCATTTTACTATTGGACAGGATACGTTATCATACAAAATTGTTGATGGCCTCCTCTTAGATAATAAAGGCAACACCTATTCTAAGGATTCAAAAATAAATTAGCTACAATAATACCTTTAATGTATTGTGGCATCATAAAAAACCAAAAATAAGAACCACCAAACGGCCTGATTTCATAAATGGAAAGGTTTACGACTTTGCCTGAGCGCCTTCGCGCCCACTGCAGTCGCAGATGTTGTCAAAACGAAATCATAGACTTGGCGTTGTATGCAATTTTGACCCGTTTTGAAATATGAAAAAAACCATCATGCTTACCTTTACAAGTATTTTACTATTAAACTGTAGGGATAATAAAAACATTTCTGAACAAGAAAAAAAACAAATTATCTCGGAATTAAATAATATCAAAATACTTGACCAAAAATACGCAGGAATACCACCAGCTGATTTAAAGGAAAAGTATGGTCCCAGAAAAGCTTGGGAAATTTTTATGAAACAAAGAGATAGTGTTGCGCTCTTAAATCAAGGCAAAATTAAAAGTCTTTACCAGAAATATGGATATTTAGGTTATAAACAAGTTGGCGAAATTGCTTCAGGAGACTTTTGTATAGTAATTAAGCATGCAGATAATGACCTTGAATTTCAACAACACATGTTAGAAGCCTTAAAGAAAGAAATTGAAAAAGGGAATGCGGATAAGGCCAATTATGCAATGCTTGAGGATAGGGTTAATGTTAATTTGAATAAGCCCCAGCGATTTGGAAGTCAAGTGATTTATAATGGAGATGGTCAAGCTATCCCAAAATAGGTATTGTTGATTTAATTAACGTTGACAGCCTTAGAAATGAGTTTGACTTGCCTTCCTTCAAAGAATATTATAATGATATGACGATTATGCATTTTGAAATGAATAGACCAATGTTCTTAGAACAGGGAATAAAAGAACCTAAACTATACAAATAAACTGCACGCAACAATGGCTAAAACACACTGTTTAAGTCAGGTACCATAAATAATTTTCATGTATTTAATCAGACTCCAGTAAAAACTACAGATGATGCATATCAAAGTTCACCCATGAAACTTCAGACAATTGAACTAATGAATAGTTAAAGAGTAATTATTATCAGGACAAAATTAATTTTGTTGATTGGAGTTTTTGGATTCACATTCCATGCCAAATACCAGATTAAAGAAGGTGAATTGATCAACAAATAAAATGAGGAGATGAAGCTTTCAATTATAAAAGAAGATGTGAAATATTGGTTAAACTACAAACAAAAACAAGTACTTTCAGGCAAAAAGTATTAGATTTAATGGCTTATGATTATCTACTAACTTAGCCAACTAAGACTTCTGGTTTTTGAATTGAAGAATAAAAGAATAGAATAGGACGTAAGCGCGAAATAGAAAAAAGTGCTTACTGATAGCTTTTCCCTTTTATTGTACAACCCTTTGAATATTGTCATGAAAAATATTTTATTAATTGGATTTTTATTACTACACCTTACCACATATGGTCAAATTGAACTTAGAGGCGATCTTGGAGACGTTTACTATTCTAAAGATTTGTATAAAACCAAATACAATTCTCCAGCTGGCAGTCCGTATTTAAATGAAAACTTCACCCCTGCTAAAATAAACGATATCAGTGAAACCAAGTTGGTCCGATTTGATGCCTTTGAAGATAGGGTTGAAATTATGGTTGATGAAAACAAGGTTGTGATATTACCAGATAAGACACCTTTTACCATCTCACTACTAGATGGTTCGGATAAACTATTTGAAACAAAAAGCTACCTTGATGAAAAAGGCAATTTAAAAACTTCTTTTTTTGAACTACTGTCCATACAAGAGAATTATAGATTATACCTAAAAGAAAAAATTGAATTCTCTAAAGCAGTTAAGGCTCAAGGGTACCAAGATGCTGAACCTGCAATATTTAAAAAACAGCATGGAACCTATTTTATTACAGATTTTAAAGGGCAATCAGACCAACTCCTTAGCATACCTTCAAACTTCAGTAAGTTCTTAAAGTTTCTCCCTAATCATTCCAAATCAATGAAAATGTTTATAAAAACCAATAAACTAAAAATAGATCAAGATGTTGATCTATTGACAATTTTTGACTTTTACTTGAGTAAAACCTGAATCATAAGAAAATTGTACTTCAAGACTTCATTTTATCAAACACGGTGCTTGTCTCGCAACTATAGCTATACCCTAAGAAATAATTTATTATCTTAATAAATTCATAGTTGAACCTATGTCGAAAAGAAAAAAATGAGGCAGCATATTGTAAAAATATTGGAGGCACATTATATCACTCATGATATGAAACGTTTTGCTGTGGAACTACCTAAAGGATAGCATAAAGTAGTAAGGGATTCACTGCGCTTTACGTAAGGCAACCCTTTAACATCGAGTGAAAATTGATGAAAACGTTCTAAAAATATGTTATCAAAAAGAGAATTCTCATTCTCTAGGGCAATAAAAAGGTAGCTGTCATCTGTCCCTAATTCTGAAACAAAATCTTGATAAAACTCTAACTCCTCATCTCCCTCTGAAAAAAAGGGCTGAAGATCAAATGAAAACTTTAATCCTGATAACAAAAATCCAGCTACCAGAGACAAAAGATCAAAACCTAAAACGATATACTTTTTATACCTTAAAATCTGCTCCATCAATAGTATAAAATAATCGTTTCAATATATTCTTATTAAAATCCTACAGTTCAATAAAGTTATCCAAATAAAGGGTCCAGTCATAATTTTTATAAACCAAATCTATATCTTTCGTACTCTTTATGATGCCATTCTTTTTTAGGATCTCCTTGGTGCCACTTTTACCTCCAAAATCACCCCTAAACCAACTGAACAATGACGTCACGGCAGCGACCCTATTATCATTGCTAAACTCCGATGTTCTGGTTAAGAAACGTTGGGTACCCTTTTCAAGTTGCTCATCCAATCTATCTGCATTATAAATAGCCACGGGCGGACAATCCTTGGCACCACAGTTAAGAGCAAAGTGAACGCGGTAATCTCGATCTTCAACCCTCAGTGTGCGTTCAAATTTGTTCGGAAACGATGTTCTTATATATCCCAAACCATACTCCCATTGGGATTTACGCACCATACCATGTTCTATTTCTGCAAAAGAAAAGATTCTTCCTGCAATATTAATCTGTTCAATTTTAAAGAAACTACTCCTATCTTTATACAACTCTGGCTTGTCTGCTAAAATAACCTGTATATAGGCATTGTAAATATTTAACCAAAAAGCTGTTTTCTCATCGTTAGTTTTTAAGGAGGATTCCAACTCTTCTAAACTCGTATTAGCTAAGATATTCTGCAGGTCCTTTGTATCCTTTCCCTCCTTAATATTCCTTAAAAATTGCTCAGATAGTTCATTGAAATCTGTCTTTTGTATTGAGCCCTTTTGATCATCAACCTCTTCAAAGGGTAAAAAAGGCAAGAAAATGAATAATATTATACCGAGTACTTTCATAATTGTAAACTTGTGTCTATTAAAATAAATACGCGATTTATTGTAGATAGGTTTTATTCTTAGTCCATAGTTCTCTAATTATCTTTCAAAAGAATCGATCAATTTTAAAATTGAACTTATAAAAATTGAACCCTAACCTTTGTACCTTCGTACATGACTAGAGGAAAACCCTTTTGAACTAAGAGTATGCTCAGTATTATTATCCCTGCCCACAACGAGAAAGAAAATATTGAAAGTCTTTTAAAAATACTTTCTGCACAATTAAAACAACATCCTTCCCTTCAAGTAGAAGTGTTGGTGATCCTATCTGCTGGTAATTCAGATGGAACAGAACTTATAACAACTACAGGACCTTTTAAAATAATTAAATGCAAAGGAAAAGGTAGGGCGGTACAAATGAACTTGGGGGCAAAAATGGCTAAGGGAAGTATTCTAGCATTTTTACATGCAGACAGTATTCCTCCAAATGGATTTTTGAATAATATATATGACACCATAGGTGATGGTTATGGTGCAGGCCTTTTTTCTTATAAATTTGATAAGAGTGGTCCTCTCCTTAAAATAAACGAATTTTTTACCACCAAAGACGGATTATTCACGGGAGCGGGAGATCAATGCCTCTTTATTACCAAGGCAAATTTTGAAACCTTGGACGGCTTTAACGAAAAGCAGGTGATCATGGAAGATTTTGAATTTTGGTTTAAGCTCAAGAAAAACAAAATTACCTATAAAATTGTGAATAACAACTTAGTGGTTTCTGGCAGAAAATACGACTACAATTCCTACTTGCGTGTTAATTTCACCAATTTGGTGCTTTTCCTAATGTTTAAAACCGGCTTTCCACCAGAAAAAATTAAGACCACCCACAACACCATGTTAAACCTGCCCAACGATAACTATAAATGACCCATCCCTCTTTCTTTTATCGTCCATAACAGGGGCGTATTGTTTCTTCACTTTAAAAATTAAATATATCTTTAAACTATTAAAGCTATCTAGACCGTGTAAGAGTTAATACTAATTATCCTCTTACCTTTATTTTTACTGAAAAATCTTAGGGCTAGATCTTTCTAAACCAATAGTTTGATGAATAAAAAGTTTGAAGTGACTGTAAATGAAACCTACAGTTTTACCATTCCTTTAGCTGATTTGGAACAACTAGATACTACGCCAACAGGGCCATTACAATATCATGTTCTCCAAAATAACAAACCTTTTAAAGCAGAAATGGTAAAGTCGGATATGAATAAAAAGGCATATACCGTAAAAATCAATCACAAACCGTATCACGTAACTATAACTGATGACCTGGACCTTTTGATCCAGGAAATGGGTTTTGCCCTGGGGTCTACCAAACAGATTGATTCCATTAAGGCTCCTATGCCCGGTTTGATATTGGACATCCATGTGGCTCCCGGTCAATCAGTAATAGAGGGTGAACCTCTTTTGATATTGGAAGCCATGAAAATGGAAAATATCATCACTTCCCCGCGTGAAGGGGTCATAAAAGCGGTCCTAGTAAACAAAGGAACGGCAATTGACAAGGGACAGTTATTAATTGAATTTGACTAAGAAATGGACATAAAAAAAATACTGATTGCCAACCGTGGTGAAATTGCCATTAGGGTAATGAAAACTGCCCAAAAAATGGGTATCAAAACCGTAGCAATTTATTCTACTATAGACAGAAATGCCCCCCACGTAAGATTTGCAGATGAGGCCGTTTGCATAGGAGAGCCCCCCTCCAATGAATCCTATCTCTTGGGATCCAAAATCATTAAGGTTGCTAAAGAACTAGGTGTAGATGCTATTCATCCGGGGTACGGATTTCTAAGTGAGAATGCGGCATTTGCAGAAGAAGTCGAAAAAAATAACATTATTTTCATAGGGCCAAAATCTGAAGCCATTAAAATAATGGGGAGTAAATTGGCAGCCAAAGATGCCGTTAAAGGCTATGGTATACCCATGGTCCCTGGGATAGACAAAGCCATTACCGATGTAAATAAAGCAAAGGAAATTAGTAAAGAAATTGGTTTTCCCATCCTGATCAAAGCTTCTGCTGGTGGTGGTGGAAAAGGGATGCGGGTCGTGGAAAAGGAAAGTGAATTAGAATCACAGATGAATAGGGCCATAAGTGAGGCAACTTCTGCCTTTGGGGATGGGTCTGTTTTTATAGAAAAATACGTAGCTTCTCCTAGACATATAGAAATACAGGTCATGGCAGATACCCATGGTACCATTCTACATCTTTTTGAAAGGGAATGCAGTATCCAAAGAAGGCACCAAAAGGTAGTGGAGGAAGCTCCATCTTCGGTGCTTACCACAGAATTAAGGACAAAGATGGGAGAAGCGGCAGTAAAAGTTGCTCAAGCATGCAATTATGTCGGTGCCGGTACCGTAGAATTTCTATTAGATAAAAACCATAATTTTTACTTTCTGGAAATGAACACCAGACTTCAAGTGGAACATCCAGTAACTGAACTGATCACTGGAGTAGATTTGGTGGAACTACAAATAAGAGTAGCTATGGGCGAAAAACTCCCCATTGCTCAAAATGACTTAAAAATAAATGGCCATGCCCTAGAGTTAAGGGTATATGCCGAAGATCCTCTAAATGACTTTTTACCAAGCGTAGGCCACTTAGATACCTATGTACTACCAGAAGGAGATGGCATACGTGTTGACAATGGGTTTGAGGAAGGGATGGATATTCCCATTTATTACGACCCCATGTTGGCCAAACTAATCACTTATGGAAAAACAAGGGAAGAGGCAATTCAATTAATGATTTCAGCCATTGACAGGTATCAGGTGGCCGGTGTAGAGACCACCTTGGCTTTTGGAAAATATGTTTGCGAACATGAAGCCTTTAGATCCGGTGATTTTGATACTCACTTCGTTAAAAATTATTATTCCACTGAAGCCCTAAAAAACATCAAGGAACAGGAGGCTAATATTGCGGCCATGATTGCCTTAAAACAGTATATGCAAGACCAAAAAATGTTAAGATTGCCAATTCAGTAATATATGGATTCTAAAATAAAAGAACTACAAGATAAAATTGCCAAAGCCCATTTGGGGGGAGGTGAAAATCGGATAAAAAAACAACACCAAAAGAAAAAATTGACTGCTCGTGAGAGGGTCAATTATTTGATGGATGCCGGTTCCTTTGAGGAAATAGGTATTCTCGTGACCCACAGGACCACAGATTTTGAAATGGATAAGGAACTCTATTACGGTGATGGGGTGATTACAGGTTACGGCACTGTCAATGGAAGGTTGGTATATGTGTTTGCCCAAGATTTTACAGTATTTGGAGGAGCACTTTCAGAAACCCACGCCGAAAAAATCTGTAAGATCATGGATCTTGCGGTTAAGATTGGTGCTCCCCTTGTTGGATTAAATGATTCAGGAGGGGCCCGTATCCAAGAGGGCGTGCGCTCCTTGGGAGGTTATGCGGATATTTTTTATAGAAACGTACAGGCCTCTGGGGTTATCCCCCAAATATCAGCTATTATGGGACCATGTGCCGGAGGAGCGGTATATTCTCCTGCGATGACAGATTTTACCATGATGGTAGAAGACACCAGCTATATGTTCGTAACTGGCCCAAATGTGGTAAAAACAGTAACAAATGAAGAAGTTACCTCTGAAGAACTAGGTGGGGCAAGCACACATTCAACTAAATCCGGAGTGGCACATATTACCTCAGCCAATGACGTACTATGTTTGGAGGATATAAAAATACTTTTAGGGTATTTACCACAGAGCAACAAAGAGACGCCAAAAACCCTTCCATTTGAGTTCGGCGATGAAATCAGGGATCGGTTATCGAACATTATTCCCGATAATGCCAATAAACCATATGATATGCATGAGGTGATTAAAGGCATCATAGATAAAGATAGCTTTTACGAAATACATAAAGACTATGCCGAAAACATCCTTGTAGGATTTGCTAGACTAGGTGGCAGAAGCATAGGTGTTGTTGCCAACCAGCCTATGTTTTTAGCAGGGGTATTGGATGTAAACAGTTCTAAAAAAGCGGCTAGGTTTGTGCGTTTTTGCGATTGTTTCAACATTCCCCTTCTGGTCTTAGTTGATGTCCCAGGTTTTTTGCCGGGTACGGATCAGGAATGGAACGGAATTATAGTGCATGGTGCCAAACTCCTTTATGCCTTGAGCGAAGCCACTGTTCCCCGCATCACGGTCATAACACGTAAAGCCTACGGCGGCGCCTATGATGTGATGAACTCTAAGCATATTGGAGCCGATCTAAATTATGCTTGGCCAAGTGCTGAAATTGCCGTCATGGGAGCCAAAGGTGCTAGTGAGATTATCTTTAAAAAAGAAATTTCTGCAGCAGACGACCCTTCAAAAAAGCTAGCAGAAAAGGAAGCAGAATACGCACTCAAGTTTGCCAATCCGTACCTAGCAGCACAACGTGGTTTTATAGACGAAGTGATTCTGCCAAAGGATACCCGTAGAAAACTGATCAAGGGGTTTAGTATGCTGGAAAATAAGGAGCAAGTGCGACCCAACCGAAAACATGGCAATATCCCATTATAACTAAAAAGCCTTCTTTAAAGAAGGCTTTTTTATATCTGTGCATTTAGAAAGTAATTACAATTTATTGTCTATAATCTCCTGAACTATTTCAGGGTTCAATAAGGTAGACGTATCCCCTAGGTTATCCATTTCGTTACAAGCTATTTTACGAAGAATCCTTCTCATGATTTTTCCAGATCTTGTTTTTGGAAGGCCACTGGTAAATTGAATTTTGTCCAACTTGGCGATAGGTCCAATATGCTCCGTAATAATCTGGTTGATTTCTTTACGGAGGTTGTTATGATCCCGAGATTCCCCGGTTTCTTTTAATATTACATATCCGTAAAGGGCACTTCCCTTAATATCGTGCGGAAAGCCAACTATGGCTGACTCTGCTACGGCAGGGTGTTCATTAATTGCATCCTCAATGGGTGCCGTACCCAAATTATGTCCTGAAACAATGATTACATCGTCTACCCTACCTGTAATCCGGTAATACCCTACCTCATCTCTTAATGCCCCGTCCCCTGTGAAATATTTATTCTCATACGTGGAAAAATAGGTATCCTTATACCTTTGGTGATTTCCCCAAATTGTTCTGGCCATGGAAGGCCATGGAAATTTGATGCACAAACGACCATCAACCTGATTTCCCTTAATTTCGTTACCCTGTTCATCCATTAAAGCAGGTTGTATACCCGGCAAGGGCAGGGTAGCGTAGGTGGGAATGGTAGGAGTGGCATAAGGGATAGGTGAAATCATGATGCCTCCTGTTTCCGTTTGCCACCACGTATCCACAATTGGGCTTTTCTTTTTGCCCACATTTACATTGTACCAATGCCATGCCTCTTCGTTGATAGGTTCTCCTACAGTTCCCAATACCTTTATTGAAGACAGATCGTATTTTTCAACAAATTCTAAATTCTCTTTAGCCAAGGCTCTAATAGCCGTTGGGGCCGTATAAAACTGATTGACTTTATGCTTTTCTATAATTTCCCAAAAACGCCCAAAATCAGGATAGCTTGGAACCCCCTCGAACATTACTGTTGTGGCACCATTGGCCAATGGCCCATAAACGATATAACTGTGACCCGTAATCCAACCAATATCGGCGGTACACCAAAACACATCTTCTTCTTTATATTGAAAAACATTCTTAAACGTATAGGCGGTGTATACCATATACCCCGCTGTGGTATGCAACATGCCCTTAGGTTTTCCTGTAGATCCAGAAGTATACAAGATGAACAAGGGATCCTCGGCATCCATTATTTCCGGAACACAATCCCTATAGGCATTATCCAATAAAGGCTGCAACCATTTATCACGGCCCTTCTTCATAGGTATCTCTGAGTTGATTCGCTTTGCTACAAGAACCGTTTGCACACCTGGACAATTTTCCAAGGCATCATCTACAATCCCTTTTAAATCAATTGATTTTGCACCTCTATAAGAACCATCAGAAGTAATTACCATTTTACAATCACTATCATTTATACGGGTAGCTAAGGCCGTTGATGAAAAACCGGCAAAAACTACGGAATGAATGGCTCCAATGCGGGCACAGGCCAAAACTGAAATGGCCAATTCCGGGATCATTGGCAAATAGATACATACCCTATCCCCCTTTTTTATTCCTTGGTCTTTCAGTACATTGGAAAATTCACATACTCGTTCGTGAAGCTGTCTAAAGGTTATATGCTCCGCTTCTTCTTCGGGATTATTTGGCTCAAAAATAATGGCCGTTTTGTCGCCTCTTGTAGTCAAATGCCTATCAATACAGTTTTCAGTGATATTTAATTTCGCCCCTTCGAACCACTTTACTTCAGGTTTCGAAAAGTCCCAACTTAATACCTTATCCCATTTTTTTCGCCACATAAAATGTTCTTCCGCAACTTCTTCCCAGAAACTTTCTGGGTCTCTCACCGATTTACGATACACCTGAAAGTACTCTTCTAAATGTTTGATATGGTAATTGCTCATTTTAAAATGCTAATATTATAAAATCATTTAATATTAATGGCCTTTAGCCTTACCCGCTCCACTTGGAATTCGGATATCTTCTACAATTTCTTGCACTAATTCTGGGGGATCTGGCGCAAATAGGTTGACCAAAAGGGCCACTATAAAATTAACAATCATTGCAATGCTACCAAAGCCTTCAGGAGAAATTCCAAACCACCAGTCTTTTGAAAGTGCTGCCACCGAAGCTTTACCCCCATCGAAAAGTCCAAATTTGAATTTAACCATATAGTATAACATCAAAGAAATCCCAACAATCATTCCTGCTATGGCTCCTTCCTTACTCATTTTCTTATAAAAGATTCCTAGTACGATAGCAGGGAAAAAGGAAGCCGCTGCAAGTCCAAATGCGAGGGCTACCACCGCCGCTACAAAACCAGGTGGATGAATACCAAAATACCCAGCTATAATCACAGCAACTGTAGCAGAAATACGAGCAGCCCATAATTCTCCCGCTTCTGAAATATTAGGTTTAAAAATACTTTTAATCAAATCATGGGATACAGATGAGGAGATTACTAACAACAAACCTGCAGCTGTGGATAACGCCGCTGCTAATCCCCCAGCGGCTACCAATGCAATTACCCATGCAGGTAAATTTGCGATTTCCGGATTTGCTAATACCATAATATCATTATCAATAGTCAGTTCATTATCAATTTTATTGGCTACATACTGTATTTTTCCATCACTATTTTTATCATCAAAAACCAAAAGCCCAGTTTCTTCCCAGTTTTTAAACCAGGTAGGCATACTGGAATAGTCCTTATCACTAACGGTATTGATAAGATTGGTTTTGGCAAATACTGCAACAGCCGGGGCAGTGGTATATAAAATAGCGATTAGCAATAGGGCCCAACCCGCTGATTTACGTGCATCCCTCACTCTTTTGACCGTGAAAAAACGTACAATAACATGTGGTAATCCTGCGGTCCCCACCATTAGGGCCAAGGTAATAGCGAACACATCTATGAGGGACTTGGAGCCATCTGTATATTCGGCAAAGCCTAATTCCGTAGAGAGTCCATTTAATTTATCTAACAAATACATTCCTGAGCCATCATTGACCATAGAACCCATTCCCAATTGGGGAATAGGATTACCCGTCATTTGTATGGAAATAAAAATAGCAGGAACCATAAAGGCAAAAATGAGAACGCAATATTGAGCCACCTGGGTATAGGTTATCCCCTTCATACCTCCCAAAACAGCATAGAAAAGAACAATAACCATCCCTATGATTACCCCAGTGGTAATATCAACTTTTAAAAACCTTGAAAACACTACGCCTACGCCTCGCATTTGTCCGGCTACATAGGTGAAAGATACAATCAAGGCACAAATTACAGCTACGATACGGGCGGTTTTGGAGTAATAGCGTTCCCCAATAAAATCTGGTACCGTAAACTTTCCAAATTTTCTGAGATAAGGAGCTAAAAGAAGTGCCAATAGTACGTATCCCCCTGTCCAACCCATAAGATAAACAGAGCCATCATATCCGGCAAACGAAATAATACCTGCCATAGATATAAATGAGGCGGCAGACATCCAATCTGCTGCCGTGGCCATGCCATTGGCTAATGGCGAAACATTCCCTCCAGCAACATAAAACTCTTTGGTAGATCCTGCCCTAGACCATATGGCTATGCCTATGTACAATGCAAAGGTTACCCCTACAATAATGTAGGTCCACAATTGTACACTCATATCCCCTTAATTTTATATTTGAGAAGTCTATTCTTCATTAAATCCATATTTTTTATCCAATTTGTTCATCAGTCTAACATATATAAAAATGAGTATGACAAACACATAAATAGATCCTTGCTGAGCAAACCAAAAACCGAGTTTAAAACCTCCCAATTTAATGGTATCTAAAGCCTCCTTAAATAGGATTCCGGCACCATAGGAAACCACGAACCATATAGACAATAAGAGTAATAAGTACCTAAGGTTTTCTTTCCAATATGCTTTTGCCTTAGCTTGTTTTTCTGACATTGATTCCTTGATTTATCAATTGATATTTTCAAATTATGGATTACTTCTGGATGTCATTTTAACATCTTAGTTGAAAAATTCTCAATTATAACATTTTAAAAATAGAGATTTAACCACTAGCAATCAACATTTTTATTGAATGGTTTTTGTCAAATAGAAGAGCATCCAACATTATCGGCAAACATATTTGACCAGTCCTATATTTCAAAATCGATAAAGCTCAATTTAAACTTGTTTGAGAATACGTATTTCATTCAAAATTATGACCTTGCCAAAAGCCTAAGGGTAACTTATGAACGTATATATAACAAGTAAATCCTTAAAACAATACCATATGAGAACATCAATCGTACTTATTGCAATAACATTGCTATCTTGGAATGCTTCTGCACAAAAAGAAGTTGCCCATGAGTTATATAAATTTTCTGAAGTGAAGGCCTATGACGGGATTACTGTAAAATTGATTAGCAGTGATGTAAACAAAGCTGTAATTACAGGAGATTACAAAAGCGAAGTAGCTTTTGTAAACAAATCTGGTCGCCTAAAAATACGTATGGAATTGGATAATTTTTTGGCTGGCCATAATACTACAGTAATGCTATACCATACTGAAACATTAGTACTATTGGACGTAAACGAAAAAGCGAAAATAGTTTCTGATGATGTTATAAGATCTGTTAGTTTAGAGATGAGGGCCCAAGAAGGAGGTGAACTACAACTTAAGGTAGAAGCTGAAAAAGTGGACGTAAAAGCCACTACAGGAGGAATAGTTTCCTTATCTGGTACTTCAAAAGTTCAAGACATTTCCGTCAATACGGGAGGGGTCGTTAAAAACGAGAGTTTAAAAACAGAACAGACAGAGGTATCTGTCAATGCTGGAGGGACAGCCAATGTAAATGCTACAGATATTGTTGATGCTAAAGTAAGAGCTGGTGGGACCATTAATATTTATGGTAACCCAAAAGAGGTTAAAGAAACCAAATTTGTAGGAGGAAATATCAATTCTATGAATTAAAATGGAATGATAAAAACAAAAGCGCCATGGATATCCATGGCGCTTTTGTTTGTATTCCTATTCCTATTGCTCCAAGCTCTCTGCTTCAAATCCTATGAGCTCTTGATCCTGGAACATTGGTGTAATTTCTATAGGGTTGCAACAGACCTCACAATCCTCCACATACGTTTGTGTGGAAATAGAGGTATCCAATAACATGGAAATTTCTTCCCAGCAATACGGACATTGAAAGAAGTGTTCAAACATATCTTTATAATTTTACGTTCAATAATTGACCCGTTAATTGCAGCAATTGTAGTTCAGCAAGTTTGGCATCGTACTTGGCTAGATTTTTATTAGTCTGGGCATTTAAAAGGTTAATCTGTGCCTGGCGAAATTCAATGGAGGTTATCCTTCCCAATTTAAATTGCTCCTCCGAACGTTCAAAATTATTTTGGTTGGTCACTACATTTTGTTCTTGAATATAATAAATACTCAACCTATTCTCATAAATGGCCAGAGCGTTTAATATATCTCTATTTACCTCCAACTCAATTTGCTTTTTGACCAATTCTTGATTGGCATAGGCTATTTTAGCATTTTTTAACCTTACTGAAGTTCCTCCACCATCAAAAAGATTCCAGGTTAGACTGGCACCAAGAGCAATATTATCTGCTGTGGAATTGATTCCTGGAAAAATAGCTCCAGATAAAAACGCAGAAGGAGCACTTTGGTTGCGATTCCACCCGTAAGTTCCCGTTAACCCAATAACAGGTAGGTATCCAGATCTACTCACTTTAATGTCGTAATCGTTAATGGCAAGACTTCTCTCAGATTGCAAAACAGCTACGTTGTTGTTTTTGGCTAGCTCTATAAATTCGTCCAATTGCAGCCTAGGGATAAACTGTACTACGGTATCCACCTTGAATCTATTGTTCAAATCCTGATTTAGGATAACATTTAAATCCCTTTTGGCATTGACCAAATTTTGATTTATGTTCAAAAGGTTAATACTGTCATTGGTGACATCGACCTGGGCATTTAATATATCCAATTGGGTATTTTGTCCATATTCGAAAGAATATTCAGCCCTTTTTATCCTATCCTGCGATATTTCTAAGGCTTGTTGTAAAACCTTTTGGTTTTCGGTAAGCCTGGCGATTTCAAAATAAACACTGAACAACTGTAAAATGGTGTTTTCTATAGTCTCACGGGCCTGTAACTCGCTCAACTGATACTGTTCCTTTAACCGCTTGTAATTATAAAACCTGCCCAGGCCGTCGAACAAAGTATAATTAACATTGATGGCAGAATTGTAACGTTGGCTTTCTGCATTATTCACAACAATGTCCGGTCTTGGACTTCCATCGTCCGAAAATTGACCTGGAAATTCGGTATTGGTATTGTTCTTATTATAGTTGGCTCCGGCAGTTCCTGTGACCGTAGGCAGATAGCCTGAGTTAAGAATTCCTGAATTATTTTCTGCAATTTCCACTATATTTTTGGCCACAACAATATTGAAATTATTTTCCAGGGTGGTAACCACAGCTTCCTCCTTGGACAATAGGTTCTCCTGTGCCATAATGTTCTGCCCGTAAACAACCGATACAATAAACAGTAGATAAAATTTCTTCATGGATCTATAAGCTCTTTTCGGTATTTTCTTCAGTACTACCGTTGTAATGAATTCCGTTTTCTGATTGATGGTGATTTTCCAGCATGTGCTTTTCCTGATCTTGTTCCTTGATCGCTCTTTCCACTTCCTCCTTGGTCACTTGTCCTCCTGTAGCCAACCACTTGGAGCCAACTTTGAACTTATTACTGAAAGCCAGGAATAATGGTAACATCAACAAGGTAAGTATCGTTGCAAAAGCAATTCCGTAGGCGATGGAAATGGCCATAGGCTTTAAAAATTGTGCTTGCCTACTCTTTTCCAAAAGTAAGGGAGCCAAACCGGCAATAGTGGTGATAGATGTTAAGAATATAGCCCTAAATCTAGATTTACCAGCTTCAAAAATAGCATCATCAAACTTCATCCCCTCTCTTAGGTTATTATTGAACTTGCCTATTAGCACTAACCCATCATTTACCATAATCCCTACCAAAGCAATAATACCCAACATGGAGAGGATATTAATGGGGAAATCATGAATCCAGTGTCCCCATGCCACAGCTGTTAAACTAAAAGGCACTAACAGTATTAATAAAAGTGGTTGGCTAAAACTCCTAAAAGTAAATGCAATGGTGATGTAGATCAACAATAAAACTGTTAGTCCTACAGATTTTAAAGAACCTAATAATTTTCCTGCCTCCCTATTCTGACCTTCATAAGAAGCAGATACCGTTGCATATTTTGATTGTATCTCCGGCATGATCTGGGTTCTGATCTCTGTCATAATATCCGTTGCACTTGTGGTCTTATCATCCTTCAAATCCGCAGATATTTGAATTTCCCTACGTCCATCTAAATGGTTGATAGCCACATCTCCCCTTTCTATGGTATATGTAGCAATTTCCTTTAAAGGAACTTTATTACCAGAAGGAGTGGTTATTCTCATTTCATCAAGGTCTGTAATGGACGACCTATTTTCACGATCATAGCGCACCCATACCCTAATCTCATCTTGTCCTCTTTGGAAACGTTGGGCCTGTGTACCAAAAAAACCAGCCCTCACCTGATTCATTATAGTCCGTAGATCCAATCCTAATAAATAGGCGTTTTCCTTGAGCTCTAAGCGTATTTCCTTAATACCCGCCGGATCATTATCAGCTACATCTTTTAAAAGGGCATTGTTCTCTAAAGCAGTTTTTAATTCCTTTTTGGCAGCCTTTAGTTCCTGAATATTATTCCCAATTAGGGAAACCGAAACAGGATCTCCCCCAAAATTCCCACCAGACCCATAGATTAGGCTTTCAACCCCTAATACGGGGCCAACCAATTCTTGCAACCTACTTGTTACCATACTAGATGGTATATTGTCCGGTCTTTCTTCTCCTGGCAATAGATTTATGACCAGAGAAGCCGCAGAAGATCCAGGACCCACCGTTCTGATCATATTTTCAAAAAGAACCTTATCCGTTCCTTTTAAATACCTTTCTGTAAGCTCTTGATTCACGATTTCAGCCTTTTCTTCGATCAGGCTAATAATAGAATCCGTAATTTTCTCATTGGTACCGTTGGGCATCAATAAAGAAACTTGTACCCGGTCACTCGCTATTGAAGGAAAAAATGCAGTCCTTATAACTCCTCCACCCACAGACCCCAGGGTAAGCACCAATGCCATTACAAAAAATGAAAATGTAAGAATTTTGTGCTTTAACGTAAATCTTAATGCAGGACCATATAAAACATCCCTCATCCAGACCATCATCTTATCCCCATAGTCGTTGATTATCCTTAATTTGGAGAATACTTTTGCAATCCCTTTTTTAGGTTTTTTATCCAAAGGCTGCAGCGCTTTGGAATGTGCTAAATGAGCTGGTAAAATAATCAAAGCTTCTACCAAGGAAACTATTAATGTAAGAATGACGATCACTGACACCTCGCTAAAGAATTCCCCAATTCGTCCATCTAAGAACAAGAATATGGAAAACGCAAGTATGGTGGTTATAATAGCTGAAACAATGGGAGGTATCACCTCCATAGTTCCATCTATGGCCGCTTGTATTGGGCTTTTACCCTTCTCGTAATGTTGGTAAATATTTTCCGCAATCACAATACCATCATCCACCAAAATACCTATTACGATAATCATTCCGAATAAGGAAAGTACATTTATGGTAACGTCAAAGAAGCCTGCAAAGATGAACATCCCTAAAAATGAAATGGGTAGACCAAAGGCCACCCAAAAAGCAAGTCTTGTGTTCAAGAATAATGAAAGGAAAATCAAAACCAAAATCATCCCCATAATAGCATTCTCGGTCAGCAATTCTGTCCTTTGGGTCAAGGTTACGGACTGATCACTGACCACATTGGCCTGAACGTTATTGTATTTTTGGTTGAACTCCTCAACATATTTCTTTACCAATTCGGCCGCAGAGATTAAATCCTCAGTATTGGTGCTGGTAATACTCACATTTACTGCCAAATTTCCATTGAAATAAGACGTGTTGGGCGTTTCTGAGAAGCGATCCCTAATAATGGCCACATCTTTCAATCTGACCGTCTGTCCGGATGCATCCGCCCTTACAATAAGATTAGACAGCTCATCCCCATAATAGGCTCTATTATTCGCCCTTATGAGATATTCTTCAGCGTCTGTCTTTATATTTCCTCCTGTCACCAAAATATTGGCATTAGCTACCGCTTGGGAAACTTCAGTAAAGGATACGTTATAGGCAAGAAGACTATTCTCATTAACCGCAATTTCAATCTCTTCTTGTGGATATCCTGAAATATTGATCTGGGAGATGCCCTCCATTGCGCGAATATCGTTCTCTATCTGCCGTCCTATTTGTTTTAAGGTGGCCAACGGCACATTATCACCACTTACTGAGAAACTAATGGTTTGTCTTACCTCTTCCAATTTAGACACAATCAAAGGCTCCATCCCAGTAGGAAACGAAGGCACCCTATCCACAGCATTCTTTACCTCGAGTAACATAAAATCTATATCCCTACCTTTCTCAATCTCTACATTGATGGTCCCACTATTTTCCCTAGAAGTAGAAGTCACCCTATCTACGCCTTGCAATCCTTTAAGGTTGTCCTCAATTTTAAGAACAATACCTTCCTCCACTTCTTGTGGTGAAGCTCCTGGATAAGCAATATTGATGGCTATATTCTTGGAATCCGATAATGGAAAGTAAGACGACTTCAATGAAAGCGCTCCTGCGATTCCAAAAACAACAACCGCAAGTATAAATACGCTAACCGCTACATGATACTTTATAAAATAAGCTATAAGACCCCTCATTATTCTTCTGTATTAGCCGTGTCCTTCAATACTTTTACCAACATACCGGCATAAGCTCCTATAACAGGCTTGGATAAGATGGTAGTTCCATTGGGTACTTCTTTTAAAACTACCTTTTTATCACTAAAAAATATAGGTTTTACATCTATCATATCCAAAATAGTATCTCTGACCACAAAGATTTTATCTCCTTCCAGTAACAGTCCTCTATCTATTTCAATGGCTTCAGCTTCTTCCTTGGTATTCAAATTCGCCTGTAGGTACATCCCCTCCTTCAAATCGGCATTGCGAACTTCTATAAATGCCCTAATCGTCTGGGATAGTTGATCTATATTACCATTGATCCTAGCAACTTTACCCATATATTTCTTACTGTTGTCTAAGTTCACTAATTCTACCTGCTCATCCAGTTTTAAAAGATCACTATAGCTTTTACTAACGGCAACCTCCAATTCATAAACGCTAGGATCAATAAACTCCCCAAGTTTCTGTCCAGAGCGCACTAGAGTACCTTCAGTGACTAGAGCATCGGTCACCACACCACTAAAAGGAGCGGTAATCCTATATTTTGAAAGTCTTTGTTCCTGATTTTTTACGTTGTAGTAATTAGTGAGTATACCCCTACCAGAAATAAAGTAACGTTCCTTTTCAGAATCCATTTGAGGTAACGAAGGTGTAGTTTTTTGTATGTCAAAATTTCTGAGATACGCCTCCCATTTTGGAAAAACCTCTGGATAATCTAAACGTAAATCGGGCATGATAGACGTAATCAAATTATACAGATTACTTTTAGAAGATTGCACACTAGCATAATACTCTTGCGCATCAATACTTATTATGGTCTGCCCAGCCATATACTTCTGTCCAGGTTTAAAAAGAACACTCCCAGATTTAAAGACTCCTTGAACTTCAGAAAAAAGTTCCACCCTTCTTTTGGCCATTAAATTACCATTGGCAGAAACTACAATGGGTACAATTCCATTTTCCACGGATTGCACTAATACCGTTTTTACTACTTTTTCGGGTATTGGTTTCTGTGTGTTTTTATTGGCGATGATTACGGAAGCAGCATAAAATGACACTGCAATTAAAAGCAATCCAAGTACAGACAGCACTATTTTTCTTGTATCCATTAAGTTAAGGCTATAATATAATTGTTGTATAGACAACAAAAGTACCCTTTAGTTTAAGCGCACTTAGTTAAATATTTCCTAAAAGCCGAATCCTAGCACATAAAAAAAGGATGCTTAACGCATCCTTCTTAACCAAACTAACTAAAATTATAATCAACTATTCATTCTCTTCATCCTCAAATTTAGAACCGGCCATTCTTGAATTATAAAAATCGACCGTTTTATATTTGGGCTTAATATAATCTTTATCGTAATCAAAAACCAAGAATTGATTGGAATCCATAATCTCCAAATTCTTGGAAGAATTAAATCTATTGTTCTGTATTTGAAAAATCTGCAGACTTACCAATTGGCCAAATTCCCTTGGAATTTCCCCTCCTAGTGTATTGTTGGCCAAGACCAGTTCTTTTAACTTTAACAAGTTACCCAATTCTGAAGGGATAGAGCCATCCAACGTATTCTCAAAAAGGCCCAATACTTCCAATTTGGCCAGATTGCCCAAGGAAGTTGGAATGGCACCTTTTAGGTTATTACTGGAAATATTCAACACCTTTAGATTACTCAGGCCTCCTATACTCTCAGGGATACTACCAGATAAGAAATTATTAAACAAGGTAAGCTCTTCCAAATTCTTCATTTTACCGATATCCAAAGGAAGCTCTCCTTTGATCCGATTCATTTCCAAACGCAACACTTTGAGTTCGGTTAACTGAACCAAACTTGTAGGGATTTCTCCACTGATCGCATTAAATGCTAAATTCAATTGGACTAAGTGGCTTAGTCTACCAATACTTTCCGGAAGTACCCCTTGCAGGTTGTTGCGGAACAAATTGATCTCTACCACCCTATCATTGACCACCTTTACCCCATACCAATTGGATACTGGCTCGTTTAGGTCCCATGTCTTGGTCCACTCATCTCCGTTGGTAGTGTTATACAGCGCTACCAGAGCTTCCCGATCATTTCGGCCAACTTCAGCAAAAACAACCAAGTTGGATGCCAATGCGAAAATCCCCAATAATAGAAAACTTTTTAAGTTACAGATTTCATTTGTTAACATCATAATCTAAATGTTTTAATTGTCATCGTCTTCGAACGTAGTCTCCGCTGTACCAGTGGTACTAGGGATAAATAAATCCTTGAACTTATTCTTTTCATATCTATCCGCCCTTTTATCTATATCCAACAGGGCTAATTGTGTATGATCCTGAGCTATATGATTTGATGTAAAGGCTTCAAAATTATTATTCTGCATCTGCAAAAGTTTCAGGTTGGGCATTGAAAAAATATGTTCTGGAAAATTACCAGTCAATTTATTTTCTGCCAAGGTCATTGCTTTTAAATTTGAAAGTTTGGCAATCCCATAGGGTACCTCGCCTTCTATTTCATTATCTGCCAATTCCAATCTTTCTAGAGATTCTAAATTTCCCACTTCAGCTGGTATCTTTCCACTTAGGTAATTGTAAGAAAGATATAACAACTTTAATACCTTCATCTTTCCAATACTGACAGGCAAATTACCAGACAGCCCATTATCGAACATCTCCATAATTACCAACTTTTCCAGATTACCAATATCCTCAGGTATTTCACCTTCCAATTTGTTTTTACCCAACCTGAGCACTTTTAATTTTCTTAGTTTGGTAATGGTTTCGGGTATCTCACCAGAAAGCGTATTAAAGGCTAAATTTAATTCCTCCAGAAAAAGGAGGTTACCTAAAGAAATTGGTAAGACCCCTTGAAGGTTGTTGTTGAACAAATTCAAAGAAACAATTTTACCACCTTCCACTTTCACTCCGTACCATTCGGTCACAGGTGAATTTAAGTCCCAAGTCACCTTCCAATGGGCTCCATTTGTACTAGTATATAAATCTGTAAGAACTTTTTTTTCCTGAGAACTAATATTGGCCGATACCAAAGGTCCATTTAACATAAGAATAACTAAAACGAAAAATGCTTGTTTCATGTAGTTTCAACTTTGATTGAATAACAAACCCTTGTAGTCTGAAATTCATAAGAATTATCCTACAAATAAAGTTTAAAAGTAGGCTAATAACAAAAATAATCGATGTAAGACAAGTGTCGTATCAATTTTTGTTGTGAAAGTACCAAAAGTTGTGGTGTAGCTTTATAGAATTTGTAGGGGATTAAGACTTTTCTGTCATTTCCTCCAGCTCCATGGTTATACCTTCCCAAAGATCCATAAGCTTTTTAAGCTCCTTTTTCTTTTTCTCATAGGTATCAAAAAAGTTCTTCTGGGCAATGGTAGCATCATAATTCATGAGAAGCTCGTGATCAATAGTGGCAATTTCCTTTTCAAGCACCCCAATAGTACTTTCGGCATTGCTCAATTTGTTTTTCAGAGACTTAATTTTTTTTTGGTCCTCAAAGGTCACTTCTTTATCCTTATTTTTTTCTTTGGCCTTTACGACTTTTTGCTTTTTTTCAATGGCCCTAAAGTCCTGTGCTTTTCGTTCTTCCAAGTAAAAATCTATATCCCCAAGGTATTCCCTAATGTTACCGTCTTTAAATTCATAGACGTTACCCGTTAATCCCTGTAGAAAATCCCTATCATGAGAAACCAGAATAAGGGTGCCTTCAAAACTTTGAAGTGCCTGTTTAAGCACATTTTTAGATTTGATATCCAAGTGATTGGTGGGTTCATCCATTACCAGTACGTTAAAAGGCTGTAATAACATTTTTGCGAGAGCCAATCTGTTTCGTTCTCCTCCAGACAAGACTCTGACGTATTTATCTACATCCTCACCTCTAAATAAAAAGGATCCCAAAATGTCCCTTACCTTGCTCCTATTCGTTTCATTGGCTGCATCAATCATGGTATTCAACACGGTCTTGCTGCCATCTAAATATTCGGCTTGGTTTTGGGCAAAATATCCAATCTGCACATTATGGCCCAATTTTATATGTCCCTCGTGGTCCAATTCTCCGACCATTATTTTTGCCAAAGTAGATTTACCTTGTCCATTCTGACCAACAAATGCGGTCTTGCTTCCCCTTTCTACCAAGAGATCAATTTGCTTCAGGACCTCGTTCTTTCCGTAATTTTTGGAAAGATTTTCGATTTCCACAACTACTTTTCCTGGGGTTACGGAAACAGGAAAACGCAAATTCATAACACTATTATCATCTTCATCCACCTCTATACGCTCAATCTTATCTAACTTTTTGATTAGAGATTGTGCCATGGAAGCCTTGGAAGCCTTGGCCCTAAATTTTTCGATCAGCTTTTCTGTCTGCTGAATCTGTTTTTCTTGGTTTTTCTGGGCGCTCATCTGCTGATCGCTGATTTCCTTGCGTAAGACCAGATATTCAGAATAGGGCTTGCTGTAATCATAAATCCGACCTAAAGAAATCTCAATGGTCCTATTAGTAACATTATCCAAGAACATCTTATCGTGGGAAACGATCACCACGGCACCAGTGTAACTCCTTAAAAATTGTTCCAACCAGATTATGGACTCTATATCCAAATGGTTGGTGGGCTCATCCAGCAGTAACACCTCATTGTTTTGCAATAAAAGTTTTGCCAACTCAATTCGCATACGCCATCCTCCTGAAAAGGTCTCGGTCTTCTTATTAAAATCTTCTCTTCTAAATCCAAGTCCTTGAAGAATTTTTTCTGTCTCTCCTTGGTAATTGTACCCCCCTAAAATTTCGTAGAGATGGGTAATATCATTTAGGTCTATGATTAATTGATTGTAACCTTCGCTTTCATAATCGGTGCGCTCTACCAACTGATGGTTAATAGTATCCAATTGAAATTCCAATTCCTTGATTTCCTTGAATGCCTGTTGGGCTTCCTCCAAGACAGATCTCCCAAGTTCAAAATCTATATCCTGTTTAAGAAATCCAATTCTAATATCCTTGTCCGAGGCGATAACACCCGTATCCGGTTCTAATTCTTTGGACAATAATTTGAGCAGGGTAGATTTACCAGCTCCATTTTTTCCAATAAGTCCTACCCTATCTCCAGCATTTAATCTAAAAGCTATTTCTTCAAACAAATATTCCCCAGCAAATGAAACAGAAAGATTATGTATATTCAGCATGTTTTGTGACCCTTGTTACTTAAATAAAAATCAATAAATTGTACCTTTGTACAAATTTTATGCAAATGTTAAAAAAAGGAAACAAACTCTACAGCATTTTAACAGGAAGTTGCCCTAAATGCCATCAAGAAAGCATGTATTTGGACCAAAATCCATATCATTTGGGTAATTTGTTGAAAATGAATGAGCGTTGTTCGCATTGCAACACCAAATATAAAATTGAACCCTCCTTTTTTTATGGGGCCATGTATGTGAGTTATGGTGTAGGTATTGCCTTTGCCGTTGCTGCTTTTGTTATTGCATTTTTATTTGTTGGCACTACTTTAGTCAATACGTTTATTGCTATTGTAGCTACCATGATTGGATTTATGCCTGTTATTATGAGATTGTCCCGAAATATCTGGATCAACCTATTTATGAAGTACGATCCGAGCGCCATTAAGAATTAATGAGATAATATTTTTTCGTAAATCGATCTATATCAATCTCCTTGGACAAGGGCACTCCTTTTTCTGCATAATTATAGAGATCAAGTGCCGTTTTTGGTGCAGTCATTACTCCTCTAGAGCCAAACCCGTTCAAAACATATACGTTCTCTTTTTCTGGATGTCTCCCTACCAAAGGTCGCCTATCAGCGACGGTTGGCCTAATGCCGGCAACATGATCCACAACCTCATAATCACATTTTAAAAAGGTGTTGAGCTTTTCCAGAAGTTCGGACTTTGCCTCGGCTGTGGGAATATTTGTTTTATCCTTCCATTTGTATGTGGCTCCAACCCGATAAAGATCATTACCCAACGGTATTATGAAAACGGAGGATTTAATGACCCTATCTTCTTTTAATTCGGGAGCCTTTATAGTCAATAATTCCCCTTTGGTACCATTAAGGGGTAAATAATTAAAGAAGGGATTGGAGCTTTGTCCATACCCGGTGGCAAACACCACATTTTTAGCTGTAAGTCCCTTATAACTAACTTGATCTATTCCAAAAACCAGTTGATCAAATAAAAAGGTTTCCTGTAGGATCAAATCTTTTTTAACCAGGTAGTTTTTATACTCTTGAAGTAATTTTTTGGTAGCAACTCGTCCAGTGTGAAGCACCTCCCCATAACCAAAAGGGGCATCTATAGCGCCATTCTTGTTCGGTAGGATCTTAGTAGATAAAAAATGGGACAGTTGTGGCTTATCGGCAGCTTCAAACCACATATTCTGTTCCTCAATGGATGCAAACCGTCTTAATACTGGCAACTTATAATCCAATTGGGTCTCTAACTTCTGCTCTAGCCTATTGTAGAATGGAATGGCTTGGTCCAATTGAGCCTTGGCATCCCATGCCAAGGTAAAACGTTTAAGGATTACCGGATTGTATAAGCCCCCAGCCACATTGGAAGAAGTTTGTGAGTCATCAGAAATCACCTTAAAAGATGTATTCCGTTCTTCTAAAACTTCACAAAATGAAATTCCTGCCAATCCTAATCCTACAACTAAGTAATCTACCATGTTGCAAAAATAAAAAAACGCCGCATGTAACATGCAGCGTTTTTATAATATGTATTGAATTGGAGTTTTATTTATAAACCTAATAGGACCACATGTCTTGTTCCCTGTCTCTTATTACCTCTTTTATACGTTGGGCTTCCAAAACTTGGAATAGAGCGTTGTCCGTGATGTAATCCTTAATAGCACGGTCTCCGTGAACATTATCCTCTTTATAAATTGTGGAATGGAACCTACGGGCATTAAGCAACATATCAAAAGATATGGGTTGTGCTGTGTTTCTTTGGTTGAAAACTTTGGCCTCATGCAAGATATCTCTTGCACTTGGGTACCATACCCAAAACAAAGGCACTTTAGCTTCGGCAAGATCCATAGATTCGTCGTCAATAAAGTTAACATCGGGTGCAACCGGAGCAATACCCAACAATCTATATTTTAATTCACCTTGACGCTTGTCAAAATACCAAATACCCTTTATTAGATATTCTTCAAGATCGGCAGCAGTAAGATTTCTCCTATTGATGTATTCCTGAGAAATTTGTTCACCAGCATTAAACTGCTCGTATCCAGAATCTGTCGTATCCACTTTTTGAAGGGTAGCCGCTAAATCTTCAAGGGTTCTTTTTTCAGTAAAGTAGGCATCGGCATAGATATCCTTCAATTTACCACTCTTGACATTTTTCATTAGAACATCATACAATGACCTCCTATCAGAACCAATACCAATGGTATCTAATGGATAGTACAAAGGAAAATTAACACGCTCATCCAAATCGATGACCTCCCAAACGGTTTTAGACCAAAGGATATCCCTATCATCTACATAACCATATTTTAATGGAGCATCATTATCATTCGCTTTTTGCGCGGCTGTTTTCTTGCCTACCTCATCGGGCATTTTGGCGTTCAGAATATTCGCCTGGGCCATCATTGAGATTGGTAACAGTGCAACAGCTCCGATTAATAAAACATTCTTCCAATTCATTTTTTATAATTTATGTATTCATTACACCTTACATGTAATTTGTCCTTTAGTGGTACACTGCTATACATATTCCAACAACATACCACTACAGGACGCTTTTTAAATTTACTAGTTTGTAAGTTCCACGACTACAGGAGAAACTTTCTTAAGTTTATAACTCTTGTTATTCGTAATATAAGCTTCAATATCAAATATTTGAACCGCGTCTCCACGACCTGCTCTTTTAAGGGCAGATTTGGCTCTATCATCAAGCTTGTTTCCGTTTACACTAACTGTAGGCTGACCTGGTACTTTAAATTTAAATCCGCTAACAGCAAGATTCAAATCAAAATCAAAATCATCCAACATAGCGCCAACAGTAGAGATTTCTAGGTTGTTCCTAGGCATTTTAACACTACCACTTTCTCCTCTTATAGAACCTTCTGGTCTTGGAATATCCTTGATCCTGAATTCTGTCTTGGAACCAACAACTTGTCCATCAGGTAATTTACCTGAAGCGTTGATAGTCACTGTTCTACCTGTCCCAGGATTCATAACGTACTTACTTCCGCTAGATCTTGAAAGACCAGGAGCATTTGCATTCACATTGTTATCTGGAATACCAGGAATAGAGATGGTAATAGGATTGGAAACCCCACGATAAACCACATTCATTTTATCTGCAGAGATTACAGCTGCATTAGGTTTTGTAATGGTTGCAAAAGTAGAGTTTACGGCTACTTCAGTAGGCTCACCGTCCTGCATGAACACTAAGTTTCCTTTGATCGTATGATCTCCAGCACTTCCAGCACTTACCAAAAGTTTTACTCTACCATCCTCGATAACAAAATCCGGACCTTCTTTTAATTTCCTACCATCCAAAGTTAAATTCACCTCGTTAGGTCTTGTAGTGGCATCCTTACGACCCAAAACAATGTTTCCTGTAAATTTCTCTCCTTGATAGTAAGCAGATTTCTCTTGCTCCAACAAGGTAGTATAGTTGGTCATAGATACCTCACTAGTTAACTGTCCTTGCAACATTGCCTTAAGGGCATCTTGCTCGGTAGACTTTATATCGGCCTGCAGGGCAGTTAGCTTGGTTAAAGATGCTATTAAAGGGAATCCTTCATAATGATACGCCAACCAATCTACTTTGATCCCATCCCTGTTTGTCACCTTACCTTTAGCATCGCCAGTTTCAAATCTTGTTTTTACAGCATCTTTAACTTCTTGCATGCTTGCTGGCAAAACGGTAGTAACTTGGTTACGGTAATCCGTGATTCTTTTCATGAATTCTTGACCTTCCTTGCCTAAGTTATCACCTTGAAAGAATTTTTGATCTAGATAATCTGTTTTGTCCATGACCTGATAATCTTTAGGGTCTTCTACACCCTCCGTCATTTCCTTTTTAAGATTTTCCAAGTAAGCAAAATACTCTTGGGATAATACCTTTATTTTCTTCGCATCTTGCAAAAGAGGTCCAAATTTTTCTTCGTTTTCGCCTGCTTTTGTTTCCAAGCCGCTCAAGAAGGCAAGGTTATTTTCTGTTGTTTTGGTATTGGACGCTTCTAACTTTTCGTTCATAAGACCGAAAGCTGCTAGTACTTCCTTACTCATGTTCAAGGCCAACATACAAATGAAGACCAAGTACATTAAGTTTACCATTTTCTGACGTGGTGATTGTTTTCCTCCTGCCATGTTTTCTAATTAGGTTTTAATTGATAATTTGATTTGGGTTAACTAGGTACGCTAATTAGTTTTTACTCATTGCAGAAAGCATTCCACCATAAACTCCGTTCAAAGAAGAAAGGTTAGTTGCCAATGAAGCCATTTGCTCCTTAAGGGCACTAGAATTTTGAACTACTTCCTCATTGATAGAAGCTTGTCTGCTTGCGCTATCCAATTGAACCTTGTAAAGACTGTTCAGTGATTCCATTTGAGCTGCTGCCTGTGACATTTCGTTAGAATATTTCTTGGTAGATTCCATAGCATCTACTGTAGGAGCAATACCTTTGGCTGCACCTTCGAAATTTTTGATGCTACTTCCCAAGCTGCTCATTAACTCTGCGTCAACACCTGCTTCTTTCAAAAGATCATCTAATTTTTTAGACAAAGATGTTTCAGCATCCTTTATTTCAGTAGATCCATTTGCTTTCCTAGCAGCTAATTCTCCACCAGACAATTCTGGATAGACTAAAGACCAATCGTATTCCTCTTCGATAGGTTCAAATGCACTGATCGCGAAAATTAATGCTTCTGTAATAAGTCCTACTGCCAATAAAAGGCCTCCAGTTAATGGACCGAATTCCCAGTGTAGAATTTTAAATAATGCACCAATAATTACGATAGATGCGCCAAGCCCATAGGCCATGTTAAATAATTTTTTTGTTGATTTTGACTGTGCCATAATAGTAAATTTAATTTTAGTTTAATGTTAAATAATAAGGATTTGGTTTATTGTTAATCACGCAGTGAATTTAATTAGTTAGTAGCATCCTGTTCTCCCATGTAGTCTTGTACGGTCCTAAAACCTATGTAACTACGGGCAGAATCCTGATATTCATAATCTCGGGTGCTCACTTGTAAGAAATAAGCAACATCTTTCCAGGATCCTCCTCGGATTACCTTTCTTCTGTTAGATGCAGAGACGGCATTTGGGTTCATTGTGGAAACAAACTCATATGAATTTGGATCATAACTGGAATTGGTCCATTCCGCCACGTTACCTGCCATATTGTAAAGGTTAAAATCATTAGGTTCAAAGGATTTTGCCTCTACAGTATATAAAGCTGTATCCGCGGCATAATCGCCTCTCTGAGGTTTAAAGTTGGCCATAAAACAACCAGTATCACTGATTACGTATGGACCACCCCAAGGATAAGTACCTCCTTCAATTCCTCCTCTTGCTGCATATTCCCATTCCGCTTCCGTAGGCAACCTAAATTGGTTAACAAATTGTTTGCTTCTGCTCTTTTGGTCGTCATTCTTAAACTTGGTCCTCCAGTTACAAAAGGCTTTTGCCTGTTGCCATGACACCCCAACTACGGGATAATCGCTGTATGCATCGTGCCAGAAATAGTCATTGTGCATGGGTTCATTATAAGAGTATTCAAAATCCTTAATCCATACGGTGGTATCAGGATAGATCTCTAACATTTCCTGTCTAACAAAATCTTTCCTATTACCAGTCTTGGAACGGGCCGCAGCCTCAATATCCATCCACTTGTAACTATACTTTAATTTCTTAACATCTATAATACGTTGACCATTATAGGATTCTTCCTCCTTTAAATACATAGAATCTACCATGATCTCTGTATAATATTCATCGGGATAATCATTGATATCCCAAACCAAGTCCTGGTCTGTGTTCAAGGCTCTACCTTCATACCCTGTCTCTCCCATACCTTGATAATTGTTCATCATGTATTTCTGGTAGGCCGACATTCTAGTAGTATCTGCATCCATGAATGCATAATCCCCGATTCCTCCATCTTCTGGTCCTAATCCCAACTCATCTGCTAGGATGGCCAATTTGGTTCTAGTAATAGAATCCTTTACCCAATCCACGAATTGACGGTATTCACTATTTGTGATTTCTGTATCATCCATGTAAAAGGAGGTTACAGTTACGGTCTTGGTCGGTGCATTTAGGGTTTGGGCCATGTCTTCTTCTGACTTACCCATGGTAAAGGCGCCCCTTGGAATCAATTCCATTCCATATGGTTTTTCCGGGTACCATTTTTTACCTTGGGCTCCAACTAATTCCCCTTTTGTTTTGGACCCACAACTTGCGAGTAAAAAAACAAATGCTATAGATAACAACAATAGCTTCTTCATACTTTAGGTTAAATTTCGATTTAAGATTGCAAACTGCAATTGCTTTTATTACTTTCTAAAACTGCTTTTTAAATAAATTATTGTATCGAAACAGTTTATACTTGAAAAAAAATTTGATTAATTAAAGCCTTTCTTATAGGCTTTAAACCACCTTTCGGGAATATTTTGATTACATGCTTCCAAATAGTCCTTTTCTGTGCATGGTAATAACGCAGGTGTCTTTGTTTTATTATGTGAAGTTAAAATTGATGGGACCTCTACCCACCACCTTTCGGTAAGATTACTTTTGTAGAATATTAAATCTTGGTCATCTGTAGGAACAATAAACTTGGTAAAGGAGTCTTTATTAAGGTAAGGAGATTCCTTTATTCTAAAATTAACCCCCTCTATAAAGTACCATATTATTTGTGATATCAACTGGAATGACTGTGCACTATTTTCAATTTCATAGATCCCAAAAAGGGAAACTTTATCACTGATTCCGGCATATCTTGCAATAGCGCATATCTCTCGTCCTGTAAATCCATTAGGAGAAAAATTATCCGATAAACCAATGTCGGCCGCTCTAATGGCTCGGGCATCCAAGCTAACAAGATCCGCATTTCTCAACACTGGTTCCGCCAAGGAGATATCAAATGCGATCTCTCCCAGACGATAGGCATCAAAAAAGAGACGCTCCATGAGATCTATTTCCTCTTGGGCATTGAAATAACTTTGATAGCCAATATTTGAAAAATTAAAAAGATTGTTAGGTTTGTCCGTAATGATTTTACTCATATATGAATTGGAGGATATGAGTTCTTCTGCATCTCCAAAATCGAACCGGCTGTCAATAGCTACTAGGTTGACCATACTTTTAATCCCATCAAAGGCCCTGTAAGTGGGGTAGGTGACGTCTTGGGTTGCACCTATTACAATAGGTATGATTTGCTCTTCTAGTAGACCTGCTACTATTTCTTTGACCACAAAATAAGTATCCTCTACCTCTTCTCCTTGTTCTACATCACCTAAATCCACTATGGTAGAGTTCCAATTACCTAACATGAGTTTGTACAGTTGGAGGCGAATGCCAGAAATATCTAAACGCCCCATTTTTTTCTCAAAAGCATTTCTGGATTCTTGTACCCCGAAAATAGCGATTGTGGCATTAGCCAAAACTGGTAGCCCTTTGCGTTCTGTATGCTTAAAAATGTTCTTTCCCAGTGCCTGAGGTGGAAGTAATTCACAATGAGCCAATACCTTATCCGCTACAGGAACCAAAAAATCAAATGCCATAATTATTTCTTCGCTTTAGGTTTGGCTTTAGCCTTTGTTTTTTTCTTTGGTGTCTTTTTTTCTATTAACGCCTTAGCATCTTCTAAGCTAATTTTGGTGGCGTCTACATCTTTTGAAAGCTCAACTTTAATTTTTCCTTTTAGGATATTGTGCCTACCCCATCTTGCCTTTTCTATGCGTATCCCTTCTTTAGGCCAATCTTGGACTAATTTATCAATTTCTTTCTGTTTTTTAGCCTCTATCAATTCAATAATATCCTCTTTGGAAAGGTTGTCGAAATCGTACTTCTTGTTTACGTTTATAAACATGCCGTCCCACTTTATAAATGGTCCGAAGCGTCCTGTACCCTTGGTCACTCCTTTTTCTTCAAAAATAGCTATAGGTGCATCGGCCAATTCCTTCTCTTGGATAAGCTCCGCTGCCCTTTCCATAGTGATATCCAAAGCACTTTCTCCTTGTGCCATAGAAACAAATGTTTTCCCAAATCTCACATAAGGTCCAAACCTACCTACATTGGCTTCCACTTCTTCCCCTTTATATACCCCCAATTTCCTGGGTAGTTTAAAAAGATCCATAGCCTCATCGAAAGAAATGGTATTTAACGAATGCTCTGGCAATAAACTTGCAAACAAGGGCTTTTCTTCCTCTTCTACTGTTCCAATCTGCACCATAGGTCCAAATCTTCCCAAACGAACAGAAACCTGCCTACCGGATTTAGGATCTTTTCCTAGAATACGTTCCCCGCTTGCGCGATCGGCATTTTCCTCTACATCGATGACATTGGGATGGAAATCCTTATAAAAATTACCCATCACCTTTTGCCAATCCTCTGCTCCAGCAGCAATCTCATCAAAATCCTCCTCTACCTTGGCAGTAAAGTTATAATCCAAAATATTCGCGAAATGATCTACCAAAAAATCGGTAACAATTATACCTATATCAGTAGGTACTAATTTTCCCTTATCTGAACCAACTTTTTCGGTGAGCTCTTTAGTCGTTAACTTATCGCCTTTAAGGACTAATTGCATATAGTTCCTTTCCGTGCCTTCGATGGCTCCTTTTTCTACATAACCCCTATTTTGGATTGTAGAAATGGTTGGGGCATAGGTAGATGGTCTTCCAATACCTAGTTCCTCTAACTTTTTTACCAAAGAGGCTTCACTATATCTATAAGGTGCTCTTGAAAAACGTTCTGTAGCTGATATATTGGTGTTGGCAAGTGCATCCCCTTCTTTCATTGCAGGTAACATTCCATCTTGCTCTTCCGGCATATCCTCATCATCGATCCCTTCCATATACACTTTTAGGAATCCATCAAATTTGATCACCTCCCCATTAGCACTGAACTCATCTTTATGGGTACTGGTACTAATTTTTACATTGGTACGCTCCAATTGGGCGTCGCTCATTTGTGAGGCCAGGGTACGTTTCCAAATTAGATCGTAAAGTTTGGATTGGTCGCGATCCAAAGAAGGCGACTGTATTTTCATGTCAGTAGGACGGATAGCCTCATGAGCCTCTTGAGCTCCTTTACTCTTGCCTGTGAAGTTTCTTACTGTACTGTATTCCTTACCATAATTACTAATAATGGCATCCTTTGCTTCTGTTAATGCCTCTTTGGATAGGTTAACACTATCCGTTCTCATATAAGTGATAAGTCCGGCTTCGTATAAACGTTGCGCCACTTGCATGGTCTTGCCAACGGAAAAATAAATTTTTCTTGAAGCTTCTTGTTGTAGGGTTGATGTGGTAAAAGGAGCTGCAGGTGATTTTTTAGCAGGCTTTTTATCTAGGTTAGCGACAGAAAAATTAGCGCCAATATTTTGTTTTAGAAATGTTTCAGCTCCTTCTTGTGATGAAAAAGTTTTATTCATTTTAGCAGAAAAAGCGATTCCTTCCTTCGTTTTAAAAACGGCAGAGATTTTAAATGAGGCTTCAGGGGAAAATCCATCAATATCCCTTTCACGTTCCACAATTAATCGCACGGCAACAGATTGTACCCTACCCGCAGAAAGTCCAGGTTTAATTTTTTTCCATAGTACAGGAGATAATTCGTACCCTACTAACCTGTCCAACACCCTTCTCGCTTGTTGGGCATTGACCAAATTATAATTTATTTCACGGGGATTCTCGATTGCCCTTTGAATAGCAGATTTGGTTATGGAGTTAAAAACAATTCTTTTGGTCTTTGCTTTATCGAGGTTCAGTTCTTCTGCCAAATGCCACGATATAGCCTCTCCCTCTCTATCCTCATCACTAGCTAACCAAATGATTTCCGCTTTTTGAGCAAGGTCCTTTAGTTTTTTTACAAGTGCCTTTTTATCGCTGTCAACAATGTATTTTGGTTTAAAACCGTTTTCAACATCAACTCCTAACTCCTTAGAAGGCAGGTCGGCAATATGTCCAAAACTGGACTCTACCTTATAATCCTTCCCTAAAAATTTCTCTATCGTTTTTGCTTTAGCAGGCGACTCTACAATTACTAAATTCTTTGCCATTCAATCTTTTTTGTTGACACAAAAGTATATCAATTTTTTTATTTAATGCTTTATACCATCATTACATATGAAAAAAGCACCCAATTCTTGATGATCAGGTAATGTTTTGGCGTCACCTTTTTACACTTTCTTAACCAAATTAATACAGACTATATATTAAGGTATACTAATATCATAAGTAATTATTCACATAACTTCTTTCATCACATAACCTCATTTTACCTAAATATATATTTTATAAAATTCTTTACTCCCTGTAAAAACTAGGCAAAAGGAAAGCCTATTATTTGAATTTTCCTTTTATATAAATGGTTCTAATCAATTTATTATTTCTCTTCCATAAATTTTACTAATGATTTTGACAAATATTTAACTGTCAAATTGTCACGATTCTTCAATTAATCCTATCTTTGCAGGCCTATTTGAGTTAAAGGCAATTACGATACCATGGAGAAGATAATAGATGAATCGGTTCAGGGTACACCCCTATCCATCGATAAAAATCAAGAGAACAAACGCAAACTTTACATAGAAAGTTATGGCTGTGCCATGAACTTTTCCGATAGTGAAATTGTAGCTTCCATTTTAGCTAATAACGGATTTAACACCACCGATATCTTAGAAGAGGCCGATCTTGTTTTGGTAAATACGTGTTCTATAAGGGAAAAAGCAGAACTTACGGTCCGCAAGCGATTAGAAAAATTCAACGCGGTAAAAAAACTAAGGCCACAAATGAAGGTTGGGGTTTTGGGTTGTATGGCAGAACGCTTGAAGACTAAATTGTTAGAGGAAGAAAAAATAGTAGATATGGTTGTAGGTCCAGATGCCTACAAGGACCTACCCAATTTAATACAAGAGATTGATGAGGGCCGAAATGCCGTAAACGTTATCCTTTCTAAAGAGGAGACCTATGGGGACATATCGCCTGTCCGTTTGCAATCAAATGGGGTTTCGGCCTTTGTTTCCATTACCCGAGGTTGCGACAATATGTGTACTTTTTGTGTTGTTCCTTTTACAAGAGGGCGCGAACGCAGTAGGGATCCCCAATCTATCTTGGAAGAGGTAGAAGACCTTTGTAACAAAGGCTTTAAGGAGATAACTCTCTTGGGACAAAATGTAGATAGCTACCTATGGTATGGCGGAGGATTGAAAAAAGATTTTGAAAACGCCAGTGATATGCAAAAGGCAACTGCGGTAAATTTCTCCAATCTTTTAGATATGGTAGCCATAGCACAACCTAAATTAAGAATTAGATTTTCCACTTCCAATCCGCAGGATATGACCTTGGACGTGATACGTGTGATGGCAAAACACAGGAATATATGCAACTACATACATTTACCAGTACAAAGTGGAAGCAACAGAATCCTAAAGGCGATGAACCGGTTGCACACCAGAGAGGAATATTTTAAACTTATAGATAATATCAGACAAATTATCCCTGAATGCTCTATATCACAAGATATGATTTCTGGATTCCCTACTGAAACTGAAGAGGATCACCAAGATACCCTCTCTCTTATGGAAAAGGTAAAATATGATTTCGGATACATGTATGCCTATTCAGAAAGACCTGGAACCTTGGCAGAACGCAAAATGGAAGATGATGTTACAGAACCTGTCAAAAAAAGAAGGTTAGCAGAGATCATTGCCATGCAACGGGAACATGGCCATTATAGAACCAAACAGCATGTAGGAAAAGTGGAGGAAGTCCTGATTGAAGGAGCCTCAAAAAAATCCGATCTGCAATGGATGGGTAGGAATACCCAGAGCACCGTTGTTGTTTTTCCCAAGGAAAATTACAAAGTTGGAGATTTTGTGAACGTAAAAATAAATGATTGTACCTCTGCCACCCTGATTGGAGAAGCCATAGGATACAGTGATAATAATTAATAATAAGGAACCATTTTAAGGTTAAATCACTTTTACCCTTCTTAAAAACCCTTATAATGAACGTATAAAAATGGAATCGGTACAAGCCATAAAACAACGATTTGAAATCATCGGGAATGATGTAAAGCTCAATAGAGCAATAGAAAAGGCCATTCAAGTGGCACCTACCGATATTTCTGTTTTGGTTACTGGAGAGAGTGGGGTTGGTAAAGAGGCAATTCCCAAGATTATACATGCCCTATCTCATAGAAAACATGCAAAATATATTGCTGTCAATTGCGGAGCCATTCCTGAAGGCACCATAGATAGTGAGCTTTTTGGCCATGAAAAAGGTGCATTTACAGGAGCAACCGCTACACGAAGTGGTTATTTTGAAGTTACTGATGGCGGGACCATTTTTTTAGATGAAGTTGGCGAACTACCGCTTACCACCCAAGTACGCCTTTTGCGGGTTTTAGAAAATGGGGAATTTCTAAAAGTAGGCTCCTCACAAGTTCAAAAAACGAATGTTCGCATCGTAGCTGCCACCAATATAAATATGTTCGAGGCCATTAAAAAAGAACGTTTCAGGGAAGATCTTTACTACAGGCTTAGTACAGTGGAAATAAATATTCCGCCCTTGAGGGACAGAAAGGAAGACATTCATTTACTTTTTAGAAAATTTGCTTCTGACTTTGGCCAGAAATACAAAATGCCAACCATTCGATTGGAAGATGATGCGGTTCAATCGCTTTTAAAATACCGCTGGCCAGGAAATATTCGTCAATTGCGAAATATTGCTGAACAAATATCGGTTTTGGAAGAACAAAGATCTATTTCATTATCTACCTTGAACGGCTATTTGCCCAATTCTAGCGGCTCCAATCTGCCTGCGGTAATTAAACAAGAACGGAAAGAGAGTGAGTTTAGTAATGAACGCGAAATTCTCTACAAAGTGCTTTTTGACATGAAGGGCGATTTAAATGATCTTAAAAAGCTAACGCTGGAATTGTTGAAAAACAATGACACCGAAAAGGTTCAGGAAGAGAACGAGAACTTGATCCGCAAAATTTATGGAAAGGAAGAAGATGAGGAAGAATTTACGGACCAAGAAGAGCAAAATAATGAAGCGGCAGTTTTAAGCCTACCAGAACCAAAAATTGAGGGTACCCCAAACAAGTCAGTTCAAGACGACAAGTATCATTTTGCTGAGGAAATAGAAGAAGAGGAAACCCTATCTTTACATGAAAAGGAAATTGAATTAATTAAAAAATCTTTGGAACGCAACAAGGGCAAACGAAAAGCAGCAGCAGCAGAATTAGGCATATCGGAACGAACCCTTTACCGAAAAATCAAACAATACAATCTATAACATGACCAGAATACTAAATTTAACAATTCTACTCATGGTTGTTTTTACCCTTCAAGGATGTGGGGTGTATAACTTTACAGGAGGAAACGTAGGAACTGCTACGACATTCCAAGTAAATTATTTTCAAAATTATGCAGCTCAAAGTCCGGGTTCTACCATTGAACCGAATTTAGATAGGGATTTCACCTTGGCACTGCAAGATCTTATCTTAAACCAGACCAGTTTGGATCTTACCACAGCTGGAGGGGATCTAATCTACGAAGGGGAAATTATTGAATATAGGGTGGCTCCCATGACAGCAACCTCAAACCAGACGGCCGCCCAAAACAGATTGACTATAGGCGTAAAAGTTCGCTTTTTTAATAAGACCAAAGAAGATTCAGATTTTGAAAAGAATTTTTCGTTCTTTTATGATTACGATGCCAACACCCTTTTAGATAGTGTAAAAGGCGAGGCACATGAAGTTATTTTTGAAAGAATAACCCAAGACATTTTTAACGCATCATTAGCCGATTGGTAGATATTAGGTATGAACGTATCGGATTTTACATTTTTATTGCAACATCCAAGCAAGGTAGTTTCCCCAGTGCAGACGAAGCAACTCGAGGACATTATTGAGGAGTACCCCTATTTTCAGGCGGCTAGGGCCATTCATCTAAAAGGGCTTAAAAATTTGAACAGTTTCAAATTTAACAATGCGCTTAAAATTACCGCTGCCCATACTACAGATAGGGATGTGCTTTTTGATTTTATTACATCCAGAGATTTTCTTCAAAATGCCATTGCAGATTCCATTTCTGGTAGAAGTCTCTCCATCAATGAACATGAGACCATTTCCGAGGAAGTTGCTGCAGACACCCCTATTGAAACAATGCTCAATGAAGAAACCGAGGACAATCCTTTACCTCAAAATGTAAAGGAGGCAGAGCAAATTTTGGACCCTGCCCTTTTTAAATCCATGGATCCCCATATTGACGAATCCATTGCAAATGCTAAAAAAGCAGCCGAAGAAAAACTGGAAATAGGCAAGCCTTTGCCCTTTACCAAAAAAGAAAAATATTCATTTATGGAATGGCTTCAACTCACCTCAGCAACTCCCATAGAAAGACAAGTAATAAAAGAGGACAACCATGACCTATCATTAGATAACAAAACTAGTTTTGAAGATGAAGATGGGAAGGCCAAAAGGAAAAAGTTCGACTTAATTGATAAGTTTATTGAAAATAATCCGAAAATTGTTCCTCGTGAGAAAATAGATAAGATAGACATTTCCGAGTCCTTAAAAATGGACAAAAATGAACTAATGACCGAGACCCTTGCCAAAGTATATTTGGAACAGAAAAAGTATAAAAAAGCAATACAGGCTTACAGGATTTTAAGTTTGAAATATCCAGAAAAAAGTAGTTTCTTTGCAGACCGAATAAAAACGGTAGAGAAAATACAAAAAGAAAACTAATAATATAATGAGTACATTTTCAATTTTCCTTATTCTTATCATTGTTGTTTGCCTTCTATTAGTGTTGGTTATTATGGTGCAAAACCCTAAAGGTGGCGGATTATCTTCCTCATTTGGCGGAGGCGGAAACCAAGTAGTTGGTGGGGTTAAAAAAACAGGAGACTTCTTGGATAAGAGTACCTGGACATTGGCAACTTTATTAATCGTCTTAATATTGTTATCTAACGTGGCCATAAAAGGTAGTCTTAGCACCAACGATTCAAAGTTATTACAAGGGGATGATATAGAAACTACAGTTCCTGAAAGTTTGCCGGAAGCTTTACCTACTGCGGATGAAGCTACTCCAGTGGAAAACAAGGAGTAAAAAACATACGATACGATACACAAAAATGCCAGCTTGAATGACAAGCTGGCATTTTTGTTTTACAATATGTCAGTTTTAAACCATTGGCATAATTTCTGCCATATAATAAACCAGCAATTTAAAATTTAAAAACTAAAAATATGTCTAAAGTAAACATCAAACCATTAGCGGATAGGGTCCTTATAGAGCCTATGGCTGCTGAAACAAAAACTGCCTCAGGTATTTATATTCCAGAGACCGCAAAAGAAAAACCACAACAAGGAAAGGTAGTAGCAGTTGGTCCTGGTACTAAAGACGACAAAATAACAGTAAAAGTTGGCGACACCGTTCTTTACGGAAAATATACCGGCACCGAATTAAAATTGGAAGGTAAGGATTACCTTATCATGCGCGAAAGTGACATTTTCGCAATTATTTAATCAACAAAAACAACTAAGAAAATGGCAAAAGATATAAAATTTGATATTGAAGCACGTGATGGCCTAAAGCGAGGTGTGGATGCCTTGGCAAACGCTGTAAAAGTAACCTTGGGACCAAAAGGTAGAAACGTTATCATCAGCAAATCCTTTGGAGCTCCTATGGTGACTAAAGATGGTGTTACCGTAGCAAAAGAAATAGAATTGGCAGATCCCCTTGAAAATATGGGAGCCCAAATGGTTAAAGAAGTTGCTTCTAAAACCAACGACCTCGCTGGTGACGGTACAACTACCGCAACAGTTCTAGCACAAGCAATTGTAAAGGAAGGGTTAAAGAATGTTGCCGCTGGAGCCAATCCAATGGATCTTAAAAGAGGAATAGACAAGGCCGTTGAAGCTATCGTTGCCGATTTGGCCAAACAGACCAAAAAAGTTGGTGATTCTTCTGAAAAAATAAAACAAATAGCTACTATTTCTGCTAATAACGATGATACCATTGGTGAGCTTATCGCCCAAGCTTTTGGAAAAGTAGGAAAAGAAGGTGTTATCACCGTAGAGGAAGCAAAAGGAACAGACACTTATGTGGATGTTGTGGAAGGAATGCAATTTGATAGAGGATACTTATCTCCATACTTTGTGACAGATTCTGAAAAGATGATGACCAATTTAGAAAATCCTTATATCCTTTTATTTGATAAGAAAATATCTTCCATGAAAGATCTTCTTCCTGTATTGGAGCCTGTAGCCCAATCTGGTAAGCCACTTTTAATTATTGCTGAAGATGTTGATGGAGAGGCATTAGCCACTTTGGTAGTAAATAAATTAAGAGGTTCTTTAAAAATTGCAGCCGTTAAGGCGCCAGGATTTGGAGACAGAAGAAAAGCCATGTTGGAAGACATCGCTATCTTAACTGGCGGTACCGTTATTTCTGAAGAAAGAGGTTTCACCTTGGAAAACGCAACTTTGGACATGCTGGGTACTTGTGAAAAAGTAACCATAGACAAGGACAATACTACAATTGTAAATGGCGCTGGTAATGCAAGCGATATTAAAACAAGGGTGAATCAGATTAAATCTCAAATTGAGAGCACAACATCTGATTATGATAAAGAAAAACTTCAGGAACGTTTGGCTAAATTGGCCGGTGGTGTAGCTGTACTATATGTAGGTGCTGCATCTGAAGTAGAAATGAAAGAGAAAAAAGACCGCGTTGATGATGCCCTACACGCCACAAGAGCAGCTGTAGAAGAAGGAATCGTTGCCGGTGGTGGAGTTGCCTTAGTACGTGCCAAAGCAGTTCTCTCTTCTGTAAAAGTAGAAAATGCAGACGAAGAAACAGGATTGCAGATTGTTGCAAGAGCTATTGAAGCGCCTTTAAGGACTATAGTAGAAAATGCAGGTGGTGAAGGATCTGTAGTGGTTGCAAAAGTATTGGAAGGCAAAGGTCATTTTGGCTACGATGCCAAAACTGAAACCTATGTAGACATGCTTAAAGCAGGTATCATAGATCCCAAGAAAGTAACCAGAGTAGCATTGGAAAATGCCGCTTCTGTTGCCGGAATGATCTTGACTACAGAATGCGCATTGGTAGATATTAAAGAAGAATCTTCTGCAGGTCCGTCAATGGGTGGAGGTATGCCAGGAATGATGTAAAAGGCTAAAACCTTAAGCATTTATTAGATAAAAAAAACGCTCTGGAATCCAGAGCGTTTTTTTATTTGTTTAATGTTTTTTGCTATCGTCCGTATTGTCTTCTCGGTAACGGCAGCAAGGATGAACTTGCTCATAGGCTTCCTTTGTAGCCTTAAGTTCTTTGGTGTCGTGGCCCACTGCCACTAAGGCTGTCTTTATTTCCATGGAGTTGGTCTTGCGCTCGTCCATTATCAAGGACAGCTGGTGCGACGGGATATCCCAAAGGGCATATTTTACCCCTGGCACCCTCAAGGCAGCTTTTTCAATACGCATTTTGCACATCTCACATTTACCATCAACCTCCATAGTCATTTTCTTATTTTTATCCTGGGCGTAAGTCGCCAAGGCAAAACATAACATTGCTATTACTAAGATTCCTTTTTTCATATTTTTTGTTTTAAGTTCATATTCAGATTCCCATTTGTAAGAAACCAAAAAGAAAATTATAATTTATATCTAAATCCGGCATAGTACATACTGCCCATGATAGGCGCATATACAATACTCGTATCAAAATAAGGGCCAAAAGGATCATCTGCACCCAATATCGCCTTATCCTGCATAAAATTAGTCAAATTCTCCCCACCAATATACATTTCAACGTGTTTGGAAAATACTTTGGTGACCTGAGCGTTCATCAAGTTATAGGGAGCTGCAGTTGCCCCCAATTGATATTCAGAAGGGTTCGTGGATGTGTTGGGCAAGCGTTGTTCCCCTACGGCATGTAACGTATAATCAAAACGCCACTGTTCCCCATTGTCTTTAGGCAAGGTAACATAACCCACGTTGGCAAAAAACCTGTTTTTAGCCTGTAAGGGTTTTTGTAAAGTACCAGAATTATAATCAGTCTTCACGTCATAATTCTTATAAGCTGCACGGACCTCCACATTCTTCACCACCTCATAATCCAGTTCTACTTGAAAGCTGTTCGCATAACTGTTCCCCTCTAAATTATAGAATGCTATTTCTTGAGGATTCTCCCAATCTACTACAATTTGGTTTTCAAAATCGGTGCGATAATAATCTACCGTAACATTCCCTTTCCTATTAAGGAGGTTAAATCCCTGTAAAAAGCTTACGCCGTAATTCCATGCCACTTCGGGATCCAATCCGTAGATGTTACCCCCTACATTACCTATATTAATCTGCCTAGAAGATCCAAATAGTTGCTGGTTTTCCGCAAAAATATTAGCTGCTCTTCTCCCCTTTCCAAAGGATCCCCTTAGGCTAGAATTTTCCCATGGTGTATATCGTGCATGAAGTCTAGGGGTGACAAAGGTACCCAACCTATTATGTGTATCCACACGAAGTCCGGCAACCAAACTCAGTTTTTCTAAATTATCATAACTGTACTCAAAAAAAGCACCCAACGAATTGTCGGTACGGCTATAATCTTGGGAGATCACAATTTCATTATAGGTATCCAAGGCGAAGGTCAATCCTGTTTTAAACTTGTGTTGGGTATTCCCTAAAATAGAATTGAAAATGGCGTTAGAATAGAGACTGTGGTGATCTATATCATATTGATTGAACCCGTAATAGGATTCTTGTTTATGCATGCTATACGATGCCTGGAAGCCCAAACTTTGAAAGGGCAGTTCCGGAAATACATACCCCAACTTTACAGAAGTATCAAAGCGACGTGTATCTATTTCTCCACCCCATGCATTAGCCGTGAATTTATCCGTATCTGGATTAAAGTCGGTTTGCCCTACCTGCTTTTGATCATTTAAAAAACGCACATTTATAAAGCTGATAAATCCAGTTTCCGGATTTTGGTACTGCCAGCGGTTCATCACGTTGATCTGATTAGCTAAAGGCACATCCAAAAATCCATCCCCATTATCATCTACGTTAGCATTTCTAAGATTGCCATGCACATAGAGTCCTGTACTCCATGTATCGGTAAGCTTTCTGTTGACATGGGTATTGATCTCATATCTACCATTTAAAGCGGCATATCCGTTTACAAACAGCTCACTATCGGTCAGCGGTTTTACCATTTCCGTATTAATCTGCCCAGATATACTCTCATAGCCATTAACCACGCTTCCCGCTCCCTTGGTAATCTGAATACTCTCTACCCAAGTTCCAGGTGTAAAAGTTAATCCGTAAGCTTGGGATGCCCCACGTACCATAGGAATATTCTCTTGCGTTATTAATAGGTATGGACTAGTAAGGCCCAGCATTTGAATCTGTTTGGTACCTGTAAGGGCATCTGTAAAATTCACATCGATAGATGGGTTGGTCTCAAAGCTTTCAGAAAGGTTACAACATGCCGCTTTAAGAAGTTCTGCACTGTTTACGGTAACCACGTTTTGTGCACTAAAAAAGGTTTTTTGCAGGGCATTCCTTTTCTGCTCCACAACTACCTCATTCAACATATTTGAAGGTTGCAAAGCGTGATGCAGTATTTTTGGACCATTGATGCTAAGCGTATCGGTCTTAAAACCTACATAACTTATAATCAATTTATTATACTCTTTGGAATAGGGAATGGAAAACAACCCCTCTTCATTTGTCATGGTACCAATCTGGGAGTTCAACCAATAGACATTGGCACCGGATAGACCTCTGTGCTTTTTATCCTCATTAGCTTCCATTACCATTCCTTCCACTTTTTCTTGGGAAAGAGATATAACAGGAAAGAACAATAAGATATATAAATAGTATTTCATTTAATTTTTTTAAATAATTGGAACAGGAAATTGAAGCCATTGGCGTTTTCAATTCCGTTTTACTTACCAACATTGATTGGGAAGAATAACGTATAATCTAAAAAAAATCAAATTAAAAAGACACGATCAAAAAGCTGCAAATCCCTGACCAGTGTAGGAGGTGAATATGTATTGTAAGATGTTACCAGCTCATCAGCAACAATAAATAAGGCGTAGGATGCATTTGATGCAATAGAAGAGAATTGCTGTACTATGGAACTATCAAAGTGGAATGTTGTTACATCATCCTGACCCACAATCACCGCTAATTCGCTGGCACAACAAGACATGTTGTTCCATTCTGTAGTTTCAGAATTTCCATTTGAAGACTGATCCATGCCACATATTTTGGCATGGTCAAAAAAAGCAATATCCACTAAAGATTTTCCACAGAAATGTAATCCTATAGTCCATGAGACCGTGGAGGCTATAAGAAACAAAACCATGATAATGGAAAATACCTTTTGAAATATTAATTTCATGGATTAAAAATACGAAATAAACTATCCGTTCTTAAAACCCCTAAAATTATTAACTAAAATTTAAATGATGACACCATGTAATTTTCAACGAAAAAAGCGGCGTAGAACTTGGAATTGAATATTTTTGCAAAAAACACCCTAATGTTAGCTACTTTAAAACCACGAGTTACATCAATAATTGACAATAAAACTAAAGATGTTAATGCCAGACTTCTAGAGATTTGCGAGCTTTTAAAAGAAAACGTTGCCCATTACGATTGGGTTGGTTTTTATTTTAAAAATGGAGACAAGAACGAATTAAAACTGGGACCCTATGCTGGTGCACCTACGGACCATACCATAATACCTTTCGGAAAAGGTATTTGTGGACAAGTGGCAGTCTCCAATCAGAATTTTGTGGTGCCGGATGTTATGGCACAGGACAACTACATTGCGTGTAGTATTACCGTTAAGGCTGAAATAGTAGTTCCCTTGTTTGTGAATGGGGAAAATATTGGGCAAATTGACATTGATTCTAATACGCCAGATCCATTTACATCAGAGGATGAACGCTTTTTGGAATTCGTAAATGAAGAAGTGGCCAAAATTCTTTAAAACTTTGGTTGTTTTGTTGATAACCTACCCCCTTTTTTAAAGGTAAAGAACTACTTTTGTGTCCTTATTCATTTCAATAGATAAGCACACAAATAATGAGTACCACAAAAAAAGCTACATCGGCCCTGATTTCAGTATTTCACAAAGACGGACTAGCGCCTATTGTACAAAAATTCAATGAACTAGGGATCACTATTTACTCAACTGGAGGGACAGAAAAGTTCATTAAAGAATTGGGAATAAAAGTAGTACCCGTTGAGGATGTAACTAGCTACCCTTCTATTTTAGGAGGTAGAGTAAAGACCCTGCACCCAAAAGTTTTCGGAGGCATCTTAAATAGACAGGATCATCAAGGTGATCAAGAACAATTGAAGGAATTTGATATTCCACAATTGGATATAGTCATTGTTGATCTTTATCCTTTTGAGAAAACGGTGGCCAGTGGAGCTTCAGAACAAGATATCATTGAAAAAATTGATATAGGTGGTATTTCTTTGATCAGGGCAGCCGCAAAAAACTTCAAGGATGTACTTTGTGTGTCCTCTATGGACGATTATAGTGAAGTACTGGATTTGATCACAGAGGGCAAAGGTAGTACTACCCTAGAGGACCGAAAGAGGTTTGCAGCCAAATCCTTCAATGTTTCCTCTCACTATGACACTGCTATCTTTAACTACTTCAATAAGAACCACGAGGAAGCAGTATTAAAAATTAGCGAGGCTAATGGACAAGTCCTACGTTATGGCGAAAACCCACATCAGAAAGGCTTCTTTTTTGGAGATTTTGATGCTATGTTTCATAAGGTACATGGAAAAGAACTTTCTTATAATAACCTTTTAGATGTAGATGCTGCAGTGAACTTAATGAACGAGTTCAAAAATGACGCCCCAACATTTGCTATATTAAAGCACAACAATGCCTGTGGACTTGCCATGAGAGATACACTTCACCAAGCTTATATGGATGCCCTTGCCGGAGATCCTGTTTCAGCCTTTGGCGGAGTATTGATTAGCAACAAGGAAATAGATAAAGCTACAGCAGAGGAAATACACCAATTGTTCTGCGAAGTGGTCATTGCGCCGTCATATGCAGCTGATGCCCTTGAAATATTGAAAGGAAAAAAGAATAGGATCATTTTAATTCAAAACGATGTTGAACTGCCCGAAAGTATGCTAAGAACCTGCTTGAATGGTGTTTTAGTTCAAGGTAGGGACAATAAAACAGATGCTATTGAAGATTTGACTTACGCTACAGAAAACAAACCATCTAAAGGTGAACTTGAAGATTTGATTTTTGCTTCAAAAATATGCAAGCATACCAAATCTAACACGATTGTTTTAGCAAAAGACAAACAATTGTTAGCTAGTGGCACTGGACAAACGTCTAGAGTCGACGCTTTAAACCAAGCAATCCACAAAGCCCAGTCTTTTAATTTTAACCTTGAGGGTTCGGTTATGGCGAGTGATGCCTTCTTCCCATTCCCAGACTGTGTTGAGATTGCAGGCAATAGCGGTGTTAAAAGTGTGATTCAACCAGGAGGTTCTATCAAGGACCAATTGAGTATAGATTATTGCAATGAAAATGGAATCGCCATGGTAATGACAGGTACTCGACATTTTAAACATTAATTTTGTTACTTTCACCGATAAAACTTACTTTTAATCCGAAACCAAATTTGTATAAATGGGATTTTTTGATTTCTTGACTGAGGAGATTGCCATAGATTTAGGAACGGCGAACACCCTTATTATTCATAACGACAAAGTAGTTGTTGATAGTCCATCTATAGTTGCTAGAGATAGGATAACGGGTAAAATAATTGCAGTTGGGAAAGAGGCCAACATGATGCAAGGAAAGACTCACGAGAACATCAAAACCATACGACCTTTAAAAGATGGCGTAATTGCCGATTTTGACGCTTCAGAAAAGATGATCAATATGTTCATCAAAAATATACCCGCCTTAAAGAAAAAATGGTTTCCACCAGCTTTGCGCATGGTTATTTGTATTCCTTCTGGAATCACGGAAGTGGAGATGCGTGCTGTTAAGGAATCGGCGGAACGGGTGAACGGTAAAGAAGTTTATTTGATACACGAGCCTATGGCGGCAGCTATTGGGATTGGATTAGACATCATGCAGCCTAAAGGCAACATGATTGTAGATATAGGAGGTGGTACTACAGAAATTGCGGTTATTGCACTTGGCGGTATCGTTTGTGACAAGTCCGTGAAAATTGCGGGTGATGTATTCACCAATGATATCATCTATTACATGCGCACCCAACATAACCTATATGTAGGGGAAAGCACAGCAGAAAACATAAAAATAACCATTGGTTCTGCTACTGAAGATCTTCAAACTCCTCCAGAAGATATGTCGGTTCAAGGAAGGGATTTATTGACTGGAAAACCAAAACAAGTACAAGTCTCGTATAGAGAAATAGCGAAAGCATTGGACAAGTCCATTTTAAGAGTAGAAGACGCTGTTATGGAGACCCTCTCACAAACACCACCAGAATTGGCGGCGGATATCTATAATACTGGAATATACATGGCCGGTGGAGGCTCTATGTTAAGAGGATTGGACAAAAGGCTATCACAAAAAACAGATTTACCGGTTTACATAGCTGAAGATCCATTAAGGGCGGTAGTACGAGGGACTGGGATTGCGTTGAAAAATTTGGAACGATATAAAAGTATCCTGATCAAATAAGTAAGACAAAAAGCGTACGGAAGTCATTTTTTCATTAGGAAGAACCCTATGTGGATGGTCATATTTGTAACCCATCAAAATAGATAAAGTGAATGCAACAGATTATTCGATTTATAATACGATATAAAATCTTATTGCTTTATGTCTTGTTATTAACATTTGCCTTTACACTTACCGTTCAATCACATTCCTTTCACAAGTCGCGATTTTTAAATTCTGCCAATAGTTTTACTGGAGGCATATACCAGACCACCAACAACTTTACCTCCTATTTTGGCCTTGGAACAGAAAATCAAAAACTTTTGGAGGAAAACAAACGACTACACAGTATACTTTTTAATCTTAAAGTTCCTGAAGCAATAGAATTGGATACCACCAATAACACCTATATCTTAACCTCTGCCAGAGTTGTCAAAAACAGCTTTTCGAATCCTAGAAATTATATCACCATCAACAAAGGAAAAGTAGACGGATTAAAACAGGATATGGGGGTAATTACCTCTACGGGTATTTTGGGGATCATAGAAAACACGTCCAAACATTTTGCAATTGTACAAAGTATCTTGAATACCAAATCTAACATCAACGCCAAAATTAAGAATACTGATCGTTTTGGTTCCTTGATTTGGAATGCAAAAAAGTTTAACGTTGTGCAACTAGTTGATATTCCTAGGTTAGTACCCTTAAAGATTGGTGATACTATAGTAACGGGCGCAAGCTCTAGCATATTCCCAGAAAACATTCCCATAGGGACCATTAAATCTTTCGACTTAACAACCTCTAAAAGCTATTACAGCATTGATGTTGATCTTTTTAATGATATGACCAATATTAAAAACGTGTACATCATCAACAACATAGATAAACCTGAGATATTACAATTGGAATCTAATTTAGAAAATGACCAGTAAATACTACTTTATAAATATCGTTCGCTTTCTTCTACTTGTATTTTTTCAGGTACTCGTCTTTAATAACCTAAATTTCTTTGGATATATAAACCCAATGGTTTATATTCTTTTTATATTCTGGTATCCCATAAAAGAAAACAGGACTCTTTTTCTTTTGTTAAGTTTCTTTTTAGGGCTTACCATAGATCTTTTTTCGGACACTATGGCGATACACACGGCCTCCGTTATAACCATTGCCTTTTTAAGACCAAGTATTATGCGATTTTGCTTTGGCGTGAATTATGAATTTCAAAGTTTTAAACTTTCTAATAGCACTAAGGCACAACAAATTACATTTATTGCGTTATTAATACTAATACATCATATTGTATTCTTTTCACTAGAAATTTTCAGTTTCTCCAATTTACTGATAATTTTGAAAAAAGTAGGATCAACCAGCTCCGTAACACTGTTGGTTTGTTTATTGATTAGTTCACTATTTAGCACCAAAAAGAATGAATAAATTTCTTCTTTCCGCCATCATTATTCTTATAGGATTTACCTTTATTGGTAGACTTTCCTATCTCCAGGTATTTAATAACACTAAAGAAAAAGTATCTGAAGATGTGGCGGTTAAGGCCATATATGATTATCCAGAAAGGGGTTACATCTATGATAGAAATGGAGAGCTATTGGTAGCCAATCAACCTGCCTATGACGTTATGGTCATTCCCAAAGATGTAAAACCCTTGGACACTTTGGAATTCTGTAACCTTTTAGGGCTTGAAAAAGAGCAATTCATAAAAAATTTAAACAAAGCCAAAATATATTCCCCAAGACTTCCCTCTGTTCTAGTGCATCAATTATCTAAGGAAGACTATGCGCGTCTTCAAGAAAAAATGAGGAAATATGACGGTTTCTATATTCAGAAAAGATCATTGCGCTACTATGACACCGCTAGCGGAGCTAACGTGTTGGGATATATCAGTGAGGTAAATGAAAGAGACCTTGCTAACAACCCCTATTACAAACAAGGAGAGTTGTTAGGAAAAACTGGGATAGAAAAAGAATATGAAGATATTCTAAGAGGTAAAAAAGGGGTGAAATACATTCAAAAAGACCGTTTTAATAGAGATATTGGACCGTATAAAAATGGAATATTGGATACCTTACCCGAGCAGGGAAAAGAAATTCACGTAACCATAGATAAGAAACTTCAGGAATACGGAGAGCTTTTAATGCATGGAAAGCACGGTGGTATAGTTGCTATTGAACCCAGTACAGGAGAAATTTTAGCGCTCATATCAGGTCCTACATATGACCCTGCCTTATTAGTAGGTAGAGAGCGATCTAAAAATTATACGGAACTATATTATGATTCTATCTCCAAGCCCACCTACGATAGAAGCCTTCTGGCTGAAACCTCTCCAGGTTCGCCCTTTAAAATATTAAACGCCCTTGTTGCCCTGCAGGAAGGTGCTATTACACCAGACACTAAAATAATGTGTTACCATGGGTTTTATGTAGGTAGCACAAAAAGAGGGTGCCACTGTGGAGGTGGCATGAGAGATATGACTTCAGGAATTTATAATTCCTGTAACGCCTATTTTGCTGGTACTTTTAGGAAAATTTACGAACAATTCCCAACGACGGACGAAGGTATGGATGTATGGGAAAAACATATGAAGAGCTTTGGCCTTGGAGATTTTCTTGGGTATGATCTTCCAACCGGTAAAAGAGGAAGAATTCCTAGTAAAGAATATTACGATAAGTGGTATGGCGATAATCGTTGGTCTTCTTCCTATATTATTTCCAATTCTATAGGACAGGGTGAAGTTTCGGCTACTCCTATTCAATTGGCCAATATGACAGCAGCCATTGCCAATAGAGGCTTTTACTACACACCTCACGTACTTAAGAAAATTGAGGACAAGGATATTAGCATCCCGGAGTTTACCCAAGCAAAACAAACTACCATAGATAGGAAACACTTTGATCCTGTTGTGAATGGAATGGCCCTAGTGTACAAACAGGGAACGGCTAGCAGGTTACAAATACCTGGAATTGAAATTGCGGGAAAAACTGGAACCGTTGAGAATTTTACAAGAATTGACGGTGTAAAAACACAACTAACGGATCATTCTGTCTTTATAGCCTTTGCGCCAGTAGAAAATCCCAAAATCGCAATAGCTGTATATATAGAACATGGTTATTTTGGCTCTAGATATGCAGGACATATTGCTTCCTTGTTAATAGAAAAATACCTCAAAGGAGAAATCACAAGAACAGATCTAGAAAAAAGAATGTTAGAGAAAACACTGGAAGCAGAATATGCCAAACCTCATAGCGGCCAACCTTTTATAATAAACGAGCGTGTCTGGTAAAAGCATCCTAAAACGTATAGATTGGTTAACCGTTTTAATCTATTTCTTACTGATAGGCATCGGATGGATCAACATCTACTCTAGCACCTATTCAGAAGAAAACAAGGCCCTGTTAGATTTTAGCACCCTTTATGGCAAACAGCTCTTTTTTATTTTTATAAGTATCTTTTCTATTATTATTATACTCGGGATTGAGGCAGACTTTTACGAACGCTTTTCCAGTGTTATTTATATTATTTCCCTCATCTTATTAGTTGGTCTCTTTGTTTTTGGTAAAACCATAGCTGGAGCAACTTCTTGGTACGATCTTGGTTTTTTCAACCTACAGCCTTCTGAGTTGGCAAAAGTGGGTGCAGCCTTAGCTCTAGCTAAATATTTGAGTGACATTCAGACCGATATAAAACGAGGTAAAGATCAATTTTACGCCTTTTTAATCATTTTGATACCGGCTATACTTGTTATCCCACAACCAGATCCCGGAAGTGCTCTGGTATTCTTTGCCTTAATTTTTGTGCTATTTCGAGAAGGTCTACCTCTTTATTATTTGAGCATTCTATTTTTGGTCATCCTAGTCTTTATAACCACCCTGATGTTCGGCACTATATGGGTAGGTATAGTGCTGGGTATAGTAATTGCATTATTCTTTTTGTTGAAAAAGAAATCTTTCAGGGTTCCCGCAATGCCCATCCTAATCTTTTTTGTCATTGCTATTGTATTATCCCTTTCGGTAAACTTCGTTTTTAATAGTGTTTTCGAACAAAGGCATAGGGATCGTTTTAGTCTTTGGCTGAGATTGGAAAAAGACCCTATTAAATTAGAGGAGATCAACAAAACAATTGGATATAATACCTATCAATCAGAAAAAGCTATTGAATCTGGAGGTTTCTTTGGTAAGGGCTTTATGGAAGGCACCAGAACCAAAGGTGACTTTGTACCCGAACAACATACCGATTATATTTTTAGCACTGTGGGTGAGGAATGGGGATTTTTAGGAACCTCCGTGGTCATTATTTTATTTACAGGACTTTTTCTGCGATTGGTATATCTCTCTGAACGACAAAAAAGTGGATTTAACCGTATGTATGGCTATGGAATAATCTCTATCCTACTAATACACTATTTCATCAATATAGGTATGGTCATAGGTGTTCTACCAACAATAGGCATTCCCTTGCCATTCTTTAGCTACGGAGGATCTGGTCTATTATTTTTTACAACACTATTATTTATCTTTTTAAAGCTAGATTCGAATAGGTTGAACGAGTGGAATTAAAATTTCCATCCTTTTAGTATAACGTCTTTCTCAAAACGATCTTCCCGATTATCTGGGAGTTTTTCAAAAAAATCAATTCCTGTTAACCTTTCCAAACTATCCACGGGGACCAAAAAATTTTTCAAAGGGAAACTACTATCCTCATGGGGCAATAGAAATGCTAAAACCTCTAAGTTTTCAACGTCTCCTTTAGCAATAACTTTATAGAAATACCTAGGAACTGCTACGTCTTCGCTTCCAATTGCTTTAAGCCCACTTTGCAATATCCCTCCAGTTATCACATACACCGTATTATAAGTTTTAGTCCAATACCTTACCTTTTGCTCCAACCTATTCCAAACGCCAGCATTAAACTCCTTCTCTTGGGGACTAATATTACTGGTATAAAAGGTTTGGTTGTATGCAGATTCAGAAAATCGCATATCTCCAGCCGGACATAGGTGTCCCCTATCAAAACCCGATCCCCTATAATTCTTCGAATCTGCAGATCTGGTACTTACCATGGAATCCTCAATAAAATGAGGTCGTTTTCTGTTATCATAGGTAAGGTAAGTTTTATTCATCTCATAGGCCACCCACTCCGCCTGTTCATATTGCTCGCTATAAGATAATGAATAATAAGTATGTTCTACAATCACATTAGTTGTGGAAGAAGGAAATAGGAGCTCCATCTTTGGATTCAATTTTTTTACATGATTCTTTTCTTCAAAGGTTTCAGTCACGTAAAAATTTTCAAAAAGCCAGAAAGCTATCACCAAGACAATGAGTAAAAGGGAATAAATATTTCGTTTTTTCATAAGGCACTTCTAATCGAATACACCATTTCCTTACTACAAAAATAAAAAGCCCGGAATAAACCGAGCCTTTCTATTATTAGAATAAAATAAAATTATCCTTTGACACTCGCCAATTTAGTGTCTTTAATACTGTTAGACTTTAAATCTTGTAAAACATTTATAGCCTCCTCTACATAAACATCCTTGGACAAATCTTGGTGCCAACGATCTCTTTTTTCCTTTAACACCTCATCCTGGGTAAACAATTCCTTTTCGTATTTAAGAGATTCAAATGACAAATGGGTGTCATATTCATTAATCGTCTTAAAGTATTGCGATTTCTTCTTCATCTTTTCCTCTTCACTTTTGTACATGCCATAATTAAGAGAAATTACATTTTCATCTTGTTGTTGTTTCAACCACTTAGCGTTTTCCTCAATTAATTTTATTTGGGAATTAAGGGCCATTCTGGAGGCACTGTTCGATATAGTCTGCTCGTAATCTATATAGCCTTCCCAAGGTTTATAGTCTGCTGCTGAAATCTTGTCCCAAGGCAAAGGATTTTGCTGATCTCTTTCCCCTAAATCAATATAGCTATATCTGTCTGGAACAACCACATCACTCTTAACGCCTTCCAATTGGGTAGATCCTCCATTAATTCTATAAAATTTCTGGGTAGTCAATTTAATGGCTCCAAGATCGCCGTGTTCATTGCTTCTTACAATATTGTCTAAAGGAATTACATTCTGAACGGTTCCTTTTCCAAAAGTTTGTTTGCTTCCAATAACAATGGCTCTTTTATAATCTTGCATGGCTGCAGCTAAAATTTCGGAGGCTGAAGCTGACAGCTCATTAACTAATATAACCAAGGGTCCATCCCATTGTATGCGTTCATCTTTATCGTCATATACTTCTTTGCGCTGCCCTGAAGACCTTACTTGAACGATTGGCCCATCTTTTATAAATAGTCCGGCCATCTCCACGACAGTCTTTAAAGACCCTCCTCCGTTGTCTCTAAGATCTAATATTAATCCTTCTGCACCTTCTTGCTTTAAACGCTCTACTTCTTTGGCAACATCGGATGCAGCGTTTCTATTGTTATAGTCTTCAAAATCGACATAAAACTTAGGTAGGTTGATCAACCCAAATTTCTGGTCACCTTTTTTAACCGTGGCAGATTTAGCATAAGATTCCTCTAGTTCCACAACATCACGTGTCAAAGAAATTATTTCCATGGAACCGTCAACCTTTTTAACCGTCAGGTTTACAATAGTACCTTTTGGTCCTTTGATGAATTTGATGGCATCATCAAGTCGCATTCCAATAATATCCACTGGTGGCTCACCTTCTTGACCAACTTTTAGTATTTCGTCCCCTACTTCCAAACGCTTGTCTCTCCAAACTGGGCCTCCTGAGATAATTTCCACAATGGTAGTCTCATCTTTACGTTTTTGCAAACGGGCACCGATCCCTTCAAATTTACCAGACATGCTCACATCAAACTTTTCTTTATCCTCAGGAGCAAAATAATAGGTATGGGGATCAAACTCATCCACTATAGTATTGATATACTGAACAAACCAATCTTTGCGCTCTAATTCATCTACAAAGTCATAAAATTCATCCAAAGTGTTTTGTGTGGAAGCTCTAGCTTCAGATTCAATCTCTTTAATTGATTTTACCTCGTAACTAGCATCTTTAGACTTCTTTTCTTCCTGATCGGTTAATTTAGAATCATAAGAGCCAAGCGTAGCGTATTTCAATTGCTTTCTCCATCGTTCCTTCAATTCACCCTTTGAATTCGCAAAAGGTTGCTTGTCATAATCGATGTTTATTTCTTCATTAGAATTATAATCGAAAGGCTCTGAAAGCACGTCTTTATAGATACCCTTGGCTTCTTGCATACGTTCTATTAACCTTTCATGTACTAAATCAAAAAAACTGATATCTGTATTTTTGATTTGATCGTCTATTTGAAACTTATATTTTTCAAACTCGTGGATATCCTTTTCCAAAAAATATCTTTTTGTCGGATCTATTACATTGATAAAATCTTCAAAAACTTCAACCGAAAAATCATCGTTAATATCCTTAGGTTGATAATGCCCTTTTTCCAAAACGTAAGTAATAAGATCCAATAACAATTTATCCTTATCACTGTTCTCAAAAGATTTATTGGTAAAACTGCAGGAGGCTACAGCTATAAGCATCACCAATAATGCAAAAGCTAATTTATTTTTCATATTCGATTCCTTTTTTTTTGATATTTTATTCCATCTTAGTAGGCAAAATAAATAAGCACAAGGCCAATATATATGAGCTATCTGACATAGTATGGAAACCTCTAAGGTACTGAAAAAACCATGCCGCAATGTTCTGTATCCATTAAATTTTTGTTAAACGCCATCAAAGACTTTTCCTAATGAAAAACGTATTTTTGCACCATAAATTATAATTTATGAAAAAACCTTTAATTCTTGTCACCAACGATGATGGCATAACCGCACCTGGTTTAAGAGCCTTGGTAAGATATATGAATGAGATTGGAGATGTTATTGTTGTGGCACCAGATAGCCCACAATCTGGCATGGGACATGCAATTACCCTAGACAATACGTTGTACTCAAAAAGGGTCACCATAGATAAAGAAAATGGAGCAACAGAAGAATATAGTTGTAGCGGTACTCCTGCAGATTGTGTGAAACTAGCTTTACAGGAACTACTGCACAGAAAACCAGATATCTGCGTCAGCGGTATCAATCACGGATCTAATTCCTCTATTAATGTCATTTATTCTGGGACAATGAGCGCCGCTATTGAAGCAGGGATAGAAGGCATACCGGCCATAGGGTTTTCATTATGCGACTTTTCATGGGAAGCTAACTTTGAAAAAACCGGAGATGCCATTAAAAAAATAGTTAGGGAAGCTTTAGAAAAAGGCATGCCACAGGGAGTTGTATTGAATGTAAACATCCCCAAATTAGAAGGAAAGGAATATAAAGGAATTAAGATTTCTAGACAGGCAAGAGCCAATTGGAAAGAAAAATTTGACAAGAGGATTAGCCCCATGGGCAAAGAATACTATTGGCTTACAGGGGAGTTTGAATTGTTAGACAAAGGTGAGGACACAGATGAATGGGCTTTGGCCAATGATTACATATCTGTAGTACCCACACAATTTGATCTTACAGCACACCACGCCATACAAAACCTTAATAATTGGAACTTGAATGAATAAAAAAGAAATTATCATTGGCTTTTTAGTTGGTATTATTGCCAATATCATAGGCACCTTGGCCTATATAGTCCTATTCTCCGAATTGAGTATTCCGGAAACCTTTATGGCTGCTGTAGAACAGGAGCATATTGGTAGTCTGTTAGCGCTAGGTGCCATTTTGAACCTTATTGCCTTTTTTGGCTTTCTAAAGTTAAATAGGGACCAAAGAGCCAGAGGGGTTCTAATAGCTACCTTATTAACCGCTTTAATTATCCTTTATTACAAAATGTTTTAACGGAACAATTTAAAACAAACAAATGAAATATTACATCATTGCCGGTGAAGCCTCAGGAGACCTCCACGGTTCTAATCTTATAAAGGCCCTTAAAAAAAAGGACACCAACATAGAGGTCCGGTGCTGGGGTGGTGATCTAATGCAAAACGCAGGGGGAGACCTGGTAAAACATTATAAGGAAATGGCCTTTATGGGATTCCTAGAGGTCTTAAGCAATATCAATACCATTTTCAAAAATATAAAATTTTGTAAAGTGGATATCCTGAAATTTAAGCCCGACGAGCTTATTTTTATTGACTATTCCGGTTTTAACCTTAGGATTGCCAAATGGGCCAAGGAGAATAATATTAAAACAAATTACTATATAGCTCCTCAAATATGGGCCTCTAGAGAGGGAAGAATTGAGAAAATTAAAAGGGATATAGATGCCATGTATGTCATTTTACCTTTCGAAAAGGAGTTCTACGAACAAAAACATGATTTTCCTGTCAATTTTGTGGGCCATCCCCTAATAGATGCCATTGGAGAGAAAAAAATACCAGACGAAAATAATTTTAGGAAAGTCAATCAATTAGACCCTACTAAACCTATAGTAGCTCTATTACCGGGAAGTAGAAAACAAGAGGTTCAGAAGATGCTTTCTATAATGTTGTCTGTCACCAAGTCCTTTCCAAATTATCAATTTGTAATTGCAGGAGCACCAAGCTTAGATATTCCATTTTATGAACCTTTCCTTAAGGATCCACATGTTGGGTTTGTCAATAATAGAACTTATGACCTATTAGGTCTTGCCCATGCCGCCCTAGTTACCAGTGGTACGGCTACTTTAGAGACGGCATTATTTAAGGTTCCTCAGGTAGTATGCTACAAAGCAAATTGGATTTCCTATCAAATTGCTAAAAGGATCATTACCTTGGATTACATTTCTCTGGTGAATTTAATTATGAAAAAAGAGGTAGTGAAAGAGTTGATACAGGACGACCTTACTACTGAAAATTTAACATCGGAATTGTTAAAAATATTGGATGATAAGAAGCGAAAAATGATCTTTGATTCCTACGAGGATCTCGAAAATAAATTGGGGGGAATAGGTGCTAGCGAGAAAACTGCTAGGCTTATTTTAGAAAATGCTTAAATTTGATAAGCAACCCATAGAAAGTAAACAACCAACATTCAAAATAATGATTCGTAAAGTAGCTTATATAGCCTTGCTATTTTTAATTGCCAGTTGTGGTTCTTCTAAGTCAACCACTGTAGCTCATGTTGAGCGAAGAGTTACTGTACCAAGAAACGTTGCTGAGGTGCCTAATTCAAAGGAGGATATTTCTATAAGTAACAGTACCGAAATGGCTGACGCCAGATCAGAAGCTTCCTTTAATTTTGCTGATAGAATCATTAATACAGCTATGGAGTATTCAGGGGTTAGGTATAAATATGGCGGCACTTCTAAAGAAGGACTAGACTGTTCAGGTTTGATGTTGATCTCATTTGGGGAGCATAATTACAATTTACCTAGATCGTCTTCCCTGATGGCCGAAGAGGGTAAAAAGGTCAGATTGAACGACGTGGCAAAAGGAGACTTATTATTTTTTTGCACCGGTAGGCGCAATAGAAAAATAAACCATGTGGGATTGGTAGTTACCAAAGAAGGAGATGAAATTAAATTTATTCACTCTTCTACCTCTAGAGGTGTTATTGTTTCTTCCTTAAGAGAAGGCTATTGGAACAGTGCTTTTGTAAAAGCCACCCGTGTTCTTTAGGTAAAATTCAGTTAAACTTTCTCTGTTCCTGATCATCGGGATTCTTTTAGGGTACTTTTTGCAAACAACACCAAGTATCCCATTCTGCTGCACCCTTATTTCGATTTTACTGCTTGGAGTCATTTTCGTTAAATCAGGCAAAGTCAATTCTGACATTTTTGGAATCCTAGCAGCTAGTACAACACTTAGTATTGGTTTTTTGGCTGTGACCATGGCACAACCAAAAAATCACCATGACCATTATTCCAGCATCTCAGATTCTGGTTCCCACCTATATCTTTTGCAAATACAAGAGGTACTAAAATCAAATACCTTCTCTGATAACTATATCGCCTCGGTCATTAAAATAGACCATAAACGTAGTAGTGGAAAGATCTTTTTATCCTCAAAAATAGATGCTTTAGGACCAAAATTAAAACCAGACCAACATATTACCTATTACGGATCATATTCTGCCACAGACAATCCTTTAAATCCACATCAGTTTAGTTACAAAAACTATCTAAATACGTTGGGCATTTACGATCGCATGCAATTGGAGCCCGACCGTATTGAAATAAAAAATAAATCACTTACCACTCCCTATGGCTGGGCATTCAAGATTCGAGAATATATCACTGAAAAATTAAAAAAGGCGCAAATAGGTCGAAAAGAATTAAGTATCATCCAAACCCTTTTATTAGGCCAACGCACAGATATCTCTTAGGACACCTACACTAATTATGTCAATGCAGGTGCCATTCATATTTTGGCCGTATCAGGACTTCACATCGGTATCTTATTACTGATCCTACAATATATTTTAGCACCCTTAAAGCGATTTAAACACGGGCAAACCTTACAATTGATACTAATCCTCTCCATTCTTTGGAGCTATGCCTTGCTTGCTGGTTTCTCTGCCTCAACGGATAGTACTGTAAAATGGCCGGTTATTCAAACGGAATAAAGTAAAAGCCCCATGTCCCACAAAATCTTCGTTTTGAAGGATTTTCAATAACAATGACATGATAATGATTATTTTTCACTACGTTTTACTCGGTGATATTGTCCGTACCACACCATGATAGATGTCACATTGGTTGGTTGATTTTCATTCAAATGATTTTAATTGTTCTAATAACAATTGTCCAGAATCAATATTATTTTGGATATGAAAATGTTGTATTCGGCAAGAAAAAGAAAGCGGCATAAATAAATCTAAATATTCAGTTCGTTTATTCCATATACGCTCAAATACTATATTGTTTGGTTTTTTTTCAAATTCTGACGATAATGATTGAAATAGAATCTCGGGGTTTTCATTTATAAAAGGATATTGCCAAGAATCCCTCGCTCTATTCGTAAGTTCCATTGGATGCATTCGATAATTATTAGCAATTTTTTTTACATCATTGAAATATATAAATAGTGCATCTATAAGCTGTTGGTTTCTAATGAGTTTGAGTTCACCTGACTGAACTAATTGAGTCCATGTTATAGGCTCACTATACCACGAACTAATATCACCTGCTGAGTTAAAATCATTTATATACTGTAGAGAATCACGCAAGATTGAAGAATTAGATTGCCAAACTATTATTATTCTATTAAGAGATTTTTCTTTACTAATAAATTGATCTCTTACGTTTTTATAATAATCAATTTCATCACTTAATTCCTTAGCAAGCCTATCTATATAATCCTTCTCTGTAGCTCGTTCGGTTCTGTTGGTATTCCAATCATTGACTTGCAAGGCAATCAAAATCCCAACTACCACAAGTACAATCTCACCAATCGCATACCTCATGTATTTCAAAGGCTTGTTATCATCAGCAAGTTTCTTGCGGATTTTACGGAAGAAATTTATCATGTGAAGTATTGGTTGGTGGTTACCTTAACAAGGTACTGAAATATTTTATTCCAATAATTTGTATTCTATTAGACTTACCATATAAGTGATGTTATACCAGTAATTGTTAGTTACCTTTTTGCTCTAACTACATCAATAGTCAGAGCAGTGAGCATGTCTCCTTTTTAGCATATGCCATGTTTCTAAACAGACCCACGAATACGTATAATATACTGGCATTATCTTTATTTTTCATCCTTTTGATAGATCCCATGTTTCTTTTTCAAGTAGGGTTTCAGATGAGCTATTTAGCCTTTTTTGATATCCTTTGGGTTTATCCAATATTGTAGAAATTTTAGTTACCCAATAATCTACTTCTCAAAAAAACTTGGCAATTGATGAGCGTAAGCATAGCAGCTCAATTGGGTGTGCTTCCCATATCCCTATTTTATTTTCATCAATTTCCAGGGCTATTCTTTCTATCAAATTTGACTATAATACCTTTTTTAGGAATTATACTAGGTGTGGGTATCATAGTAATTATTCTGGCGTTAACCAACCTCTTCCTTATTTCAATAGCCGTTTTTTATACTAAAATGATTACGGTTCTGAACTTAATTGTAGGGTGGATCAGCACTCAGGAAAGCTTTATTTTTAGAAACATTTCCTTTGATACCCTACAAGTGTTTTTGGGCTATACACTTTTAGCATGCCTCTTCATCTTTCTAACAAAACGCACCCTTAAAAGATTACTTGTTATTATGGCTCTTGTGATTTGTTTTCAATCCTATCTTATCTATGCAAATTACTCAAGCCGGAGCAAAGAAGAAATCATCCTTATGCATCAAACAAAAAATACGATTTCTTTTCATCGGGTAGGGAACAATTTATCAATTAGCACTTTAAATAAAAATAAGGTGATGTCCCTGAAAGAGGATTACGTGACCGCTGAACGTATTGAAACGATAAACCATCACCCAATACAAAATGAAATGTCTTACAGGAACAACAAGTATATATTGTAGATAGTTTGGGAATCTATCCTCCTGAGGGATACCAACCAGATTTGATAGTATTAACACAATCTCCTAAACTGAATTTAGAACGATTGATTCCATAAAACCAAACCGCATTATCGCAGACGGCAGTAATTACAGGAATGATGTACTACGTTGGAAGCAGACGTGTCAACAAAAAAAAATCCCCTTTCACTATACTGGTGAAAAGGGAGCTTTTTATTTTAATTTAAAAGATTAATGCTAATGTACATTCCCCATTAATTTTTTGATTAAAGGAGAAGCTATAAGTACAATTATACCTGCCCCTACAGCGTACTCTGCAATCAGTTGAAATCCATCTGTGTAAACAGCAAGGGTTTCAAACCCACCAACATTTTTATCAGTACTTTCTATCGCTAATTTTTTACCAATAAAGCCAACCACTTGGAACGCGAATGCAGATGACAGGAACCAAACTCCCATCATAAATGCCACTATTCTCTTTGGGGAGAGATCTGTAATTTTAGATAGACCAACCGGAGACATAAAAAGCTCTCCAACGGAAAGCAAAAAGTACATCAATAATAAATAAGCAAAAGGGACAAGACCATTTGTATTGGCACTAGCGCCACTTACCGCCAAAATATAAAAACTGACACCTGCAAACAAGAGTCCCAATCCAAATTTGTAGGGTGTCCTCGGATTCAGATTCCTTTTGTTAAGGAAGGTCCACATCAAAGAAATAGGAATTGCCAAAATGATAATAAACATTGAGTTTAAAGAATTAGTTTGAGCAGCTGACATTAAATCCAATTCCACATTTCTTGCCGCAAACAAAGTAATAACACTTCCAGAAAGCTCATGGAAACCCCAAAAAATAGTCATAAAAAAGGTGATTAGAACTGCTACGAATAGCTTTTTACGTTCCTCCAAGGTGGCCTGGTACATAATATAGCCCAAATAAGCCAAAATGGTCACTCCAATACCCTTGAAAATTACATTAACGATATTCTGATCACCAAAAAAAGTACCTTCAACCCCTAAAGATTTATAAGCAGATAAGATATAGGCTATCAATGGAGCAGAAAGAACGGCCAAAACAGGAATAAGAACACCTTGTTTTACACCTAATACCTTCTTTTTCATTACTTCCTTATTGGGAGGCATACCCCTATCCCCAAAAACGTTCTTGCGAATACCGCTCCAAAAAAAGATAAGTCCGGTTAACATACCTATTCCTGCCAAACCAAATCCGTAGTGCCAACCGTAGCTATAGGCAAGCCAACCGCATAATAGTGGGGCTACCCATCCTCCAATATTAATTCCCATATAGAATATGGTAAAACCAGAATCCTTACGCACATCTCCTTCTTCATATAAAGAGCCTACAAATGTTGAAATATTAGGTTTAAAAAAGCCATTTCCCACAATAATTAAGGAAAGTGCTAAATAAAAAGCAATATCGTTTTCAATTGCCAAAACGAAATGGCCTATAGACATTAATATCCCCCCAAGAAAAATAGAGTTCCGCATTCCTAAAATTTGATCGGAAATACGTCCTCCAATAACTGTTGATGCATACACAAGGGATCCATAGGAAGCATAAACGGCCGCCGTAGCAAAATCCCGTTCGGCCAAGGCCTCAAAAATAACCTCTACCATGTAGAGGGTCAATAAAGCACGCATACCATAAAAGCTAAAACGCTCCCACAGTTCAGCAAAAAATAAGTAGAACAATCCCTTGGGATGTCCAAAAAGTTGTTGCTGTTCGCTTGGTTTGATGGTATCTGACATATAAGTTGTTTTGGTTAAAGGTTCTCTTTAATGAAGTTGGTCATTTTCGTATACAGGTGCAGTCTGGTGTTGCCTCCGTAAATACCGTGGTTTTTATCCGGATAAATGGCCCAGTCGAACTCTTTGTTCGCCTGTACCAAGGCTTCTATCATGCGCATGGAGTTTTGTACATGAACATTGTCGTCACCTGATCCATGTACCAATAAATATTTACCCTTTAGTAATTCCGGATAATTAAATGGTGAATTATCATCATACCCGCTTGGGTTTTCCGCAGGGGTTTTCATAAATCGCTCTGTATAAATAGTGTCGTAGAAACTCCAAGAAGTTACCGGAGCTACGGCGATTGCCATTTCAAATACATCATTTCCCTTAAGCAAACAATTAGTAGACATAAAACCCCCATAACTCCAACCCCAAATCCCGGTGCGGTTTTCATCTATATAAGAAAGGTCGCTCAATGTTTGGGCTGCTGTAATCTGGTCTTCAACCTCATATTTCCCTAATTCCAATTGGGTCACTTTTTTAAAATCTCTTCCTTTCAATCCGGTACCCCTGCCATCTACACAAGCAATGATATACCCCTCAGCAGCTAGCATCTGGTACCAATAATCATTGGAAGCCATCCACCTATTGGAAACGGACTGTGACCCTGGCCCACTGTATTGAAACATCAACAATGGATATTGCTTGTTTGCATCGAAATCCTGTGGTTTGATCATCCACATATTAAGATCGTTACCGTTGACCGAAAGGGTTGAAAACTCCTTTGGACTTATTACATAGTCCTCCAACTTCTTTAGAAGGGCTTTATTATCTTTGATTTTCTTTACTTCCTTTCCTGACTGGGCCTTATGTAAGGTATATTCCGGAGGGGTTGTAGCACTAGAAAAAGTATTGATAAAATACGTAAAATCAGCACTAAAAGAGGCATAGCTTTGTCCTGTTTTCTCGGTCAATCTTTTTTTGCTTTTCCCATTGCTGTTAATACTGTAAACATCTCTATTGATAGATCCATTTTCTGTGGACTGGTAATAGATCTTATCTGCTTTCTTATCATAACCATAATAGTTGGTTACTTCCCAAGTTCCTTTAGTAACCTGGTTCTTTAGCTTTCCTTTGGAATCATAAAGATACAAGTGGTTGTACCCATCCTTTTCACTGCTCCATATAAAACTGTCATCGGCTAAAAAAGTAAGGTTGTCAGTAATATCAACATAGGCATCATCTTGCTCCTCTAAAAGTAGGGATACGTTTTTATTAGTAGCATTTACTGATAATAGTTTTAATTGATCTTGGTGACGGTTCAATGTTTGAACGCTCAAATAATTAGCATTGTTCATCCATTTTATACGTGGGATGTAATAGGCATTTCCCAAATCTATCATGACCACCTTAGCTGATGCAACGTCATAGAGGTGCAATGAAACTAAGGCATTATTCTCTCCTGCCTTTGGGTATTTAAATTCATTTCGACTTGGATATAACTCTGAACCGTACATATCCATTGAAAATTCTGGCACCTCTGTTTCGTCAAAACGCATGAAGGCAATCTTGGTGCCGTTGGAATTCCATTCAAAGGCACGTACAAATCCAAATTCTTCTTCGTATACCCAATCGGTCACCCCATTGATGATCTGATTTTTAACTCCATCCGAAGTAACCTGTGCCGTAGTTTTATCGGCTACATTGAACACAAATAAATTATTGTTTTGCATATAAGCTACTTTAACACCATCTGGTGATAAAGTTGGCTCTTGAATTTTTGTATCAGCTATATTAATAATGGATTTAGATGCAACATCGTACAAATAGAAAATACCTAAAGTAGAACGCCTAAAAATGGGTTCTATCTCTGTTGCCAATAAGATTTTACTTTCATCTTGACTAAATTCATAAGATGTAAAATATGGAATATTCGCACTATCAGCAGATGAAACAATTGTCTCCAACTTTTCCAAGGTCGCATAAGAATATTTGTCGATCGAGGAAGATTTTGTGGCACCTATATTGTTAAGTATGGTATATTCGGTTCCGCTATTCATGGATCTAAGCACATCCATGCCCTCTGTGTTGAACTCACCATTCCAAATTTCTTCTAGTGGAATTTGCTTATTTTGGGCCGTTCCGACCATTATAAAACCTAAAATAAATAAGAGTAATACGGGTAGTCTTTTCATTAATTTTCAAAAATTGTTTAAAACACCCAAGTTTACTAATAATTTCACAAAGAAATAAACTTTGTTCCTAAATAATCACAACTTTAGAATAGTAGTTGTACTTGACTATAAGAACCTTCCGATTATTGTGTTTATCACTATCTTTGACCTTCAGATTAAATAATTACAGATGGCGCCCGTAGAAGGATTCTCAAAGCTTACCAAAGAAGAAAAAATTGAATGGATTTCTAATAAATACACCCATAATTCTAAAGAAACCAAGGCGACGATTAAACGGTATTGGAATACGGACAAAGAACTGCAAAAGTTACATGACGAGTTTATAGAAAACACCATCACCAACTTTTATGTACCACTAGGCATTGCGCCAAATTTTTTAATAAATGACAAACTATATGTGATACCTATGGCCATTGAAGAGAGCTCTGTGGTGGCTGCAGCGAGTAAAGCTGCTAAATTTTGGCTTCACAGAGGTGGATTTAAGACTAAGGTATTAGGAACCGAAAAAATAGGTCAGGTTCACTTTATGTATAAGGGGGATGACCAAAAATTGGAATACTTCTTCAATGCTATAAAACCCAAACTCATAGAGGAAACTATACCAATAACCAAAAACATGACCAAAAGGGGTGGCGGCATAACCAACATCCTTTTGCGGAATAAGAGCAAAGATCTTAAAGATTACTATCAACTTCATTGCACCTTCGAAACCTTAGATGCTATGGGTGCTAATTTCATTAATTCCTGTTTGGAACAATTGGCACTGACTCTTAAAAGAGAAGCACTAGAATATTCGGGTTTTAATGAGGAAGAGAAGAATATAGAGATTGTAATGAGCATTCTCTCCAATTATGTGCCCAACTGTTTGGTAAGAGCAGAGGTCAGTTGTCCTATTAATGAGCTGAAGGAAGGTAATGAAATTTCATCTATTGAGTTCGCAGAAAAAATGGTCCGTGCCGTTAACATAGCCAAGGTGGAGCCTTTCAGGGCGGTTACCCACAACAAAGGAATCATGAATGGGATTGATGCGGTGGTTCTAGCTACCGGAAACGACTTCCGGGCAGTTGAAGCCGGGATCCATGCCTATGCTTCCAAAGATGGGCAATATACAAGTCTGACCCATGCTTCAATTGAAAATGATGTCTTTAAATTTTGGTTAGAAATACCATTGGCATTAGGAACGGTAGGCGGATTAACGAGCTTACACCCCTTAGCAAAAATGGCTTTGGACATTTTAGATAGGCCCTCCGCAAAGGAATTAATGCAATTGGTAGCAGTTGCTGGTTTGGCACAAAATTTTGCAGCGGTAAGATCCTTGGTAACTACTGGTATACAACAAGGGCATATGAAAATGCACCTGATGAATATTTTAAACCAGATGCAGGCCACAGAATCAGAGAAAAATACCTTGGTAGATCACTTTAGAAAACACACTGTTACCCATAGTGCAGTGGTAGATGCAATACAGACATTACGAAAGGTGTAATGAAACAACACTACTATAGCAATGGTAAATTATTAATTTCAGGCGAATACGCCGTGCTAGATGGTGCTCTAAGTTTAGCCGTGCCTACTAAATACGGTCAAGCCCTATCGGTCTCCACTATTGAGGGTAACAATATCATCTGGAAGAGCTATACCAGCAATGAAGAAATCTGGTTTGAAACAATTTTTGATCCTCTTGAAGTTTTAAATAACCAGCCAAGTTCAAAAACCAAAACAGCTACAGCTAAAAGTTCTGTTAGGGAAACATTACTTCGTATACTTTCGGAGGCCCATTATTTAAATCCTAATTTTCTAAACAGCACCAATGGGCTTCTGGTAGAGAGCCACTTAAATTTTCCTAGGGATTGGGGATTGGGCTCTTCCTCTACCCTTATCAACAACATAGCCCAATGGGCACAAGTAGACCCTTTTAAACTACTATGGGGTGCATTTTCTGGGAGCGGGTATGATATTGCATGTGCACAACACAAAACACCTATACTATACCGCTTAGACAATCTTAAGCCTATCGTGGAAGAAGCACTATTTAATCCACCTTTTAAAGACCAGCTATACTTTGTTCATCTTAACCAGAAACAAAATAGTCGCGAGGGCATTACCCAATATCGGGAAACACAGTTTGACCTCCCAAATTTAATCTCTGAAGTAGGACAAATTACCGAAAAACTAATACGCTGTAAGGAACTACAGGAATTTAATTCATTAATAAATCAACACGAGCTATTAATAGCAGCCGCCCTACAAATAGAAACAGTAAAAACAAAATTATTTCCAGACTTCCTCGGAAATATTAAAAGTCTTGGAGCATGGGGAGGCGATTTTGTTTTGGCCACTGGCTCAGAAGAGACTAAATCGTATTTCAGCAAAAAAGGGTTTCATACCATTATTCCCTATTCCGAGATGATTCTTTAATATAAAAAAGCCTCCCAATGGGAGGCTTTTTTATATGTTGAATTCATACCTGATTAGTAGAAGATAGATCTTTTATCCTCAATAACTGCCGCTTCTTTTAAAGCTGCAAATACAGCGGTACTCACCTTTGATTCGTTAGCAGTCTTTACATTATCTGCATAGGTGCTGTAATTATCCAATTTAGCAGCTTCCTCCTTATTGGTTACCTTAACCATAAATACTCCTGTTTCCCCCTTAATTAATCCAGAAGTCTTTCCATTGTCCATGGCGAATGCCCTACCTACTACCAATGACTCTCTTCCTGCACCAGGAATGGTAGGTGCTTGCATAGTAAGAGCTGACGCTCTCGACATACTTACATTGTTATCCCTAGCCAAAGCATCAATGGATTTACCTTTATTGGCCTCCATAATTAGTTCTGCTTTTTTATCTTTTCTTATTTTAGGAAGTACAATCACGGATGCATCTTCTGGAGACATAAGTCCTTCTTTGTAGGTAGCTGTTAATTGAACAACTGCATAACCGTTATTAATATTGAAACGCTTGATATCACCAACTTTGGTGTCCCCGTTAAATGCCCATTGTACAACTGGTCTTTGAGCAGATAATCCAGGAAGGCTCTCATCCATTGCCTTTATTTTGTTCACAGGTCTTACTACATAATCACTAGATTTTGCCAAAGCTGCAAAAGTCTCTTTAGAATCAGCAGTTTCCATTTCAAATTTAGTGGCATTTGTAAATAATTTGTTCGTTGTTTCCTCTGAAGGCTCTATTTCCCTTGCTAAGGTTGCAATTCTATAAATATCCTGTTTGTCATCTACCTTTACGATGTGAAAACCAAATTCTGTTTCCACAAGTCCAATATAGCCCACTGGATTATTAAAAGCAACCTCATTAAATTTTTCGGTCATTACACCTTCTTGGAAATACCCAAGATCTCCTCCTCTTGGAGCAGAAGGTCCGTCTGATTTGTCTCTGGCTAATTCAGCAAAAACAACTCCATCCTTTTTAGCTTCTAGAAGGAGTTCCTTAGCTTCCTTTTCCGCTTCTTCCTTAGTTCTTTGAACTTCTGGATTGGCCCTTTCAGCCCCGGCAAAAGAAATTAGGATATGGCTGGCCTTCACAGTACCATTTGGTTTTTTGTTGACCATTTTAGAAAACTTAAAGAAATTCCCATCTCTGTAAGGTCCATATATTCCTCCATTGGCTAAGTTGATCAATGTATCCGAAAATTTAGCTGGTAAATCATTTTTTGCTTTGTAAATAGTATCAAACTTCAAATCTGAATTCCTATCCAAAAAAGCAGCCAAGTCCGTGCTCTTTCTGAAACCAACAATAGTGTCGTTAGAATCCTTAGACGTGTTGTATTCCACAGTATCGTCCAATAATTTAACAATCTCTTCCTTTACCGCATTTTCATCTTCTAAAGATGCTTTCTCTTCAAAATACACAAAACGAATATCCCTAGACTCCTCTTGTTTGAAATCCTTTTTATGGGCAGAGATATAACTTTCAATCTCTTTCTTACTTACCTGAATGGTACTATCCGAAATTGAAGTATAAGGTACACGTACAAAACTTAAGTCTACCTTATCGTTGGCCAATTTATATTCAAACTCTCCTTCTTTCAAGGTTGCTCCAACACCTGCTCTTACCAAATTGAAATAAGTCTGTTCTTTTGCCATTTGGATGATAGCCTTTTCTTCTTGCAACCAAATCTCATATTGAGCTGGATTATTTGCTTTAAGGTCAGCTATAAACTCACGAAATTTATTTGCGTCGAATACACCACTCTCATTTAAGAACTGAGGACTTTGACTATATGCAGGGTTGCTGCTGATGTAATTTACAATCTGGTCCTGCTCAATATCAATACCAAGCTCTTCAAATTGCTGACCCATTACCATATTACGAACCTCTTGTTCCCAAACACTGTTTACTACTTGCATGGAAGAGGCTTGAGGGCCATATCTTCTAGATGCGGCCTCTACTTTTTGTCTAAACTCATCTATAGAGATATCCTCACCATTAATTTCTGCTATAGAAGAACCTACCTTTCCGTCAGAAAAGCCATTACTGCTGAATACACCTGAAATCACAAATGCAAACAAAGCCAAGCCGATAATTAAAATCAATACCGTAGTCCGTTTCCTAATCTTCTCTAATACTGCCATTATGTAAACTATTTTAAATCAGTTGGCGAAATTACCATTTTCTTTCATGTATTAAAATTTTTATTTTACAAATAGCAAAGAAAATATAGTATAACTGATGGATTCTAAATCTATTGTGGCTCCATTACATGGAATAAGCGAAAAAAGCAAGGGTACATTAATATTTCATCAAAGCTAAAGAGGTCCTCTATAGCAAGAACCTTTTAGATAAAACGAAATCTGAAAAGGAAAGCTTAATCGTTATCCAGAATTTTAAGACTAACTAGGTCTATCTTTGTATTAGAAGCCTCCAACACCGTAAACATGAAATTACCGATGACAATTTCGGAGTTATTGGCTGGAATTTCTCCAGTTTCATTAACGATAAGTCCTCCTAGGGTTTCATACTCGTCGCTATCAGGTAGATTGAGTTTATAGTTCTCGTTAATGTAATCTACCTCTAACCTAGCAGAGAACCTGTAGGAGTTATCTCCAATTTTTTCCTCAAGTAGGTCTGTGGAATCATGCTCATCCTCAATCTCTCCAAAAAGCTCTTCTACAATATCTTCCACGGTCATTATACCAGAAGTGCCCCCATATTCATCCAGAACCACAGCAATGCTTTTGCGTTTTTTTATTAGGACATTAAGAATATCGCTTATCATCATGGTTTCAGGGACAAATTCAACAGGAAGTAACACACTTTTAATAGTCTTTGGCTTTTTAAACAGCTCATAAGAATGGACGTAGCCTATAATATTGTCTATGGTGTCCTTATAAATAAGTATTTTAGAAAATCCTGTTTCGGTAAAAAGTTTTACTAAATTTTTTGGCTTCTCATGCAATTCCACAGCCGTAATCTCGGTTCGCGGGATCATAACTTCCCTTGCCTTGACAGCAGAAAATTCTAATGCATTTTGAAAAATTTGGATTTCAGAATCTACCTCATCTGCTTCTTCAACCGCTTCCATTTGTTCCGTGATGTAATCCCCTAACTCTATTTTACTGAATGCCAATTGAACCTCATCTCCATCTGTTTTAAAAAGAGCTTTTAAAATAAAATCGGACACCCAAATAACAAATTCGGAAATAACTGAAAAAAGAATGTAGAAAAGATAGGCAGGCACGGCCAATATTTTGAGAAGGGTATTGGAATAAATCTGGAATAACACCTTGGGTAAAAACTCTGCGGTAAAAAGAATCACAAAAGTTGAAATAATCGTTTGAGCCACTAAACTAAAATCGGTCAACATAATATTGACCAAGCCATAAGAGGAGGGATACATGCCTTGAAACCATTGCATGAGGACATCTCCCATATAAAACCCGTAAACAACCAAGGCTATATTGTTACCAATCAGCATGGATGCAATAAATTTGGAAGGTTTTCTGGTAAGTCTAGTAAGTACTTTAGCTAAAATACCTTCCTGCTTTTTCTCAATTTCTATGTGAATTTTATTCGCAGAAATAAACGCTATTTCCATTCCAGAAAAAAATGCGGATAATAAAAGGGTGACAATTATTATAATTGAAGAGGCGTCCACTATTCTTTTTGATTATCATTTTTACGTTGTTCGAATTTCTTTCGATAATTTCTCCTGAAAAAGAACATCCCTAATGAAACTGCTGCGAAGAAAATAAAAATATAAGTCTCTTGTGGCGCTATGCCCCAAAGTGTTGCTATTTTATATAGTGAAATGATGGCAACTACCAGATAAAGATATTCTGTATATTTTAAAACTTTGATCATATTACTCTTCTTTAATGCTCATAAAACCATACGTTTTATGTGCGCTGAAAAAACTAAAATCTTTATTAAAATCCATTCCCTCACCGTCCATTATGGTACCGTCTTCTGGATTGGTATACTTAAATTTTGCTTGGGTAAAAATCCATTCATTAGCCCTATCCCAATAAAGCTGTGGCGTTTCCAACTTTTTACCATCATAGGTCTCAATGACCACATTCCCTTGTAAATCTATCAAATTTGTATCAGAATAAATAATTCCATAATCGGAGCTTACAATGCTTTTGTTATTTTGATCATCATAAAAGTCAACCCTTAATCCATCTGGAAAAGTTCTATACCTGAACCTTAGGTTATCAAAATCCTCAGTGCTGGGACTTGAAAGAACAGCTATAATTTTGGTCGCTTCAACACCCTCACTACCTAGGTCATTTTTAGTTTCGGTATAGGTAAGTGTGAAATTTTGGGCCACACCTTGGGGATATATTAATTCCGCCGCTTCTTTCCCAACCCTTTTATAGTTGTCCGTACAGGATAAAAAAAACATTGCCATAGAAAAAACTACGGCAATGCTCTTGAAATTATTTTTAAAAAGTTTGTGCATCTTATAAGCTAGGCACGGTTACGCTACCACCAACCCAACAATTGAAGGAAACAGTTTTACCCGACATTCCTGAGTTAAATATATCCTCTTTAGATGGAGCTTTCGACGCATAACTGGTGGCGGCTTGAGCAGCTCTACCACTTAAAGCAGGATCTACCCTACCGGCTTGTCTTGCTACATCTGCCGCTTTCCAATAAATAGCTCTTTTCTCAAAGGTAGTAGTTCCACAATCGTTAGCACTACTTGCATATAGACTAGCAATCATCAAATAAGCCTTTCCGTTGGAAGGATTTGCATCCAACGCCTTTTGGGCATAGCTCCGTGCTGATGACTTACTACTCCTAACGTAGGTAGTCGCAATTTTGTATGCGATCTCTGAACGTTTTTTAGCGTTAGTTTCTAAATCCAAGGCTTTGTTATAATCTGATAAAGCTCCTTTAGAATCACCTGCCTTCATCTTTAAAGTAGCCCCATACATGTAGGCTTCAGCTGAAGGATCTAAAGCCATTTGGGCTTCGAAAAGTTTTTTAAACAAAGGATCATCGGTACATTCCTTAGAGTACATTCTGCCTACTGCACCCTTCACCCAGTTTAAATCGTTCTTTTTATCATCAAAATTCTTTTCGTATAATGGGATCAAGTTTTCGCAGTTTGCTAAGGCACCTAATTTACCATCGATACTTTCAGAAATTTTACCATAAGTTTCCGAATAACTATTTGCCGACCTCAATTGACTTTTTTCTTTAGAGGTCAAAGTGTTGGCATCCTCTTTAGGAATTAATTTTGCGATAATACTTGTGTACTTATCATTTTCCACATATATTTTTGCTATAACAGCATCATAGGTCTGAAATACCAAATCCGGATCCTTACTTCCCTCTGCATTCAAATCTACAAGGCTTGAAAAGTAAAGGTACAATGCCTTTGGATTTGTGAAATTATCTTGGTCCTCTGTAAAGGCTTTGTGTAACTGATCGTAGATTTCACTATTGGAGGCAATTTTATTTTCATATTTTAAGATTATCTTATCAATGATAGTCTCGGCCTTAGTGGTTTTGTTTGAAAAGTATTTTAACCTGTTTTCATATAACATCTCCATCTGGTTAATGGCAGCAGTCTTATCTGCTCCAGTAGCCTTTTCAACCCTATCGGCAAGAATACGTTCCCCATATGCAAAGTTTGCCCAATTAAGATCAGGACAATTATCATAAACCATTTTCCAAGGGGTGTAGGCGGCATCGTAATTTTTAACTTTGGCATGCTCAACGTAGATAGAAAGGTTATTACTACATTCTGGATTTTGAGCCTGAGCTTGAGCATTGTTTATACCCCCATACCCCAATGCTGAGAAGACAGCGATGTAAAGTATCTTTTTCATTTTCTTATGAGTTTAAATGGTTAATGTGCAAATTTATTAATTAATTTTTCTTTTCTGGAACCACCTATCGTTCAAAGAAAGCCCTAAATTCATTTTTAGATAACTTTCTTCTACCAAATTAGCGTCTGTTGTTCCCCTTCTTCCCAACTCGAAACCGATGTTGAGATTGGAGAAACTTCCTCCCAGTGGTAATCCAACTCCAAAAGTTATGCCAAAGTTATTTATCTCCTTATCATTAATCACCAAGCCTGACTTAGTAAGCTTAGCCCCAGCTCTATAAGTTACTCTTTTAAAGTAACTTGTAAAAGAAGAATAGTCAGGAACAAAAAATCCTCCAAAACCAAAAGTACTAGCGTCATTATAAGAAACATTGTCTCTTCTCAAGAAATCATTTTCAAAAGAAGAAAATTGCTGCAAACTATATTCGGCTCCTAAAAACCATTTATTATCCTCTCCTATTCCAAGTCCTAAAGTCGTTGTCGTTGGAACCTTAATTTCCGTATTTTTTAGACCCTGTGCTTGCAAATTTACATTAATTACCTCAACCTCAGCACCTGTTGAAGAGGAAAATGATCCAATTGTACGTGTATTTTCTGAAACTAAATTCATTTGAGTATTCACCCCCACGGAGGTATATAACCTATTTTTTTTTGAAATTTTGGGGGTATAATTAGCCGCATAATTAAAATCGAACCCGTTTATCCTTGAACTCCTCCTATCTAATGTTCCAAATTGCACGCCTTCTATGGTCTGGATTCTATTATTGTTCAAAGTCCCAAAATTAAAGTTCAATGTGGCACCGATACTGAAATCCTTAAAAACTTCATAACCTAAGGAAGTGTAAAGTCGATTCAAACCTCCGTCGCCAGAAGCGGAATAGATCAAAGCAGCCCCTTCCGAATTGATACCCTGTATTACAGAATTGTACCCTACTGAAGAGAATGGCATCAAACCGAACCCCAATCCTAAACCATTTCCCAATGGCAATCCAATTGCTAAATAGTCCAAATTAGATACAGATGCATTTTCCTGATTGTCAAATGTCTTCAACCTAGATTCTCTTCTGGTCAGTCCCGCAGTGTATGTAGTCAATGCCAGTTTGCTGTAAGCTGCAGGGTTTCTAAGGTTGATATGAATACTATCCGCATAAACAGCAACGCCACCCATCATTTGGTTTTCAACAGTTCCTACTGCTTTTAATTCGCCAATACCAAAAGAATAAGGGGATACTGTACCGTTTTGGGAATAGATTATACAAGTTGCACAGTAGACAATTGCAATTACAAATTTTTTGATCATTTATCGTTTATTGTATTCGAGCAAATAATTTAACCCCTCTAGGAGAAATTTAGAATGCGCAAATATGGTATTTTTTAATCGTTTTGACAAAAATTGCATATCCCCACCCGTTAAAATAACTGTTAAATTTACAAATCTGGCATTATACTGCTGTATTACCCCATCTATTTCATTACAAACGCCATTAACTACGCCGCTGTGAATGCTATCCGCAGTTGTATTACCAATAAAGTCTAATATAGTTTTAGCTTCAAGTAATGGTAGTTTGGAAGTCTGCTCATGCAATGCCCTATACCGCATAGCTATTCCAGGGGAAATGGCACCCCCCAAGTATTCACCCATATCATTAATCATGTCATAGGTTATGCAAGTTCCTGCATCTATAACTAAAGTGTTTCCTTTGGGATTATGATAAAAGGCTGCGGTAGCCAAGGCAATCCTATCAACCCCTAACGTCTGGGGCGAGGCGTAGGAATTTTTAAAAGGCACCAAACTTTTGGCGCTTAAAAGATGCACCCTACTAAAAATAGCGACCATCTCGAGGTGCTTTTTCTCTAAAAACCCTACCGTGGAAACAATAGAATGATTAATATTCGGGTATTCCTCAAATAATTCTTTGATCTTTTTACAGAAACCATCTAATTCAACTTTTTGATTAGAAAGCATCCTATCTGTATCAAAGACAGCTAGTTTGATAAAAGTATTGCCGGCGTCAACTATGAGGTTCATACCACAAAGATCATCATTTGAAAAAAAACTATCTGCTTTTTTTTTGATTTTTGTTTGGATATCGCGAAATTGAAATTATATTTGCAACCGCTTAAAAGGCATGGTGCCTTAGCTCAGTTGGTAGAGCAATGGACTGAAAATCCATGTGTCCCTGGTTCGATTCCTGGAGGCACCACAAACAAATCCTTACTTCGGTAGGGATTTTTTGTTTTAGATAACTTATGAAACCTTCGATTTTTATAGGCTATAAAAAACCGCTTATTTTAACCTTCGCCTCCTCTTCCGCTTTTTATCCAAAACAATTTTTACACTAAAGGACCCAAAGATTCCTCCCAAAGTAGTAGCGACCATATCTCCTGTATCAGCTTTCCCATATCTATTATGATCAATAACCTCCTTGGTAATCCCTGCTAGCGTACTCAAGCCTATACCCCATATTACTGCCTTGGTCTTATTTTTGGTAATGCCATAGACCACACCTGTTGTTCCAGCACCAATCACTGCGCCTACACCAAAATGCAACATCTTATCCTCTTGGATTAACTGTCCCTTTAAAGTAGGAATTACCACAAAAAACATCCCAAGTATCAATAGTAGAGGCAACCTTTTAACCTTACTTGTATTTTGACCTCTTAAATATGTATCCATCTGTATCTTAAATCCCTGCAATTTCATAAAAAATTAGCTACTGTTGGCATTTTTTCCAAGATGAAGATAAAATTCGAATAATCACCATGTTAATTTCATGGTCAAACACACAAAGAGACCTCCCTAATCCTTTGTTAAAATCCATCAATTTCCTTACAAATTAATACCTTTGTTAGCAAAGATTTTATTTATCTCCTCTATGCGGTTATTTCTTTCAATTTTTATTTTTATTTCAGGCTTTCTTGGTTCCAATGCCCAAAATTCTATTGACGAAGTTTTAATGAAATATAACAAGCACAATGTGGCCTACATAAATACTCAAAAAGCTATTAGCCTTAAAGGTTATGTATTTTTAGATGCTAGAAAAAAGGAGGAATACGATGTTAGTCATATTGAGAATGCCATTTGGGTAGGCACTAATAAATTGAATTCTAAAGAAATATCTAGTTTGGTACTAGACAAAAGCACGCCTATTATTGTTTATTGCTCCATAGGTGTTCGCTCAGAAAATACCGCTGAAGAATTTTTAGCGGAGGGTTATACCAATGTCAAAAACTTATATGGGGGTATTTTCGAATGGAAAAACCAAGATTACCCAGTCTTTGACAATCAAGGAAAAGTAACGGATAAAGTACATGCCTTTAGTAAGCATTGGGGGCAATTTCTGACTAAAGGTGAAAAAGTATATTAACTTGCTTATGACATCCAATTCCGATTCTCCAAACCTGAAAAACCTACTTCTAATTTTCACTAGGAACCCAGAATTAGGGAAATGTAAGACTAGATTAGCAGCCAAAGTAGGCGACGCTATAGCCCTAGAAATCTATTCCTTTTTATTGGATCACACCCATGCCATTACTAAAGAGGTAAAAGCAGCAAAGCAAGTACTTTATTCGGAAGAAATATGGGAAAATGATATCTGGGAAAATTCACATTATCACAAAAATCTACAACAAGGTCAGGATCTAGGGGAGCGCATGTTAAAGGCCTTTCAGGAGGGATTTGAAGCAAAATATAAAAATATAATCATCATTGGTAGTGATATGTACGATCTCACCTCAAAAGACCTAAATACTGCTTTTAAAGAATTGGAAAATAGCAAATTTGTTATAGGACCAGCTGAAGATGGCGGATACTATCTTTTAGGGATGTCCACAATCAATAAGTCCATTTTTAAAAATAAAGCCTGGGGCACAGATACTGTGCTTGAGGAGACTTTAAATGATCTAAAAAACGAAAATGTCACATTATTGAAAATAAAAAATGATGTGGATCATTTTGAGGACATTCAACATATTGAAGCTTTTCAACCTTTTTTAAAAAACATAAAAATATGATATTAAAGCAATTAGAAGAGTCCACTGCCTATTTAAAGCACAAGGGTTTTGATGCCCCTGAATTGGGAATCATTCTAGGAACTGGACTTGGAAAATTAGTGGCTGAAATTGAAAATCCCATTGAGGCTCATTATAACGACATTCCATTTTTTCCATTAGCAACCGTTGAGTTTCATACCGGAAAATTGATCTATGGCACCATAGAAGGAAAAAAAGTGGTGGTAATGCAGGGTCGTTTTCACATATATGAAGGGTATGATTTAATTGATGTCACCTACCCTATCAGGGTGATGCACCAATTGGGAATCAAAAACCTATTCATCTCCAATGCAGCCGGGGCTGTAAACCTTGATTATAAAAAAGGAGATATTATGTTGATCGAAGACCATATCAATCTGCAAGGTGGATCCCCCTTAGCTTTTAAAAACATATCGGAATTTGGAGATCGATTTGTTGACATGAGTGAACCTTACGACCTAAAAATGCGTAAGAAGGTAGAAGCAATTGCACTAAGAGAAAATATTTCATTGAAGAAAGGCGTATACGCCTCTGTTGTTGGACCGCAATTGGAAACCAAGGCAGAATATAGAATGATAAAAATGATTGGTGCCGATGCCGTAGGAATGAGCACCGTGCCCGAAGTTATAGTAGCCAATCACCTCCGATTGCCTGTAATGGCAGTTTCTGTGCTTACGGATGAGTGCGACCCAGACAATCTGAAGCCTGTTAATATCGCAGAAATTATTCAGATCGCAGGAGAAACGGAACCAAAAATGATTACTTTATTCAAAGAATTAATAAAAGAAATATGAATTATTTAAATGCCACAAATAACCTATACAAAGAGGCTGCGTTAACACCCGATGTTGGTCTATGTTGTACCACAAATCCCGTATGGCAATTTCCCGGGCTTTCCATTCCTAAGATTATGCAGGAAATGAACTATGGCTGTGGAAGTACGGTTTCTGCCCAAGATTTAGTCAATAATCCTAAGGTGCTATATGTTGGGGTTGGAGGCGGAATGGAGCTTTTGCAATTCTCCTACTTCTCAAGACAGAAGCAGGGTGTAACAGGAGTAGATGTCGTAGATGAGATGTTGGAGGCCTCCAAAAAGAATTTCAAAATCGCAGAAGAGGAAAATGAATGGTTCAAGAGCGAGTTTGTGAATCTTATAAAAGGAGATGCCTTGAACCTTCCTGTAGCTAATGAAAGTATTGACGTAGCTGCACAAAATTGTTTATTCAATATATTCAAGGCAGAAGATCTACAAAAGGCGGTAGCGGAAATGTATCGTGTCCTAAAACCACAAGGTAGGTTGGTAATGAGCGATCCTATTTGCGAGCAGCCCATGAACGAAGAATTACGGAACGACGATAGGCTTCGTGCCCTTTGTCTTAGCGGTAGTATCCCCTTAAAAGATTATATCAAGGCATTAACAGATGCGGGATTTGGGACAATAGAAATAAGAGCGCGCAAATCATATCGCGTACTATCCCCCAACCACTACCCTACCGAGGAACTGATATATATAGAATCCATTGAGATAGCCGCGATTAAAGACCCCATGCCAACAGATGGGCCTTGCGTCTTTACTGGAAAAACAGCTATCTACTATGGTGACGAGCCATATTTTGATGACAAAAACGGACATGTTTTAATGCAAAATCAGCCTTTGGCAGTCTGCGATAAAACAGCCGCTGCTTTGGCAAAGACAAATGACCAAATACATATAAGTGCAAGTACCTGGCACTATAATGGGGGTGGATGTTGTTAACTGCAAGGTGAAATAGTAATACTTCTACATTGTAAGGTTAGCAAGTACTTCTATACTAATGTATTAACCGTCTAAGTTTTAAATAAATTCTATTGTGAAATATATTCTCATCCTATTGCTAGCGATTACCGGATATGCCAATGGCTATGCCAATTACTTTGGAATCGTAAAACCACCTATGACACTCTTAAAAATTGATTACTCAACTTGGGATAAGCTATTAAAAAAGTATGTTGACATAGATGGCAATGTAGATTACAAAAACTTAGGTAAGGAAATAGGATTGCTAAATTCATATTTAAAAGATCAAACTAAAAATCCCATTTCGGAATATGATACCAATGAAAGTAAATTAGTTTACTATATCAATTTATACAACGCGGCTACCGTGAAATTAATTCTTGATAATTATCCTTTAGGTAGTATCAAAGACCTTAAAGGTCCATGGAATAGGCAAGTCATTTCCATTCGTGACAAAAAACTCTCCTTAGGAGACATTGAACACAATATTTTAAGAAAAATGGACGAGCCTAGAATCCATTTTGCCATTAATTGCGCTTCGTATTCCTGTCCAAAACTTTTAAATGAAGCATTCACAGTTGAAAAGCTTGAAGAACAATTGGAAAAGACGGCAAGAAATTTCGTAAATGACCCAAAAAGGAATGTTATCAACAAGGAAAAAGCCATGCTATCGCAGATTTTTAAGTGGTACAAGAAAGACTTTACCGATAAAATGGCATTGGCAGATTACATCAACAAATATTCTACTACCAAGATATCAAATGATACCAGCATCGAATATATCAACTACGATTGGAGCCTAAATGCAGTTAAATGATTCCCTTAAAATAAGTATAATAATCCCAGTGCTCAACGAAGCTAAACATATTGGGAGTCTCTTAAAATTTCTTACAACTGAATGCAATACATCCCATGTTCAAGAGATCATAATTGTAGATGGAGGTAGCACGGATAATACCACAACTATTGCTAAAGAATTTGACACTATCTTGATATATTCAGAAAAAGGTAGGGCCAAACAAATGAACAAAGGAGCCAAGCTGGCAACTGGATCCATATTATACTTTTTACACGCAGACACCTATCCCCCTAAGAATTTTGATGCCCATATAATGAATACGGTGGTTTCAGGTAATCCTGCTGGATGCTTTCGCCTTAGATTCGACTCCAACAACTTGCTCCTAAAAGCATCAGGTTGGTTTTCTAGAATCAACCTTAAAATTTGTCGGGGAGGAGACCAATCCCTTTTCGTTACTAAGGAATTATGGGACATATCAAAAGGATTCAATGAAGCCTTTATTATTTACGAAGACAACGAGTTTATAGGTAGACTGTATAAATTAGGAAACTTTAAGGTATTACCACAAACAGTTATAACTTCTGCAAGAAAATACAATAAGAATGGAACCATTAAACTTCAATACCATTTTGGAGTAATCCATTTGATAAAACTATTGGGTGCTAGCCCGGAACGTCTATACCGTTATTATCAGAAGAACATTGTTACCTAAGGCACTTTATTCCTTGTTTGATAATCTAAAAGAACCCCTTCCGAAATCCATTTTGCTAAAGCTTGTCTGTTATCAGGATCTAATATTCTTCTTTGGTCTTTGGTGTTTTTTATGTTTCCAATTTCAATGTATACCATGGCAGGGTGCGTCTTTTTAACTAGATACAGATTCGTGCGATCCTCAAAAGTTCCCGAATATTCCCTGTTGGGCTGATATCTCTGATATTTGTTCTGAAAGGTAGTATGTATGTTCTCGGCAAACCTCTTCCCGTTCTTACTTTTCTCATGGTGGTAAAAAAATACATCAATGTTCTGCCCACTGCTGCGACTGTCAACATGAGTGACGATTAGTCGTTGATATTTTCCCATATTTTCCCCGTACAAGGTATTTACAGCATCTACTCTCTGCTTAAGTCTGGCCAATTGGTTAAGGGGAATTTCCAATGAAGGATAGGTAACCTCATCCCTGTCTATTTCTAAGATACGTTCATCACGAATCCCATCATTGGGGTCTCGTATAATAATATATACCTTTGCACCTTGAGACATCAGTTCACGAGCAAGACGCAAAGTAATATCATAGGCATATTCATCTTCGGCAATAATTTTTCCTTCATAATTTTCAATGGCACCGGGATCCGGACCACCATGGCCAGAAATCAAATAATATACAGCCCCATCCAACTCCTTACTCATATTTGGGACAAGGGCATACTTCTTCCCAAAAATAGCGTATTCGGTCTCACTGCTGATTATCTTTCTTTCGGTTGATTTTTTCTGAATAGTATCCACAACGACCACCTCTTCTTCCACAAAAGGCGGTAAAATATATTTACGGCCCTCGTACAGCTGAATGCTATCCCGGAGATTATCCTTATTCAAGGCCATGAAATGGCCATAATGTTTAATGGGATCCATGCCCTGCTTTCTAAGAATAGAAAAAATGCCATCGCCTTTTTCGGCAATTACAGTCCTAACAGCGTTTTGGGCACCAAGGGTTAGGGTTACTAAAACGAAAACCAATAATAAGAGACTACTTTTTTTGAGGTACACTGGGCTATTTTTGCGCAAATATTACCAAAAATAAGATGTACTTCCAAAAAGTAGTGCTTCAATTACGCAAATAGATCAATGATTTTTATAAAAGGTCCTTATTATTTCTTCCGCAGGTTTATTCTGAGGGGTAAATCTATTGTCTCCTCCCCCTCCCGCAGATTTATGATCTATAAACCATTTCCAAACAAAACCTCCTTGAAACCAATCTTCCCCCCAAAAAGATTCAAAAATGGCCTTAGTGGCATTGGCCTGTGCCTGAAGGTTTACGTCGTCCTTGCTACGATCTACCAACCATGGGCGTTTAGCAGCATAATCATTACTTCTATAGCCATATTCGGTAAATACAATGGGCCTGTCCAGATTTTCGGATAGCAACTTAAGTTTTTCTTTATAAGGAACCCACCCTTCTACCAATTGTTCTACCGTAGGGGTCTTCTCCTCGGAAAGGGGGAAATAGGCATCTACTCCAATGTAATCTAAGTCTTTCCAAAAAGGGGTCTTGTCATATTCATCCCAATTAGCTGCATAGGTTAGTTTACCTTTATATATCGTCCTGATATTTTTAACTAAGTCGTGCCAATATTCAGGCCTGTTGGCAATGAATTTTTCCAATTCTGTTCCAATACAAAAAAACTCCGTTTGCGTCTCTTCTGCCAATTGAGCATAAGTCATGATGAATTTTGTGTATGAGTTTTCCAAAGTCTTCCAATCTTCTTCCGAGTTCATTTTTAAGGTACCTGTAAATGTCCCTTTCCAAATCCAAATCTGGGGCTTCATCATCACTCTAACTCCATTTTTATGAAGTAATGCTATGTATTGCTTAGCACCCCTTTTGGTCTCTCCAAACCACTGCCGTTCAGTGTCAAAAATTATCTCAGGGGAAGATACATCCCTTATAAATCCAAAGGGCATGACTGCGGCTGATTCTGCATTGATTCTCAAAAGGGCATCTACATGTTCTTGAGACGCTTGATCTCTTGAAGCCACAAAACTTACGCCGTTTATTTTTTTTCTATCTTGACTTATACAAGAGAGTTGCAAAGAGAATAAGATTAAGAGGATCAGCTTTTTCATAGTACTAAAATACTGCAAATTAGGATTTGAAGTATAAATTATCACCTACATTAACATAAACCTAAGAAATGGTCTTTAGGTTTGTTCATATTTAAATAACTTATAAATATAAGCCTAGAATTAAGTTCTTATATTTAAGCACGACTTACAGACCAACAACCGCTACTACGCATGGAACATATTGTCATTATTGGAAATGGAATAGCTGGAATTACCGCTGCAAGACACATAAGAAAGCTTTCTGACAAAAAAATAACTATTGTTTCAGCTGAGACAGACCACTTCTTTGCTCGTACAGCCCTTATGTATGTTTATATGGGGCATATGAAGTTTGAGCACATAAAACCCTATGAGGATTTCTTTTGGAAAAAAAATCGATTCCACCTGGTAAATGGTTTTGTTACCAAGGTCGACTATAAATCAAAAAAAATAGTCCTGGCCAATTCTGAATCACTTGCCTACGATAAATTGATCATCGCAACCGGCTCCAAACCGAACAAGTTTGGATGGCCGGGACAAGATCTGAAAGGGGCACAAGGGTTATATTCAAAACAAGATCTCGACGCTTTGGAATTGCACGCCCCCAATAAAGAGGTTTGTTCCCGAGCTGTAATTGTAGGTGGTGGACTCATAGGAATAGAATTGGCAGAAATGTTGAGAACCAGAAAGATTCCAGTAACATTTTTAGTAAGGGAAGAGAGTTTTTGGAACGGGGTACTTCCCAAGGGAGAATCAGAAATGATCAATGAACATATTTTAGAACATCATATAGATTTACAACTGGGCACCAACCTAAAAGAAATACTGTCTGATGAAAATGGCCATGTCAGAGCTATTGTCACGGATAAGGGAGAAACGATTGAATGCAACCTAGTGGGTCTTACCGCTGGTGTAACCCCGAATATAGATTTTCTTAAGGACTCAGGTATTGAGCTGGATAAGGGAGTAAAAGTGAACCGCATGTTGGAGACCAATATTCCTAACATCTTTGCTATTGGCGACTGTGCGGAACAGCACGAACCCATTGGGAACAGAAGACCAGTGGAAGCTGTTTGGTATACAGGCCGAATGATGGGCGAAGCTATCGCCCAAACCATATGCGGCAACCCAACACCTTACAATCCAGGCCACTGGTTTAATTCTGCCAAATTTTTGGATATTGAGTATCAGACCTATGGATGGGTATTTAGTGAGCGCAATATAAAACCATATGAGGAACACTTCCATTGGAGGCATAAAGATGAAAAGATATGTATCACCATTTCATTCCACAAAGAGACTAAGGCATTTTTAGGCATTAACACATTTGGCATCCGAATGAGGCATGAAATGATGGATAGATGGTTAACAGAGAATAAATCCATTGAGCATGTCATAGCCCATTTACAGGATGCTAATTTTGATCCTGAATTTTATGCCACCTATGAAGCATCTATCGTAGCAAAATACAATGAACAGTTTAAGGCATCTATTGGTTTAAAAAAGAAAAGTTTAAAAAGAATATTTTTCAACATATAACCTCCTTCTTACATGAGTACTTACGACAAAAATATGGCCTTGACTGGCACCCCACCAAAATCTTTGAACCTAGGCCAAAAAATAGCTACCTTGATGGGAATGAGTGGACTTTCTATCTTAGTCCTAGCCATTTTCAATGTGAATTTCCCCCAAAAGGGAATTTGGCTTACCATATCACTATTAGCTATTTTTTCTGGCGTTGTTTTGTTTTCTGCCGCAGCATACGCCCAATCCCTTAAGGGAATAAAAAATGATGGGGTTTGGTTCAAATCCATCTCCGGTAGAGGAATATGGGCTTGGATGGCGGGTATTGCCCTTACTTCTTTTTATATTGTCCTCTATTTTTATCCACAATTTCTAGGTCTGGCAAAATCTGGCGATAATACAGGAATCATCGCTTTTTTTGATCCCTTAAGCAAACTTCTCAGTGGTAATCCCGCAAGTCAATGGTTTGTATACGGCACACTCTATACGGTGGCTATTTTAGCTTTCGGAATTAAGTTTATTTGGAAATATAGGCACAATAGGTATGAGATGATACGAACCTCTAGTGTCATGTTTTTCCAAACAGCTTTCGCTTTTTTGATTCCTGAATTTATGTCCAGACTAAACAGTGAATCATTTTCACTTCCGTACTACGACCTAAAGAACATTTGGCCCCTTAACTATTACAATTTTGAGCGTTACCGTGTTAATAGCATGATTGATTCCGGTGATATAGGGATAGCCATGCTCATATTTGGTGTCCTTTCTATCTTTGTAATTACGCCTATCCTCACCTACAAATATGGAAAACGATGGTATTGCTCATGGGTATGTGGATGCGGAGGCCTAGCGGAAACAGCAGGAGATTCCTTTAGACAATTAAGCGATAAAACCCAAAAAGCTTGGAAAATAGAACGATGGGTAGTACACAGTGTAGTAGTGTTTGTAACGTTAATGACTACAGCTGTAATTTATTCTTATCTAGGAAATGACAGTAGTACTTATTGGTTGACTAAAAATATCTTTTTACTTGGAGTAGCGGGCTTATTAACCCTGGTTTTCGGCTGGGTGATCCTCTTTAAAAGGAAAGAACTTCAAAAAGATGCCATCTATGGAGCTATAGGCTACTTTACCATCATAATTACCCTTATTGGATTCCATTACCTAAGTGGGGATGGGAACGTTTTTCTTTTTAAATCTGAAACCTTAAGAAAGACCTATGGCTTTTTAATAGGCAGTATTTTTTCTGGTGTAATTGGCACAGGATTCTACCCAATTTTTGGAAATAGGGTGTGGTGTAGATTTGGCTGCCCAATGGCCGCTGTCCTTGGGTTCCAGCAACGTCTTTTTTCAAGGTTTAGGATAACCACCAACGGTGGACAATGTATTTCTTGCGGTAACTGTTCCACCTACTGTGAAATGGGAATAGATGTAAGGGCCTATGCACAAAAGGGAGAGAATATAGTTAGATCTAGTTGTGTTGGTTGTGGTATTTGCTCTGCCGTATGTCCGCGTGGGGTTTTAAAGCTAGAAAATGGACCTGAAGAAGGCCGAATCAATCCTACTGAAATCCTTTTAGGCAACGATGTTAACCTAATGGATTTAGTTAATCAAAAATAAAAAAAACATTGTTATTTTCATGTTGTCGTTGACACCGAGTTATCTACTTTTGTCCCCTTTCCAAAACGATAAGAGGAATAGTAATTACATCAAAGATGAAGCTAAATCAATGTAAGATGGAAGGACAAGTTCCCGTCCAAATCTAGTATAATGAAAGATATCGTAGTAATTATTCCCGCTTATAATGAAGAAGATTCTATAGCCAAAGTAATTCAAGAAATCCCTGATTTTATATCAGAAATTATTGTCGTCAACAATAATTCTTCTGATAAAACTGCTATAAATGCCCAAAAGGCAGGTGCCACAGTACTAAACGAAAACAAACGGGGATATGGGTACGCTTGTCTTTGTGGAATGGATTACATAGCCAAAAGATCCAAAACACCAGATATTATCGTATTTATCGACGGTGACTATTCCGATTATCCGGATGAACTCACCAAAGTAGTTGAACCCATCATAAAAGAAGATATAGATTTTGTTATTGGGGCTCGCGTTAAGGAACTGAGGGAACAAGGTTCTATGACACCGCAACAAATTTTTGGCAATAATCTAGCAACTTTTCTAATGAAAATGCTTTTTAAGGCTAAATACACAGATTTAGGACCCTTCCGAGCCATAAAATACGACCGTTTATTGGCGCTGGAAATGGAAGACAAGACCTATGGTTGGACTGTGGAAATGCAGTTAAAAGCGTTACGTAAGAAACTTACATACACCGAAGTAGCAGTTCGATACAAAAAAAGAATTGGGGTGTCAAAAGTATCAGGTACGGTAAAAGGTAGTATATTTGCAGGCATAAAAATCCTAGGTTGGATTTTTAAATATAGTATTAAATAAAAAACAAACTTAATCACACTTTTCTTTATCAACTAAAATGGGACTAACCATCACTTACATTATCATTGCAGTCTACAGTATTGCGCTAGTTTTAATCTTCTTTTACAGTTTGGCTCAATTGAATCTTCTTGTAAATTATCTTTGGTATAAGAGACAGAACCAAGAAGCTCCAAAATACAATCTTCTTGATCCAAAAGAAATCCCATTTGTTACCATTCAGCTACCTATTTACAATGAAGAATATGTTGTAGAGAGATTACTGGAGAATATCGCGAAAATTGAATACCCATCTAGCAAACTTGAGATACAGGTATTGGATGATTCTACTGACGAATCGGTCAATGATACCGCTAGAAGAATTGCTGCCCTACAAGAAACTGGATTGGACATTACCCATATTAGAAGAGAAAATAGATCTGGCTATAAAGCTGGTGCCTTGAAAGAAGGCCTTACAATTGCCAAAGGTGAATTCATCGCAATTTTTGATGCCGACTTTTTACCTGACGCAGATTGGTTAAAAAAGACTGTTATCTATTTTAAAGATCAAGAAATTGGCGTGGTTCAGACCCGATGGGGGCACATCAATAGAGATTATTCTACTTTAACCAAGATACAAGCTTTTGCTTTAGATGCTCACTTCACCTTGGAACAAGTAGGAAGAAACGCAAAAGGACATTTTATCAACTTTAATGGTACAGCAGGAATTTGGCGTAAGGAATGTATCCTCGATGCTGGTAACTGGGAAGGTGATACCTTAACCGAAGATTTGGACTTGAGTTATAGAGCTCAATTGAAAAACTGGAAATTTAAATATTTGGAAGATGTAGAAACCCCTGCAGAGCTTCCTGTAGTTATAAGTGCAGCTCGTTCCCAACAATTTCGTTGGAATAAAGGTGGCGCAGAGAACTTTAGAAAAACAGTCTGGAGCGTTATTACCTCTAGAAATATTTCATTTAAAACAAAGTTTCATGGGGTAATGCACCTATTGAACAGTTCTATGTTCTTATGTGTATTTATAGTAGCATTTTTGAGTATCCCTATGCTCTATATTAAAAATATGTATGGGCACTTGGGATGGATCTTCGAAGTAACCAGTTTTTTTGTTGTAAGCTCCATTATCTTATTTGTATGCTACTGGTTTACCTATAAGAGTATTCAAGGCAGTGGTTTTGATAATTTTGTGGATTATATAAAAATATTCTTTACTTTCTTCTCCGTAGCTTTAGGTTTTTCCTTGCACAATTCTATGGCAGTTTTGGAAGGGCATATGGGAAAAAGAAGTGAATTTGTCAGGACTCCAAAGTTCAATATCAACAACCTTACAGACAGCTGGAAAGGAAATAAATATTTGACTAAAAAATTATCTCCGAACATGATCCTAGAAGCGTTGTTGATGATCTATTTCTTGTTTGGTATGTACAGTGCAATTCCTTTAAACGATTTTGGATTGTTTCCATTTCATTTTATGTTGTTCCTAGGTTTCGGATTTGTATTCTTCAACTCTCTTACTGCTAAAGCATAAGTATGTCCTCCTATTGGAAACTTCATAAATTTCCAATCCTCATGGTGCTTATCAGCATCAGTTTTTATGGGAGTTTTGCTTATGATTTAGAAAGAACAGATTTTATAAAACTAATAACCCTATCGCTAGGGTTATTTTTTTTGTGTTATAAAATCATACAATTTGAAAAGTGGAATTTTAAATTTATTCTAGTAGCTGGTATCCTTTTTCGTTTGGTGTTTTTTATGATCTTACCAAATCTCTCGCAAGATTTTTATCGTTTTATATGGGATGGGGAGTTAGTGGCCCATGGCTTCAACCCCTATATTTTTACCCCTAATGAATTAATAACTCAAGGTAATCTTGTTATTGCGAATGCACAGGAATTACATTTAGGAATGGGAGAGCTAAGCGCTAAACATTTTTCCAATTACCCTCCTCTTAATCAATTCCTTTTTGCTGTTGCTAGTATGTTGGGTGGGAAGTCCATACTAGGCAGCATCATTGCAATGCGTGTAATCATAATATCGGCAGATCTGGGTATTCTTTACTTTGGAATAAAGCTACTCAAACATTTAAACAAATCTTCTTATTTGATTTTTTGGTATTTTTTAAATCCGTTAGTCATTATAGAACTTACGGGAAATCTTCATTTTGAAGGGGTTATGCTGTTTTTCTTTTTGGTTTCCATCTATTTTATTGCAAAGAAAAAATGGCAATGGGGCAGCATATTTTATGCATTTGCTATTCTGACAAAGCTTGTTCCCCTTCTCTTTCTACCCCTATTTTTAAAATACTTTGGCCTTAAAAGAAGTATGATATTTTATTCTCTTATTGGAGCCGTCATTATTTCTTTTATCCTCCCATTTTTTACTATAGATTTCATAGCCCATTATTCTGCGACTTTAGGGCTTTGGTTCTCAAATTTCGAATTCAATGCCAGCAACTATAATATCATTAAATCTATTGGCAAACAATTGGATGTTCCGGCTTATGAAATGATCAAAATATTTGGAAAAATCATCCCATTTATAATTGTAATATTGGTCCTTATTTTTTCCTTTTTACGAAACAATAAAAACATATCTTCCCTGATTACTTCCATGTTATGGGTCCTAAGTTGTTATTATTTTTTAGCCACAACTGTTCACCCGTGGTACATCATCTTCTTAGTCATTTTGGCCATTTATACAGAATTTAGGTTTCCATTAGTTTGGTCACTTACTGTCTTGCTAAGCTACTGGGCCTACACTAATGCCCAATTTCAAGAGAACCTTTTAATTCTCAGCATTGAATATATCCTAGTATATGGCTTTCTAATCTATGAATTGATTAACCTAAATAACAAAAACTTGTTATTTTGTAAAAATTAAACATGTTTTGCCCCTATTTCATTTTAATTGATACTTTTGTCTTAGAATGAATACATCAACACACATACTTTTTTATAATCGGGTTTCTTTTCCCGCTTATTCATTTACGCCTACACGTCGTCGCCCGTAAGGGTGCACTCCTTTTATGGAAATAGGTGAGTCCATTTCCAACTCTCGAAAAAAATCATTATTTTATTCAATACTAAAGCAACATTCAATGAAGATTGTTATTGCTAACGAATCATATTTTAAATACTCTCAAATTATCTGTGATACCATAGAGGAGTCTGCCAAGGTACGTGGTACTGGTATAGCAAAACGTACTACGGAGTATATTGAGAAAAGACTAAAAAACGGCAATGCCATTTTAGCCTTAGATGGAGACAAATTTGCCGGTTTCTGTTATATTGAGGTATGGGGTCATGAAAAATTTGTCGCCAATTCAGGATTAATCGTACATCCAGACTATAGAGGGCAAGGCCTTGCCAAACAAATCAAAAAAGCTGTTTTCGAACTATCTAGAAAAAAGTTTCCTGACGCTAAAATATTTGGAATTACCACTGGGTTGGCCGTCATGAAAATGAATTACGAACTTGGCTATAAACCTGTTACCTTTTCCGAGCTAACCGATGATCCTGAGTTTTGGAAAGGTTGCCAGACCTGTAAGAATTTTGATATTCTTACTAGGACCGAAACAAAAATGTGCTTGTGTACGGGTATGTTATATGATCCTCATGCAAAGAAAAAAGTGGAGGAACATAAATTGAATACTAAAGCATTTACAAGATTAAAAAGTATAAAGGAGAACTTGTTCCTTAAAAAGAAAGAAAAATGAAAAAATTAGTATTAGCCTATAGTGGTGGTCTAGACACATCGTATTGTGCTAAATATCTGTCTAAGGACCAAGGCTTTGAAGTACATGCCGTAAGTGTAAATACTGGTGGGTTCTCAAAAGAAGAAATTAAGAACATTAAAAAGAAGGCACTACAATTGGGGGCTTCATCCTATACCTCAATTGATGCCGTTCAAACATTTTATGACAAGGTAGTGAAGTACTTGATCTTTGGTAATGTCCTAAAAAACAACACCTATCCCTTATCGGTAAGTGCTGAGCGTATTGTGCAGGCTATAGAAATAGTGAACCACGCTAAAAAAATAGACGCTTCCTACATTGCCCATGGGAGTACAGGAGCTGGTAATGATCAAGTTAGGTTCGATATGATATTTCAGATCTTGGCCCCAGAAATCGAGATCATCACCCCTATTAGGGACAACAAACTTTCCAGGGAAGCCGAAATAGCATACCTTAAAGAAAGTGGGATGGACTACCCCTGGGAAAAGGCCAAATATTCGATCAATAGAGGTCTTTGGGGTACATCCGTTGGTGGAGAGGAGACATTAACATCACATACCGCCCTTCCCGATACTGCCTATCCAAACCAGTTGCAAGAAACTAACCCAATGGATGTAAAACTCACCTTTAAAAAGGGCGAACTTGTAGCTTTAAACGACAAGATAAACACTCCTGTGAACAATATCATAGAATTAGATGCCCTTGCCTCTAAATTTGCTATTGGAAGGGACATACACGTTGGAGATACAATAATTGGCATAAAAGGAAGGGTTGGTTTTGAGGCCCCTGCATCTCTTATCATTATTAAAGCCCATCATTTGTTGGAAAAGCACACATTGAGCAAATGGCAACAATTCCAAAAAGAACAGCAAGGAAATTTCTATGGCATGCTCCTGCACGAAGGAAATTATCTAGATGAGGTTATGCGGAATATTGAGGTTTTTCTAACGGATACCCAGAAAAATGTTTCTGGAGATGTGTTTTTAAGTCTTCACCCTTATCGTTTTTCGCTAAATGGTATAACTTCTAAGCATGACCTCATGATTACCTCTTTTGGGAGCTATGGGGAAATGAACAAGGGTTGGACAGCAGATGATGCAAAAGGGTTCATCAAGATATTATCTAACGCAGGAAAAATATATAACCACGTCAACAATACTAATGATTAAAGCAGGAATAATAGGTGGGTCTGGATATACGGGAGGGGAACTAATAAGAATCCTCCTAAATCACCCCAAGGCAGTTATTGATTTCATATATAGTACTACTAGAGCAGGTAAAAATGTATCTTCTGCCCATCCCGATCTCTTGGGAGTAACTGGAATTAGGTTTACAGGAGAGGTAAATTTAAATGTGGATATAGTCTTTCTGTGCTTGGGACATGGTAATTCAACTGCTTTCCTAAACGAACACCAATTTTCGGCAAGCACGAAAATCATCGACTTGAGTAATGATTTTAGGCTAACAGCCGATTCAATTTTTAATGGCGACAATTTTGTCTATGGCCTTCCAGAATTGAATAAGGAAGCCATTAAAAAGGCAAAATATATTGCCAATCCAGGTTGCTTTGCTACGGCCATACAATTAGCCCTATTGCCCATGGCCAAAGCGGGTGCCCTTGAAAATTCGGTACACATCAATGCTGTCACAGGCAGTACAGGAGCAGGCGTTGGCCTTTCCTCAACTTCACATTTTAGTTGGAGAACCAACAACATATCTTGGTACAAGCCTTTTACACATCAACATCTGGGAGAAATAAACGAAAGTTTACATTCCCTTCAATCCAATGCAGGTGACCTGTTCTTTTTGCCAAGTCGTGGCAACTTCACTCGCGGCATATTTGCTACAGCCTATACCAATTATGGAGGGAGTATAGAAGCTGCCAAAAGCCTGTATCAGGATTTTTATGCCGATGCTAAATTTACCCAAATTTCTGATGAGGAAATATGCCTGAAACAAGTAGCGAACACGAATCATTGCCATATCCATCTGCATAAACACAACGGAGTGTTGTTGGTTACCTCTGCCATCGATAATTTATTAAAAGGTGCATCAGGGCAGGCTGTACAGAATATGAATTTAATGTTCGGGTTCGAAGAGACGGAAGGCCTTCAGTTAAAGGCAGGGATATTTTAACGTATTGAATGTTAACTTTTATGAGCAAAAACAAATAAACCAATCAAAAATGAAAATAGCTATAATTGGGACGGGGAACTTGGGTTTATCCATAGCCAAAGGATTATTGAATACAAATGACGGAATTTCCTCTATTTATCTTACCAAAAGGGATATAAATCAGATAAAAACCCTAGAATCCTACGGCAATGTAATAGTAACCAAGGATAACAAGGAAGCACTTAAAAATTCGGATATTTTAATTTTTTCTGTACAACCAGTACATTTTGAAGGCATCTTGGAACAGCTAAAAGACCAATTAGCAGAGAACCATATTATTATTTCCACCATTACGGGTTATAGTATGGCACGTATAGAAAAAGTCATAGGTAAAAATCACAATATTATTCGAAGCATGCCCAATACGGCTATTTCTGTAGGCCAGTCTATGACTTGTATCTGTGCCAATGAAAAGGGACAAGAAAAAATTGAACTAGCTAAAACCATTTTTAATAAAATGGGGCATTCTATGATTATACCAGAAAGTCAAATGCAGGCAGCCACAGTCATTTGTGCAAGTGGTATAGCGTTTTGGATGCGTCTTATTAGGGCAACCACCCAAGGTGCAATACAACTTGGTTTTGATGCTAAAGAAGCACAAGAATTGGCCATGCATACCTGTAATGGGGCCGCCCAATTGTTAATTGCCTCTGGTAATCATCCTGAAGAAGAAATTGACAAGGTGACCACCCCAAGGGGATGTACCATCCAAGGATTGAATGAGATGGAACACCAAGGCTTGAGCTCTTCTTTAATTCAAGGTATCGTGGCCTCCTATGAAAAGATCAATCAAATTAAAAAAGAATAACAATGAACCTATTTGATGTTTATCCCCTATATAACGTTACCCCAGTTTCGGCTAAAGGAATTGTCGTAACAGATGATAAAGGTCAGAAATATCTCGATTTTTATGGAGGACATGCGGTCATATCCATTGGTCACTCCCATCCGCACTATGTTAGGCGCATCAAGGAACAATTGGACCTAATTGGATTCTACAGCAATGCCATACAAAATCCTTTGCAGTGTGAATTGGCCGAAAAACTAGGAAAACTATCCCATTGCGAAGATTATAATCTTTTCCTGTGTAATTCTGGGGCGGAAGCTAATGAGAATGCCTTAAAATTAGCCTCTTTTCAAACTAAAAAATCAAGGGTGTTGGCATTTCACAACAGTTTCCACGGAAGGACCTCAGCCGCAGTTGCAGTAACGGACGACTTAAAAATAAATGCCCCCATCAACCAACAACAAAAGGTCTCGTTTTTACCATTTGATGATATAAAAGCGTTTTCCAAAGAAATTGAAAAAGGGGACGTGTGCGCAGTAATTATAGAAGCTATACAAGGCGTAGGGGGTTTAGACCAACCTTCTACCGAATTTTACCAAGAAATTGCCAGTCTTTGCAAAGAGTACCACGCACTACTCATTGCAGATGAAGTACAAGCCGGATATGGAAGAAGTGGCAAGTTCTTCGCTTTTCAGCATCACGACATTCAACCAGATATTATAACGATTGCAAAAGGGATGGGCAATGGTTTTCCTATAGGTGGCGTATTGATACATGAAAGCATTAAAGCTTCTTACGGATTATTGGGTACTACCTTTGGCGGCAATCATTTGGCTTGCGCCGCGGGATTGGCCGTATTGGAAGTCATTGAGCAGGAGTTCCTCATTGAGAATGCCAACAAACTATTCGAATATTTTAAGTCTAAAGCATCAAAAATACCAGAAGTCAAGAGGGTGAAGGGAAGGGGACTGATGATAGGCCTAGAGTTCAATTTTGATGTATCCGAATTGCGTAAAAAATTGATCTACAACCAATATTTATTTACGGGAGGAGCAAAAGACAAACATGTTTTGAGAATTCTCCCAGCTTTGAACATCACTAAAAAACATATAGATCTATTTTTTGAAGCCCTTCAAACGGAGTTAAAAACATAGAATTCCTTGATTGCCTTTTAACCAAAGTTTGTTGGGAGGCATAGTTACAGAAGCATGAAAAGAAAACGCATCTTACTTAAAATTGGCACCAATACCCTGACCAAGGAAACCGATCAGATTTCCAGAGGAAAAATTGAGGATATTGGCCGCCAGATAGCTTCATTAAAAGAACAATACGAATTTATTATTGTTAGTTCTGGAGCCATTGCCGCTGCAAGACAGTTCGTAAAATTAGAGCACAATGGAGCCGAAATCAATATAAAGCAGGCATTAGCAGCCATTGGTCAGCCACATTTGATGCGTATTTTTCAAGAAAATTTCAGGGAATTGGGATTGTTCACCTCACAATGCCTGCTGTCCTATTCAGATTTTGAAAAGGAGGCTTCCAAAATAAATATATGCAATACCATTAACGTCCTTGTAATCAATAACTTCATTCCCATCATCAATGAAAATGATACAGTGTCTACGGATGAAATCCAGTTTGGCGATAACGATAAATTAGCTGCTCTTACTGCTACCCTATTAAAAGCGGACCTACTTATAATAGCCACGAATACAGATGGTATTTACACCAAAGAATCTATAGAAAACAATAAACCTATAACGATTAGGACGGTAAACAACCTTGGAGAGCTAGAACGAGAAATAAGTAGCTTGAAGTCTTCCCTAGGAACAGGTGCAATGCAGTCGAAGATTGAAGCTGCAACAATTGCTAAAGAAGCAAATATTGAAACTTGGATCGTAAATGGTCTAAAGGATAATTTCATAATCGATTCCCTAAACAACAAGAGCAGTTTTACCAAAATAAAATAAAAGACATGTTACATTACCTATCCCTTAAAGATATTGACTCATTACCCAATTGGGTGCAAGAAGCGAGATCCTTAAAACCAAATCCTAAACTATATAAAGACCTAGGAAAAGATAAGACCTTAGGATTACTTTTTTTTAACAACAGCCTTAGGACACGTTTGAGCACTCAAAAGGCAGCTATGAACTTGGGAATGGATGTTATTGTTATGAATTTTGGAAGTGAAGGTTGGGCCTTAGAATATGGGGATGGCACTATTATGGATCAAGGGTCCTCTGAACATGTCAAAGAAGCTGCGCTAGTGATTTCCCAATATTGTGATATCATAGGCATAAGGGCCTTTGCCTCCCTCACCAATAAAGAGGAAGACGAATCGGAGATAGTGTTGGAATCATTTAAAAAATATGCCACGGTTCCCATTTTAAATATGGAAAGTTCCGTGGGACATCCATTGCAGGCCTTAGCCGATGCAATAACCTTAGCAGAAAACAATACCAAGTCTAAACCCAAAATAGTCCTTTCTTGGGCACCTCATCCAAGAGCCTTGCCCCATGCAGTGGCCAATTCTTTTGTAGAAATGATGCAGAGGCAAGAGGCAGATTTTGTAATCACCCATCCCAAAGGCTATGAGTTAAGTGAAAAAATCACGGGAGGTTGTACTATTGAATATGATCAAAAAAAGGCCCTAGAAGATGCAGACTTTGTGTACGTAAAAAACTGGAGTAGTTACAGGGATTACGGGAAGGTTACCAACAAGGATACCAATTGGACGATCGATTTAAAAAAGTTGGGACAGGCGAAATTTATGCATTGTCTGCCAGTTCGCAGAAACGTAATCGTGGCAGATGAGGTATTGGACAGTGCACAATCATTAGTCATTGAACAGGCAAATAACAGAACCTATGCAGCACAAATAGTACTAAAAAAAATATTGGAAAGCCTATCTTAATTCGTATTCATGAAAGAAAAATTATCCATAATTAAAATAGGGGGAAACGTCATACAAGAAGAAAATCAGCTATCCAAGTTTCTCCGCTCTTTTTCAAAAATGGAGGGTCTTAAAATCTTGGTACATGGTGGCGGCAAACTAGCCACACAATTGGCAGAAAAACTTGGAATACAGTCTCAATTGGTAGGTGGTAGAAGAATCACAGACCAAGAAAGCTTAAAAGTAATCACCATGGTATATGGCGGCCTTACTAATAAAAATATTGTGGCCCAATTACAGGCCAACAATTGCAATGCAATTGGACTAAGTGGTGCCGACGGCAATACCATCCAAGCCCATAAACGCCCTATTAAAAATATAGATTACGGTTATGCCGGTGATGTAGACGGTATAAATGCCAACACTATAAATGCGCTTCTTACCTCTGGACTAGTCCCTGTGTTCTGTGCCATCACCCATGACGGGAAAGGGCAATTATTGAATACCAATGCAGACACTATCGCTTCGGAAATCGCTATTGGCATGAGTATGCTTTATGAAACTACCTTGTATTACTGCTTTGAAAAAAAAGGCGTCTTGATGGATATTTCGGAAGAAGACTCCGTTGTCAAATATATTAATAGTCAATCTTACCAAGAACTTCTTACCCAAAAAATAATAGCTGACGGAATGCTTCCGAAATTGGAAAATTGCTTTCATGCCTTACACAAAAGTGTAGACAAGGTGTGCATAGGGGATATTTCCATGTTACAACCTACAGCCACCTTATATACAACTATTACTTTATGACCATAGACCAAAAACAACTCACATCAAAAGCACTAGCATTGTTGCAGCAATTGATATCAATACCATCTTTTTCTTCAGAAGAGGATAAAACTGCTGATGCCATTGAAGCTTGGTTCACAGCTTACAATATTCCCTTTAAGAGGGAGAAGAACAATGTGTACGCATTTAATAAATACTATGACGATAAAAAGCCTACCCTTTTACTAAACTCCCATCATGATACGGTAAAACCAAATTCGGCCTATTCCAAGGATCCCTTTCATCCACATATAGAGGATGGAAAATTATATGGCTTGGGAAGTAATGATGCAGGAGGTTGTTTGGTGTCATTAATCGCAACTTTCACACATTTCTACGAGACAAAAGACCTAAACCACAACATTATTATAGTTGCATCTGCAGAAGAAGAGAGTTCAGGCACAAATGGTCTTAATAGCATGCTTCTTATTTTGCCCCATATTGAAGTTGCCATTGTAGGGGAACCTACTTTGATGAACCTGGCAATTGCTGAAAAAGGACTGGTAGTTTTTGATGCCGAAGTAAAGGGAACCCCTTCACACGCTGCACATCCGAACAGCGATAATTCTATATACAATACCATAGAAGTACTTCAGTGGTTTCAAAACTATTCCTTTGAAAAGGTGTCCGAAGCCCTGGGAGAGGTAAAACTGACTGTTACCCAAATTAATGCGGGCAGCCAACATAATGTAGTTCCCGCAAAGGTAGATCTAGTAGTGGATGTAAGGGTCAATGACCGCTATAGCAATAAAGAGATTGCCGACATATTGACCAAGGAAGCTCCTTGCCTAATGAGGCCTCGGTCCCTAAGACTAAATTCATCCTCCATTGACAAAAATCACCCCTTGGTGCAATCGGGGATTAATTTAGGAAGAAGCACTTACGGCTCACCTACCCTGTCCGACCAAGCGGCATTAAGCTGTCAGTCTTTAAAATTGGGGCCTGGTGATAGTACAAGATCCCATTCTGCGGATGAATTTATCTATGTGGATGAGATTGAGGAAGGTATAGATTTGTATATTAAGATTTTAGAGGGATTCCTACTCTAATGATGCAGTAAAATAATAACAGCTGGTTGGAGATCAATCAAGAGCTAGAAAATTAAAGCATATGAAACTCTGGGACAAAGGATTTAGTACAGATAAAAAAATTGATCATTTCACGGTAGGAAATGATAGAGAACTGGATTTGGTTTTGGCTAAATACGATGTTATTGCATCTAAAGCACATGCCAAAATGCTTGGTAGAATTGGATTGTTGACGAGTGAGGAAACCCAAGCCTTATGTGCCGAATTAGATCAAATTTCCAAATCCATCGAGGAAGGAAAATTTATTATTGAGGACTCCTTTGAGGATATGCATTCCAAAATAGAATATGTGCTTACCGAAAAGCTAGGGGATACGGGCAAAAAGATCCATACCGCTAGATCTAGAAACGATCAGGTCTTAGTGGCCATGCAGCTCTATTTAAAAAATGAGCTTTCCGAAATAAAGGAAATGACCCAATCGTTGTTCCACCTTCTTTTAGAATTGGCAGACCATCATAAAGAGGTTTTACTTCCGGGATATACTCATTTACAGATAGCCATGCCTTCTTCGTTCGGACTATGGTTTTCGGCCTATGCAGAGAGTCTTGTGGACGACCTATATTTTATAGAAGCAGCATATAAGGTAGCTGACCAAAATCCCTTGGGAAGCGCAGCTGGATATGGCAGCTCCTTTCCCATAGACAGAAGTTTTACCACCATGGAAATGGGATTTGGAACCATGAAATACAATGTTGTTGCTGCACAAATGGGCAGGGGAAAAGTGGAAAAGGCCACCGCATTTGGAATAAGCAGTATTGCCGCAACCCTTTCTAAAATGGCTATGGACATCTGCTTATACATGAGTCAGAACTTTAATTTTATTTCCTTTCCCGATGAGCTTACTACGGGTTCTAGCATTATGCCCCATAAAAAGAATCCAGATGTTTTTGAATTGGTCAGGGGAAGATGCAATAAGCTGCAGGCCGTCCCTAATCAGCTCATATTAATCACCAACAATTTACCCAGTGGGTACCATAGGGATCTTCAATTGGTGAAGGAGGTCATTGTCCCGGCCATACAAGATTTAAAAGCGTGTTTGGAAATACTCACTTTCAGTTTAAAGGAAGTAAAGGTCAACAAGAGTATCTTAGAAGATCCCAAATACGATTACCTATTTAGCGTGGATACCTTGAACGAATTGGTATTGGGTGGAATGCCATTTAGGGATGCCTACAAGAAGATGGGAATGGAAATAAATGAAGGGAATTTTACTCCAAAAAGGGACATTAAACATATCCATGAAGGCAGCTTGGGAAATCTCTGTCTGGAAGAGATCCGTAAAAAAATGAAATAGCATTCAAGGAATAACAATAAAAAAGGGGCATAAACAATGTTTAAGCCCCTCTATATTTCTTAAGATCTATTGGCTATTTAATCATACCCAAATTAATCACTTCTTGTTCTGTAAGATATCTCCAATGACCTCTAGGTAAATCTTTTTTGGTTAGTCCGGCATATACCACACGATCCAATTTTTCAACTTCATAACCCAAGTGCTCAAATATTCTTTGAACAGCCTTATTACGCGTACTGTGTATCTCAATACCCACTTCACGCTTAGGAGAATTCTCTATATAACTTATTTCAGCTACCCTAATCACGCTCTCCTCAATGGTAACTCCCTCTTCTATAGCCTTTAAGTCTTCGAACTTTAAGTTTTTATCAAGAACAACATGGTAAATTTTCCTCAACCCATTCTGTGGGCGGGCCAAACGTTTGGCCATTTCACCATCATTAGTGAAAAGAATAAGTCCGGTATCGTCCTTATCTAAACGACCAATCGGGGATATTTTTGATTTGGAAGCATTCAATACCAATTGCATAGCCGAACGTCTCCCTCTTGAATCTGTAGCAATGGTCACGAAGTCTTTGGGCTTGTTCAAAAGAACGTATTCCTTTTTCTCCGGACTTAACAACCTACCATCAAACTTTACTACATCAGTAAGCTTTACCTTATAACCCATTTCAGTAACAGGCTTCCCATTTACAGAAACATTCCCTGAGGCGATATAAATATCGGCATCCCTTCTGGAACAAACCCCTGAATTGGCCACGTATTTGTTTAAACGTATTACATTGGGATCAGAAGGTTTCTTATCCCCTTCAGATTTTCTTTTTATGGGTGCATTTCCCCTCGCAAAGCTCTTTTTCTTAAAGCCTTCACCTCTTCCTGAAGTTTTCCCATCTCTATTGTCATCTGACCTTCCCATATGTACTATCTACAAAATATTTGCACAAAGGTACAAAGGAATTTCAGGATTATAGCAATTACCTTTTATATAGTTGATTAACCTCACAGGGGTTGATTAATCCTTGAATTCCACGGTAGATTGGCGTTCTCTGTTCACATATAGCTTTGTGACATCGGGCCTTGAATAATGCCCTACGGGATCAAAATTTTGACGTTCCCCATAAACCCTATTAAAATCTAAGGTTTGATAGATTAAGCCTTCTTTATTTACTACTGGTTCCAAGATCCATTCTCCATCGGGACCAGCAATACAAGAACCTCCATCCGCAAGAACCTCAGGTGCTTTTTCCAATATTTCATTTAAATAAGGGGTATCCTTGGGAAAATCCTCCTTTTTCATCAAAGAACTAACAGAAATTACAAAACTCCTGGATTCCCTGGCTATAAACCTAGTAATGTCCTTGGTATTGCATTCATTGCCGGGCCAAACAGCTATATGCAAATTTTCTCCTTGACCGTAAAGTGCTGCTCTTGGTAAGGGCATCCAATTTTCCCAGCAATTTAGTCCACCTACGGTAAACTGTTTTAAGGGGTGTACTTGAAGACCGTTCCCATCTCCAGGTGCCCAGGTCAACCTTTCATCATAAGTAGGTTGTAGTTTTCTATGGACAGACTTAATCTCGCCCAATGCATTTATGTAGACCAAAGAGCAGTAGATACTATGGCCTCCCCTATCCTTGGCACGTTCCATGATCCCCAGATAAATGGCAATTTTATGTTCCCTTGCTAAAAGGCAAATAGAATCCAATTCTCCCGCTTCTATTTGTACCGCATTTCTAACATAGTGGGCATGAATTTCCTTGTTCACCTTTAAATCCCATGCAGCCCCATTGGTCAGAGCCAACCAAAATGGATAACCAGGCAAAAGGGCCTCTCCAAACACAACTAGCTCGGCCTTATTGGTGGAAGCCTCCAAGATGGTTTTTTCAATTTTAACGAGTGTAGCTTTTTTGTTCAACCAAACTGGACTAATCTGAGCTAGCGCTACTTTTAGTAAGTTTTCCATTATATTATTCTATTTAACACCAATTGTACATTAATTAATAATATACTAAAAACACCTACAATGATAATCAGCTTTAAAATATTATGCAGCCACACATAATGTTTCTTACTATTTGATTTCCAAAGTAAGACAAGAAAAATAAGGAGTAGGACAATTGCCAAGATAAAATAGATGTACATATATCCAACGTCATAGGTGGTGATTAGCAAAATGGAAGGAACTAAAGTCAGTGCTATCAAAATGCTAATTCCTATCTTAGAAAAACTCTCCCCGTATAAAATAGGGATGGTTCTATAATTTTGCGCCAAATCTCCGGCCATATTTTCCATATCCTTGATCATTTCCCTAGCCAAAATCAATAAAAACAGAAAGATAGCATGAACAAATATTTGAGCTTCAAAATTTTTATAATGAACAAAGACGATAAAAAAGGGTGTAATGGCCAGAATAGCAGATACTATATTACCCACAAAAGGTAATTTTTTCAATTTATGGGAGTATAGCCAAATACCAAAAATATATGCCGAAAAAAAGACAACCGCCTTAAATGAGACATAACTAGATAAAAAGACTGAGATAAAATTGAGAACAAAATAGGTGGTTAACTTAGTGCGCTGGCTTACCAAGCGATCTAACATAGTTTTTCTTGGTTTGTTTATCAAATCCTTTTCAGCATCATAAAAGTTATTGATGATATAGCCTCCAGCAATGACCAAGGCCGAAGCTGCAACTAAAACAAACAGATTTACATCCAAAACCACCCTCCTTAAAGGAAGATCTGGTGCCAATATGTATATGGAAGCTAGGTATTGGGCCAATACAATCATTAGAATGTTGTATCCCCTAACCACGGAAACAAGACTCAAGAACTTTAATAAAAGGAGCTTGTTTTTTCTACTAAGCATGGCTCAAACCTTTAGAAGTTATAGACCACTTCTAAATTATAGCCATGTAGTGCTTTTTTTGCTTTATTGATGTCTTGGGTAAAACCTAAAATATAACCTCCTCCACCTGAGCCGCAAAGCTTTAGATAGTAATCGTTAGTTTCTATCCCGTTCTTCCAAAGTTTGTGAAATTCTGCTGGAATCATGGGCTTAAAATTGTCTAAAACCACATTGGAAAGTTCTTTTAAATTTCCAAAAAGCGATTTTATATTCCCACTGATAAAATCCTCCACACAGGCGTCTGTGTGTTTTATGAATTGGTCTTTCAACATATTCCTAAATCCATCCTGCTTCATTTGTTCCATGAATATTTGTACCATAGGGGCAGTTTCCCCAATGATACCGCTATCCAGCAAGAATACGGCTCCAGTTCCTTCCAAGTTCTGTGAAGGAATGCTGGCAGATTCTATATTGTCCTTTGAATTAATTAAAATGGGGAGACTTAAATAGCTATTTAAGGGGTCTAATCCTGAAGATTTTCCGTGAAAAAAGGATTCCATTGAACCAAATATAGCCTTCAAGGAAAGTAATTTTTCTCGAGTAAGATTCTCTAAAACTGTAATTTTTTCGACTGCATATTTATCATAAATGGCAGCCACTAGGGCACCGCTACTACCAACACCGTAACCTTGTGGTATGGAACTGTCAAAATACATACCATTAGCAACGTCCTTTTTCAAGGACCCAAGATCAAATGTCACCAATTCAGGATTTTCAAACTGCATTTTTTCCAAATAAACTGCGAACGCCCTTAGGCTTTCGTTCGACTTCACTGCCGTTTCAGAAAGATTCTTGCTGGTTTTTAAGGCTCCTTTGAAGAAGTTATAGGGAATAGAAAGACCTTTTGAATCTTTTATAATCCCATATTCCCCAAAAAGTAAAATTTTAGAGTAAAATAATGGTCCTTTCATAGCCTTTTTAAAATTGAATTCTAAAAGCGATATACAAATAACGCCTTATTTAGTCAATAATGATATTAAATTACATTTTTTTGGCACCATATCCAATTGCATCACAAATATACTGCCCGTTTTCGCAATATGCAACCAACTCATTCTTAATAAATTGATAAACTATTTCCTTTTCTGCTTCGGGGTACAATACGTGTACATTTGCTCCTGCATCTAAGGTAAAACAGACGTGGGTTTTGGAAAGTTCACGAAAGGCCCATATCTTATTAATGATTTCCAGGGTATTGGGCTTCATTAATATAAAATAGGGCAAACTGGTCATCATCATGGCGTGTAAGGTCAAGGCCTCACTTTCCACAATTTCAATAAATTCATTTAAGTTTCCGTTAGCAAAAACCAATTGCAATTTGGTGAGATTGTTATGGGCTTGCAGGAAACGTTGTTCCGCAAAGGGATGTCCATGCATCAGCTCATGTCCAACCGTGCTACTCACCTGTTTTTGTCCTTTATCTACTAGTAAGATGGTGTCTTGATAGTTAGTAAACACCTTATGTATTGTATAAGGGTATTTGATGGCATATTCATTAGAACTCCCATCTGTTTCACCGTGTAGACCCCATTCCATAAGATTTCCTTCTATACTTCTACAGGCACTACCAGAACCCAAACGAGCTAAAAAGGAGGCTTTTCTATTAAAGTATTCCGCACTCATTTCTGGATACAATTCCTTTTCAAGACTCATTAAACACAAGGAGAGGGCACTCATTCCACTCGCTGAAGAGGCAATTCCACTACTATGTGGAAAAGAATTGGAAGTTTCTATTGTAAAATGATAGGATTTTAAAAAAGGCAGGTACTTTTCTATCCTCTTAAAAAAAGTCATGATTTTTGGCCTGAATGAATCTTTTGGCTTCCCTTCAAAAAGTAGATCAAATGAGAATTCGTTCCCTTCTTCCTCCAACTTCCTATAAGCAATCGTTGTGGTTGTAGCGCAGGTATCTAAAGTAAAACTGATAGAAGGATTGGCAGGAATCTGGTTTTCTTTCTTCCCCCAATATTTCACAAGGGCTATATTACTAGGTGATTTCCAAGTGATCTTCCCATTCGCTACTTCATTTGAATATGCGAAAGGGACAAAGTCTGATGCGGTCATTTGGTAAATAATTTTTGCAAAGATAGTTTTTAAGAGGTTTTACGATGGTCCCGATTAAAATAAATTACTACTTTAGGGTCTTATACCCATATTTTGAAAAAAAGAATCTACTACATAACAATTTCCGTTGCAGTTTGTTTGCTGATTGGATTTCTATCCAGTTTTGCTACACAATCCTCTATAAATGATTGGTATGTAACCCTTAACAAGCCAAGTTTTAACCCTCCCAATTGGATCTTTGCCCCTGTATGGACATTACTTTACATAATGATGGGCATAGCAGCCGGATTGGTTTGGGCTAGGGGTTTCTATCATGTTTGGGTAAAAACAGCCTTATATCATTTTGGATTCCAACTATTGCTCAATGCCCTTTGGAGCATCGTATTCTTTGGATTTCAAAACCCCTTAATGGCCTTATTGGTCATTGTGACCTTATTGATTATGATTGTGTTAACTATCAACTGGTTTAAAGTGGTATACAGACCAGCTGCCTATTTGATGATTCCCTATTTATTATGGGTAGGTTTTGCGATGGTATTAAATTACAAGATTTGGGAATTAAATTAAGTGTTCCTAATGTGAACAGTAAGAATTAAGATTCTCCAAGATTTATAACATCCTCAATTCTCTGCTATTGCTTTAGCTGCAATATAAGCGCCCGTCCAAGCATTTTGAAAATTAAAACCTCCCGTAATAGCATCCACATTCATCACTTCCCCTGCAAAATAGAGCCCAGGTACCATTTTACTCTCGTAGGTTTTAAAATTTATTTCCTTTAAATCTATCCCCCCTGCAGTAACAAACTCTTCTTTAAAGGTACTTTTACCATCTACTATAAACTCAGAACGAGTTAATTGTCCAGTCAGTTCTTGAAGGTCATTCTTAGAAATATCAGCCCATTTAGTGCTGTCGGATATCCCTGCTGCCTTTACTAGATTTACCCACAATCGTTTTGGGATATCAAAGGCATTGGTTCGCAGGATGGTCTTTTTTGCTTCTACCTCCTTTATGTCCAGTAATTGTTGATATACCCCACCTTCGTGATAGGTTGGCAACCAATTTACCCTAATTCTAAATTTGTATTTGTAATCACTTAATACCCTTGCACCCCATGCCGACAATTTTAATATTGCCGGACCACTCATCCCCCAATGGGTTATCAATAATGGTCCTTCTGACTCAAGGCTTAGTTCCTGTGTAATCTTACTTTTAAGGGGTATGTTTACCTTTGAATCTAAGGGAATTTGGGGCAAAACCACAACAGCCGCATGTGTACTTACCCCAGGAATTTCTGAAATACGGTCGTCTTTGATATTAAAAGTAAAAAGGGAAGGAACAGGGGAAACAATGGAATGCCCCAAATCTTGCAACATTTTCCAAATTTTTGGATTACTGCCCGTAGCTACTAATATTTTTTTTGCGTGATACTCTTTTTTTATGGATTGTATAGTAAAAACATTTTCTGTCTTGGTTATCCCGGTGACCGAACTATTTTTTAGAATGGTAATATCCAATCGGTCCACTTCACCCATAAAGCAATCAATAATAGTCTGTGAAGAATTTGAAACCGGAAACATACGACCATCCTCCTCAATTTTAAGAGACACGCCCCTAGCCTCAAAAAATGCAATCGTATCGCCTGTACAAAAGGTGTGAAAAGGCCCTAATAATTCCTTGTCTCCTCGGGGATAGTGATTAATCAATTCCCCAGGATCAAACTCGGCGTGGGTAACATTACATCTACCTCCCCCAGATACTTTTACCTTGGTGAGCACTTCCTTTCCACGCTCTAAAAGCACAATTTTTAACTCTGGGTTTTTCTCTGCGATATGGATAGCCGCAAAAAACCCTGCAGCCCCACCGCCAATGATCAGCACATCGTACATTAACGTATCCGTTCTGGAAAATTAGTAAAAATACCATTTACCCCTAAATCCTTCATTTTCTCAATATCTTTAGGTTCATTTACAGTATAGGTGTAGATTTTAAAACCTCCGTCCTTAATTTCCTCTACATTTTCTGAATTGAGCATTTTATAATCTGGATTAATGGCAATAGCTCCCAGCTCTTTGGCCATAGGGATGGCCTCAATTGGGTTTCCATCAGAGAGTATCGCTATGGCAATATTTTTGTTTATTTTGCGCATATCCCTCAGTTCATCCCAATTAAAACTGGAAATTAAAAAATCTTCTATTTTCCAGCCTTTTTCTTTAATATAATATTCTACAATAAAATTAACACGGTCTGCGGTTCCAGCACCTTTCAATTCAATATTCAAGGAAACCTTATGATCTATTAATCTGAGCACATCCTGCAACATAGGTATTTTGTGATTGCCTTCTAAAATTACCTTCTTCAGGTCAAAAATATTATAGTCCTCAATTCTTCCCCCAGCATTTGAGAGGCGCTCCAAAGTTTCATCATGAAATACAACAATCTCCCCACTTTTGACCTTAAAGACATCAATCTCAATCATATCCACTCCAAGATCCAATGCTTTTTGGACTGACGCCAAGGTATTTTCCGTTTCATGGCCCATGGCCCCCCTATGTCCTATTACCATTATTTCGTTCATTTTTTTACAATTAGATAATGTAAGCAAGAAGACTAAACTTAAAAAGAAGCAGTACTTTTTCATTTTTGGTTTGTTTAAATGAGAGTTCAAAAATACAATTTGAAATGGAATTTACACTATTGGAAATTTATAGATATAAACGATAAAAAATGATTATAAATAAATGGAATCACTATGTAAAGTGTTAAATTATTCATTATATCATAATATTTAACTAACCATACCCTTTTAAATTAATAAAGTATGTTTTCAAAATCAAACGTATTAGCCACCGTTGTAGGCTTCCTAATCATGTTTCTTTTGGGTTATGCCTTATGAGGCATAGCTACAGCTGATTTTTTTGAAGCCCACGCCACAAAAAACATAATGAAAGACCCACCCAATATATTGTTTATCGCCTTGGTAAATTTGATAGGAACATTAGCAATAAGCACCATCTACGGCAAATGGGCTGCAGGGGTATATAGTGCCTCCAATGGTTTTGCCTTTGGCGTTTGGATAGGAATATTTGTCGGTTTGGGAATGGGCTTGCTTTGGTATGGCACCTCCGAACTAATGGATATGAAAGTTCACTTGGTAGAAGCTATCATTGATATCGTATTTAATGGAATTATAGGCGCAGTTATTGGATAAGTATATCAAAAAACAGCAGCTTAAAAGCAAAAATAAGAACTGGGTAATTATTGGTTACACCAGTTCTTGTTTTTATTTATTTGGATACAAGGCATATTCCCTAGGATAAATAAACCCCAAAATCTTATTAATTCTCCAATTTAAATATGAAAGACTGCAAAGGCTTTAAATCAACACGCATCTTAGCATTCCCTTTTTGCACCTTAAGGATAGCTATGCCTTCACCATAAAGCTGATCTGTCAGCAAATAATCCCCGTCTTTTAATTGCCATTTATTGATAAGATCGTGCGGTAGACCAAGGCTAAAACCATATGTGCCATTGGCATCAAAATTGGTGACGATGATCAGTTTTTCCGTATCTGACCATCTGGCAAAGGAAAAAACGCGATGATTATACCATTCTGTATGTTCCCTATTGAAAGAATGTATCTCTTGGTAGTTACCCATTAAAGCACTGCTTTGGATGGTAAAATTCAAAAGTCTTTTGTAAAAATCCCTTAATTCCTTTTCTTGTGGTTTTAAAGCGGCACCATCAAACTTTTTATTATTGACCCATCGTTGCAAATGGGGCACCCCGATATAGTCGAAAATAGAGGTACGACCAACGCTTCCAAATCCAGGATTTTCTAACCCAGGCTCTCCAACCTCTTGTCCAAAATAGATCATCGTAGGGGAGGTACTAATTGTTGCGGATACAACCATTGCTGGCTTACCATTTTCAGCACTGCCTGCAAATTCAGGACTTGGTAGACGGAGTTCATCATGATTTTCCAAAAAGTGCAACATATGATGCTCTATATCCAACATACTCTGTTGTACCGTATTGATCTGATCTGTCCAACCATGCCCTTGAATTATTGGAACCAAAGAATCATACAACCCCACCTTATCATATAAAAAGTCCATTTTACCCTTATGGATATAATCCCTGTACAAGTGTGGTCGGTAAACCTCTGCCATCAAGAAGGCCTCGGGATTCTTCATTTTAATGGATGAATTCATAAAGCTCCAGAACTCTACGGGGACTATTTCAGCCATATCATATCGGAAACCATCTACCCCGAAATCGATCCAATACAAGGCGATATCTCTAAATTTTTCCCAACTATTGGGCACATCCTTATTATTCCAAAACTTGAAATGGACCTTGTAATCTTTTGTATCATACCCTTCAGGTAGGCTATCAAACTCGTACACTCCATCTGGGGTAATACCATAATTAATTTTTACCGTCTCATACCAATCATTGAATCCGGGCTGGGAAGTGCGCGCTCCATTCCCGGTCCATTTTGCAGGGAATTCATCAAATTTATCATCGATAAATTTTGATTTTTCTCCTCCTAAAGGCAAGTAACCATGCTCCCAATGGGGCACTATAAATGGTTTTCCTGGATTATAATAGAAATCATTGTCTCGCTTATAGGTTACCGAAGTATCGTCCTCTGCACCAAAATCTACGATCCCTTCCGGATTGGTTTTTCCTTCATATTGTCTGGCAACATGGTTGGGAACAATATCGATGATCACTTTCAATCCATTTATATGGGTTCGCTCCACTAGTTCCTTAAACTCTTCCAACCTCTTGGCGGGATCTGTTGCCAAATCAGGATTCACATTGTAATAATCCTTTACCGCATAGGGAGAACCAGCTCTGCCTTTCACCACATCAGGATCATCATTGGAAATTCCATAAGCAGTATAATCATTGATTACGGCATGATGTGGAATCCCTGTATACCAAATATGGGTGACACCAAGATCCTTTATTTCTTTAAGGGCTACATCGGTAAAGTCGGCAAATTTCCCCACCCCGTTTTCCTTTAAAGTTCCCCAAGGTTTGTTAGTGGTATTTGTATTTCCAAACAAACGGGTAAACACTTGATAAACCACCTCTTTATGTTCTTCTTTCGCCTTTTTCATTTCTAATTTTTCTTTTTTCTCTTGTCCATAACCCAATATTAAAAGGCATACACTTATTGTACTAAAGATAATAAATGTCAATTTCTTCATAGGATGATAGGTCAGATTTTACAAAAGGTAACAAATTCTACTTTTAAAGTTGAAATTCCAACATGTTAGATCTTATTTCTCTAATTCAAGGATCATACTTTTCTTGGGCCTAATAGTCAATTTATGGCCTAATTTTATAACCGCATCGGTCAATACATCTTTCCCTTGTTGAAAACCCTTCAAGTTTTCGGTAAACCTATCCAATGAAAGCTCTTTTGATGTCTTATTATTGTTCAAGATTACCATTACCGCTTTCCCTTCCATAAACCTAAAATAAACATATAACTCATCTTCAGGCAGGTAATGAGTGGTTTGTCCTTGATGAATCACATTGGCACTTTTGCGCCAATTGAAAAGTTTTTTTGAAAAATTAAAATATCTGTTTTGCGTCTCGTTTCTTCCTTCAGCAGTAAAAGCAGTAGAGGAATCACTTTGCCAACCTCCAGGAAAATCCCTGCGGATATCCCCATCGCCTCTATACTTATCACCCTTCATTCCTATCTCGCTACCGTAATAAATTTGGGGAATACCCCTCACGGTTGCAATTAGGGTCATGGCCAATTGGTAATCCTCAAAATTAGGATACAGCTCATTGATCCTAGGAGTATCATGATTTTCTGCAAATACCAGAATATTATTGATGTTGGGATAAAGGAAGTCGTTTACGAAATTCTCATAAACCTGAATAATCCCGGTGTTCCATGTAGGTTTTTCAACCCTAAAGACTTCCATAATGGCATCATGCAGAGTAAAATCCATTACCGTAGGCAAGTTGGAGTTATACCCCTGAATAGCACCCACCTGGCTATCTTTTTGCCAATAGGCCATCTGTGCCTGATCATGCATCCAGACTTCCCCAGCGATGTTGAAATTTGGATATTCATCGGTTATGGCCTTGGTCCACTTAGCAATCGCTTCCTTATCGTTAAAGGAATAGGTGTCTACCCTAAACCCATCCAAATTAGCATATTCAATCCACCAAATGGCATTTTGTGTGAGATAGTTCAATACCAAGGGGTTCTTTTGATTAAGATCGGGCATGGACTTTACAAACCATCCATCCATACAATATCTGTAATCGTATTGGGACGTATTGGGGTCCATTTGCGTGGTTGTTCTATAGTTCGTTTGACCATAGCCAGGAAATTGATGGATCCAATCATAGGTAGGTAGATCTTTCATCATCCAATGGGTAAGACCCCAATGATTGGTTACGTAATCAAAAACCAGTTTCATCTCCCTCTTATGAAGTTCCGATGCCAAGCGCTTATAGTCTTCATTGGTCCCAAACCTTGGGTCGATCTTATATACATCGCTCTGGGCGTAGGTATGGTAAGAATATTTTTCGTCATTATCCACACACAAAGGTGTACTCCAAATGGCAGTTACCCCCAACTCCTCTATATAGTTCAGATGATCAATAATACCCTGAATATCGCCCCCGTGACGGCCTCCATCTAATTTCCTGTTGACGTTTTCAATGACATCGGGATGTGAATCTATGGCCGGATTCCCATTGGCGAAACGATCTGGCATCAAGAGATAGATCAAATCAGAAGAATCATAACTCTTCCTATGTGCTGAATTAGACTTCCGTTCCTTGAGTTCAAAGGGAATCGTCTGTACCAGATCATCCCCGTCCTTAAGCCGGATCTCAAATATTCCCGCTTTTACACTAGCTATATTTAGCGTAATAAATAAGTAATTTAAATTCTCCGTACGGTGTACATCGGCAACATCCAAACCCTTCACATCAGGATCATACTTTGCAATCTCCTTTCCATATAGCATGACCTGCACTGCAGGGTTTTTCATGCCGCTCCACCAAAATGGCGGTTCTACCCTATCTACTTGTCCCATAACTGAAACACATGACAAGACAGAACATATCAAAAAGAAAACTTTTTTCATGCATCTTGGATTATTTAAAACGCTGGATTATCCTTCCTTGTTTATTCTATTCAGAGGAAGCAGATATCGTTTCTCCGGCCTTAAGCACCAATCTTTTTCCATTGACCCGTATGGACATTTCGTCCGTTCCCTCCAAATCAAAACTGCCTCCCTCTTCAGTTACCCTTACCTTTAATATCCTATTTCTAAAGTTTACCTTGAACGAATATGCCTTCCATTGTTTTGGGATTCTAGGAGTAAAGGACAATTTATCGTCTACCACACGCATTCCCCCAAAGCCTTCTACAATACTCATCCAAGTACCCGCCATGGACGTAATGTGCAACCCTTCTTCTACTTCCTTGTTATAGTCGTCCAGATCTAAACGAGAGGTTCGAAGATAAAAAGTATATGCCTGTTCCATCCTATTCAGCTTTGCTGCCTGTATGCTATGCACACATGGTGACAAGGAAGACTCATGAACGGTAAAAGGTTCGTAGAAATCAAAATGCTTTTCTAGTTGCTCCTGAGAAAAATGATCTTCGAACAAATAGAAGCCTTGTAGTGTGTCTGCTTGTTTGATATATGGAGATCTCAAAATACGGTCCCAGCTCCATTTTTGGTTGATGGGACGTTGGGTTCTATCCAAATTAGCAACGGTGATCAACTCTTTATCCAGGAATCCGTCTTGCTGCAAATAGATATCCAACTCTTCAGAAAATGGGAAATACATATTATCTGCCACTGCCTTCCAAGAATCCATTTCAGTATCCGTTAATTTGGTCATCCCTATGATTCTCTTGTGATCATCTGAATATCCATCCTTCACTTTTCCAATCTGTTCCAAAGTATAGTTGATACACCATTTTGCAAGATAATTGGTATACCAGTTGTTATTTACGTTGTTCTCATATTCGTTGGGTCCAGTAACCCCCAAAATGACGAATTTGTCTTTTTGTTTTGAAAATGTAGCTCTTTGCTGCCAAAAACGAGAAATCCCAATGAGTACTTCCAGACCCATTTCCGGGATATAAGAGTAATCTCCCGTAAATCTGAGATAATTATATATAGCAAATGCAATAGCCCCATTGCGATGGATTTCCTCAAAAGTAATTTCCCACTCGTTATGACATTCTTCCCCATTCATAGTCACCATTGGGTACAATGCCGCTCCATTAGAGAAACCAAGCTTTTTGGCATTTTCTATAGCCTTTTCCAAATGATTATACCTGTATTTTAACAAACTCCTGGCAACTCGTTGATCTTTGGTCGCCATATAAAATGGGATGCAATATGCTTCGGTATCCCAATAGGTACTTCCCCCGTATTTTTCTCCCGTAAATCCTTTTGGTCCTATATTTAATCTTGAATCCTTTCCTAAGTAGGTCTGGTTCAATTGAAATATATTGAATCGAATACCTTGTTGGGCCTTAATATCCCCCTCAATGGTAATGTCGCTCATTTCCCAAATCTTTCCCCAAGCTTGCTTTTGTTTATCCATGAGAGTTTCATAGCCCAAGTTAGTCACCTTTTTCAAAACTAATTTTGCAGCATTGACAAGGTCAGAAGCTTCATGATTCCTCGAAACCGTATACCCTCCAAATTTATGTAAGGTAGCCGAATCTCCATTTTTCAAGGAAATTTTATACGTAAAACGCACTTCATGTTCTTCGGTTTTGGCATCGCTGTTTATAGCTACTGCTTTCCCATTATGGAACAGTTTAGACTCCATAAAAGTACAGGTCGCAAAATTGGTCTTCATAGTATGTGCCTCTATAAAGCCTTGCTGCCCTTGAGAAGAAACTTTAGTAGTATTCCAGAATTTGTCATCCCAGTTGGTGTCTTCATTGGTAATCCCACTATCAAGATACGGACTAAAGGTTAGGTCCATATCCCCGCCGAGGGCTTTAACGTCGTACTTAATGGCTCCTACCTCATCAATATCCAAACTCAAAAAGCGGGTTACATTAACCTCAATTTCCTGATCGTTTGGTAAAGTAGCCACAAAAGAACGCTTATACCAGCCTTCTTGCATGTTTAGCTCCCTCTTATAGTTGGCAACCTTCTTACATGTGTTCAAATCGAAGGCAACACCATTGACCATTACATCTATCCCAATCCAATTTGGAGCGTTTATTACCTTGGCAAAATATTCGGGATATCCATTTTTCCACCATCCTACACGCGTTTTATCTGGATAATAAACCCCAGCAATATAGCTACCTTGGAAAGTATGTCCCGTATATTGCTCCTCAAAATTGGCTCGTTGACCCATGGCTCCATTTCCAATACTGAACAAACTTTCGGAAGATTTTACTTTCTCCTTATCGAATCCTTCTTCTATGATCGACCAAACATTTGGTATTATATAATCTTGGTTCATATTATATCGTAGTTAGTTGTTTAATAAAATCTGTGCTTATTTCTGTAAAATTATTAAAATTATATTGGGCATCCGTCAGTATTGTAGTGTCTCCAATGCCTATGCTAGTCATTCCTGCAGAGTTGGCTGCCTGTATGCCAGCTAAGGCATCCTCAAATACCACACAATCTGTTGGATCAACACCTATGTCTTTTGCCGCCAAAAGAAATACTTCCGGATCGGGTTTTGCCTTGGTTACATTATTACCATCTACCACCACTTTAAAGTAAGAAAGCAAGCCTACCTTTCTCAAAATGGGAATTGCATTTTTACTAGCAGAGCCCAAGGCCATAGGAATATGATTAGCTTTTAGAAAATCAAGAATCTTTGGAACATCGGGGAGAATCTCAGATACATCCATTTTCTCGATATACCTTAAATAATCTTCATTTTTTTCTATCATCCAATGGTCAAACTGTTCTTGGGTGGCCTTAACCCCCCCAAGATCCAATAAAATTTCCAAGCATCTTTTTCTACTAACTCCTTTGAATGCTTCATTCTGTTCCTCATTAAATTGGAAACCTAATTCATTGGCTAACTTTTTCCATGCCAAATAATGGTATTTTGCGGTATCAACAATGACACCATCCAAATCAAATATGAATCCTTTGATCACTTTATACAGATTAAGTTATAGCACTAGGCCGATAAATAATTGAATACTATTTAAAAAAACGACCTTTTACATAGCCTTTTTCAATTGTACAATCATGGAAATAAAAAAAACACTAAAAATTGGAAGTTCCAATTTTTAGAAGAAATTTGTTATCAATAAATAATAATGAGAGGTATTTATAGCCAAACAAATATAAAAAAAATCTACTTATTTATGCTATGTATTGACAACCAGGAGAACCCAGCGCAACGATCCCTATTTTTAAGAAGCTAATTACCAACAAGTTTGAAAATGTTCTTTTCTTTAGTCCAACTTTCTAGATTCTTCAATCTAATTAACGGTTGACTCCCTTTCAATCAAGGTAGAATCTATAATTTCGGTTCGGTATACCTCATCATCTTCCTCATTTTCTACCTTATCTATCAACATTTGAGCAGCAACAGCCCCCATGTTTTCCCCGTGTTGGGCTATAGCACTAAGACTAGGATTGGCATATTTAGATAGGAGCCCGTCCGTAAAACCTATAAATGAAATATCTTCTGGAATTTTTAATCCTTTTTTTTGCACTACACGCATGCCATAAATGGCAAATATTTCATTCACACAAAGGACAGCATCCATGGATACAGTATCAAAAAAATATTGAATAGCCTTCTCATCTATACTTTCATGAGGCAGCGTTAATACCAATTTTTCATCTATGGAAATCCCTCCTTCTCTAAGTGCTTTATAATATCCTTCGGTTCTGGCATTGCTAACACTCAGATTTTCTGTATTGATTAGTGCAATTTTTCTCCTTCCACTATCAAGTAACTTTTTCACAGCCTTATAAGCACTATCCTTATCATTAATGATCACCTTATCACAATCCACTTCGTCTGTAACCCTATCAAACATGACCAACGGGATACCCTGACTAGTTACTTCCTTTATGTGGTTGTAATCCTTTTTTGCTTGGGTCTCTGTAGATAATGACATAATAAAACCATCAATACTTCCGTTGGCTAACATTTCCATATTAATAACCTCTTTGTCAAAGGATTCATCAGATAAACATACAATAACGTTATATCCCCTTTCATTAGCATACTTTTCAATACCACGTACCACAGTTGTAAAAAAATGATGAACTATATTAGGTATAATAACCCCTATATTCTTAGTACGCTTGTTCTTAAGGCTTACAGCTATATTGTTAGGCTTATAATTGTAAAGTTTTGCGAAAGCCTGAATCTTTTCTTTGGTATCCTTACTTATTTCTTCACTATTCTTTAGCGCTTTAGAAACAGTAGATATGGATACTTCCAATTCTCTGGCAATGTGCTTGAGGGTTATTTTTCTTTTCAAAGTGTACCAATATTTTAAGGCAATAGAAATTGCTGTTTGTGAAAAATAATCATTATTAAAATCATATAGGTAAAAATAGATTTATTTAACAACACAAAGATTAATTTAAAAAATAGTTGAATTCCAAAAAGCTATTTTAACATAATTTTTGATTAAATAAAATTTCCTATATTTGTTTAGACTTGCGATCTAGCAAACTTTGAATTAAAAAAATTATTAATATTGCAATCTGGAACTGCTAAGTTTACGAGTATGATATTTAACGGAAGTTATTAACACGAAACCGTTTTCGTAAAATTCTATACCAGATTCTTAGTTATTTTAACAAATTTTTTGCATAAGTTTAAACTTGAATTGGAATTAACTAAACTAAAATTACTTATTTATGAAGATTACGCTACTAAAAAGCTTCTTGCTTGTTGGGGCATTTTTATGCTTTGGACTTGCAAAAGCTCAGACGGTATCAGGTACTGTTTCTGATACCAGCGGCCCTTTACCTGGGGCTAGTATATTGGTGAAGGGAACTACTAATGGTACTCAAACAGATTTTGATGGTAATTACACATTGAACAATGTGGGAAATGGTGCAACATTAGTTTTTAGCTACATCGGATTTAAACCGATGGAAGTTTCTGTTAATGGCAGGTCGTCCATCAGCGTTACACTAGAAGAAGATGCACAGGCATTGGATGAGGTTGTTATCATTGGATATGGTACTACCACAATAAAGGATGCTACTGGTGCCGTAACTTCAGTAAGTGCTGAAGATTTTAATGGCGGTGTTATTGCTTCTCCTGAACAATTGATCCAAGGTAAAACTGCGGGTGTTAACATTCAGCAGACTAGTGGAGAACCTGGAGCAGGAATTCAGTTAAACATACGTGGCTCTAATTCCGTAAGGGGTGATAACAGTCCACTTTTCGTTGTTGACGGTGTGCCATTGGCAGGAGGTAATACTTCGCCAGGTGGTGATACAGGAAGCGGAGGAAACGCTGTTAAAAATCCATTGAATTTCTTAAACCCTTCAGATATTGAAAGCATAAGCATTCTTAAAGATGCTTCAGCTACAGCTATTTATGGTTCTAGAGGAGCAAACGGTGTGGTTATCATTACCACAAAAAGTGGTAAAGGTAGTGCAGGGGGGAAATTTGAATTTGCTTCCTCTTTAAGTGTTGCAACTCCTGCAAATAGTTATGACTTATTAAATAGAGAACAATACTTAAGTACAGTTTCACAGTTTGGAGGAGACCCTTCTGCAGTAGATTTTGGCAATGATACGGATTGGCAAGAATTCTTGACAAGAACAGCTGCCTCTCAAAATCAAAACTTATCATACTCCAATAATTATGGAAGTGGTAACATCCGTGCTACTTTTGGATACGGCAAACAGTTTGGAGTTGTAGAGAAATCTAGCTTAGAACGTATAACTGGTAGGTTGAATGTTACACAAAGATTTTTGGATGACAAATTAACTTTAGGACTTCAAACAAGTATTTCTAGAGTAAACGATGAAACAGCCCCTCTTTCTGGTGGCGCTGGTTTCCGTGGAGATATACTTGGAGCTGGTTATTCTGCCAACCCAACATGGAGTACAGATGCTAATTTTACCGATGGGGGAACACAGATTTTACCTGCTAACTACTTAGCGTATACTCAAAATGAAACATTCACTAACAGAATTCTTATTAATGCCTCTGTAGATTATAAATTTACCTCTGAATTAAGTGGTAAGGTGAACTTAGGATATGACAAATCAGAAGGAGAGAATACTTCTGTTATTTCTGGTGACGTAGAAAACTTCACTGGTATAGAAGGCCAGGGATTTGGGGTGTACAATATTCTTAATAGAGAGAATAACTTATTAGAAGCCACCCTTAATTATGCTAAAGATTTTGGAGATTCTAAATTTGATGTGTTAGTAGGTTATTCCTTCCAAGATTTTCAAACAAGCGGCAGGAATTCTGCTGCCAGAACATTTAACACTACAGATTTGAACCAAATGGGATCCGATTTAAGGGAAACTGTAAATAGTGCAGCGGGTCTTATTGATGGTTCTTTTCAACAGTACTTCTATGGTTCAAACACTAACGGTCTTATTGTAAACAGACTACAACCAAATGTTGTAACTGGTGAGAATGTTGGTGAAGGTTTCACCCAATTGGTAGCAGCAATGACGGCTGACACATTTAACTCTACGGATGAACTACAGTCATTCTTTGCACGTCTTAACTATACCATCTCCGATAAATATTTATTTACAGGTACAATTAGGGCGGATGGTTCCTCTCGATTTGGTCCGGCTAATCAATACGGATACTTCCCTTCTGGGGCTTTTGCTTGGAAAATGAGCGAAGAAGATTTTGTAGGTGATGCATTCTCTACCTTAAAACTACGTTTGAGTGCTGGAGAAGTTGGTAACCAAGATGGTTTAGGTTATGGAAATTTTGTTGCCAGACAGCGTTTCTCTGGACTAGGAATTCAGAACGATAACGCAGTAAACCAAAATGGGACGGCAATTGTAGCAACCGATGTACCTGATTTGAAATGGGAAACAACGTTTAACCTAAACGTAGGTATAGACTTTGGATTAAACAATGACAGGCTTTCAGGTAGTTTAGATGTATATCGCAACAAAACACGCGATCTTCTTCTTAGAACTCCACCAGCAGCACCAGCAGTAGATCCGTTCCAGTTTGGTAACGTCGATGCCTCTATTTTAAACCAAGGTATTGAATTATCTGTTGGTTATGATTTTGTTCAATCTGCAAATACTACCTTTTCTGCTAACTTCAACATAGCCTACAACCAAAACGAGGTGCAAGATTTTCAAAGTGCCGTGAACACAGGTGCAATTAACGGACAAGGTCTAACTGGTGCTTTCGCACAACGTTTAGAGTCTGGTAGATCTCTGTTCTCTTACTATATGGCAGTCTTTGAAGGCTTTGACGGCAATGGACTTCCTATATACGAAGATATTGATGGTAATGGAGTAGGTGATCCTAGTGCTGACAAGAAGTTTGTAGGCGAAGATGGTTTACCAGATGTTACTTCTGGTTTATCCTTAAACTTTAGAAGCGGAAACTGGGATGCTTCAACATATTTCTCAGGTCAGTTTGGCTTCTCTGTATACAACAACACAGCTAACGGATTCTTTACTGGAGGTTCTATTGGCAACAGTAGAAACGTAACTCAAAATGTTGTTACAAGTGGGGAATCTGGATCAGCTTCAGCTGATGTTTCAACAAGATTTCTTGAAAAAGGTGATTTCGTAAGATTCCAAAATGCTTCTATAGGATACAATGTACCTCTAACAGGTGAAGGGTTATTTAAAACATTACGTTTATCCTTAACCGGACAGAATTTATTTCTAATTACAGATTACAGTGGTCTTGATCCTGAAGTTACTTCGGCTACAGGTGATTTAGGTTCTGGTGTACCTACTAGAGGAATTGACTGGGCGGCGTATCCAAATCCAAGAACAATAACCTTTGGGCTTAATGCATCCTTTTAATTAAAAAATTGAATATCATGAAAAGAAAGCAATTTAAAATATACATTTTAACATTAGCATCTGTGGTAGGACTCACAGCATGTACCAATCTAGAAATAGAAGAAACCGACTCTATCATCAGTGAAGGTTTCCAAGGGTTGGCAGATACAAATTCCACCATAGGTGAACTTTACAACCGTATTGGTGGACAATATGGAGATCAAGCAAATTTCTTTGCACTCCAAGAAGTAACTACAGACGCAGCTCTTGTTCCGACAAGGGGTACTGACTGGGGTGATAACGGTTTATGGAGAGTACTTCATGACCATACATGGAATGGTGAGCACGCCTTTATTATCACGGTTTGGGATCAATTTAATGCCAACCAATTGTTCGCTTCACAAATATTAGATTCCAGAAGTAATCCTTCTCCAGCGAACATTGGAGATGCTAGCTTTTTGAGAGCCTATAGCATGTGGATTATCTTAGATAACTACGGCCAAATCCCATTTAGGGATACAGCCTTACCTTCATCTTCTTTACCTGTAGTTTTAACAGGACAAGCTGCTGTTGATTTTATAATTGCAGACCTAGATCAGGCCATTGCAAACTTACCAACTACAGCCGCTGGAACTGGCGATGCATTAAATACAGCAAGTAAGGCTGCAGCCCGTCATTTAAAAGCTAAAGTTCTGTTGAACAAGCATATTTATTTAGGTACTAGCCCAGATTCTGCAGATATGGCTCAAGTAATATCTTTGGTAGATGCGATAGCAGCAGATGGTTTTGCGCTACAGGCAGGATTTTTTGACTTATTCCGAGCAGCAGCGGATAACGAGACCATTTGGTCTTTGACGTCTTTGGCTACAGGAAACAGAATATTCAACGGGTTACATTATAACTCTACGTCTGTTGCAGGTGGTGGATGGAATGGTTTTAGTACCCTAGCAGAATACTATGACCTATACGAAGGAAACCCCGATAAAAACGAAGTTGATATTAACGGGAATCCATTAGACGGGCAAGAAGAACGTAGAGGAGGAGTTCCTCTAGCTGGTACCCCTTTTACAGGAGCTGCCGGAACTACGGATAATGGTGGTTTTGAAGATGCGTCTAACGTTGGTTTTGGATATCTAGTTGGCCAACAATACGCTTTAAATGGAACACCTTTAGCCGATAGGGCTGGTGCACCATTGACTTTTAAAAGAGATTTTAAAGATGGCCAAGGCAATACTAGCTTTATCAACAACGATGAAACCACAGGTGTTCGTGTTATGAAATACAACCCAAGATATGGTGGAGGATTTGTTGGTCACGAAATCATATTTCGTTATTCAGACGCATACTTAATGAAAGCTGAAGCCATGCTTAGAAGTGGTCAAGATCCCACAACAATGGTAAACGCCCTTCGTTCTTTAAGAGAAGCTAGCCCACTTGGAACTGTAGGAGAATCACAGCTTTTGGATGAGAGAGGTAGAGAACTATTTCAAGAAGTTTGGAGACGAAATGATTTGATCCGTTTTGGACAATTCAATAGAGATTGGTTATTTAAAGCACCTGCTCAAATTGGCAATACAGAACGTAACTTATTCCCAATTCCTCCAGCACAATTGTTGGCGAACCCTAATTTGGTTCAGAATCCTGGATATTAATCCAACATAACATATAAAGTTTAAAACCCTGACTAATTAGTCAGGGTTTTTTTTCATATCTGATATCTAAATCAGATTCATACCTCCTTAAACAATCGTGCAAAATTGATTTAAAACGCAAATAATAAAACACGTATTTTTAAAAAATTCATATAAAAAATTATACTTTTCAATTTCCGTGCTAATAGCAGATTAAGTATATTGTGCTCCTCATATTTAGAGTAATGAACAAGATATTTGGGCATTTAATTTTACTAACGATACTATTTTCCGGATGCCAAAAAAAAGAACCAAAAAGTTTTATAAAACTAGAAGCTTCTAATACCGGCATCAACTTTACAAACAAGCTTACCGAGACACCAGAATTAAATATTCTTACTTATTTATATTTCTACAATGGTGCTGGCATTGCTGCTGCTGACTTTAATAACGATGGTCTAGTAGACCTATATTTTGCGGCAAATCAAGGAGAAGACCAAATCTATATTAACCTTGGTGAAATGAAATTCAAAAATACCACTGCCACTTCCCAAATCAAAAACCAAGGGAATTGGACTACTGGGGTAACACATGTAGATATCAACAACGATGGTTTGCTGGATATTTATGTTTGCAAAGTTGGAGACTATAAAAACATTAAAGGAAAAAACTTATTGTTCGTTAACCAAGGAGTAAATTCTGAAGGTATTCCAATATTTAAGGAGGACGCAGCTGCATACGGACTAGATTTCATAGGATTCTCTACCCAAGCTGCATTTTTAGATTATGACCTCGATGGAGATCTAGATATGTTTCTAATGAACCATTCCGTGCATCCTAATAGTACTTATGGTAAAGGATCTCAAAGAGAACTACCAGACCCAAGATCAGGTGATAAATTCTTTAAAAATGATAATGGACACTTTATAGATATTTCAGACGAAGTAGGCATTTTTCAGGGAAAAATAGGTTACGGCCTGGGGTTAGGTGTTAGCGATCTAAATAATGACGGTTTTCCTGATATTTACGTTGGCAATGATTTCTTTGAAAATGATTATGTATACATCAACCAAACCGATGGTACTTTTAAAGAACTTATCACTAAAAATGATTTAAGTTTAGGTCACACCACACACTATTCCATGGGGAATGACATAGCCGATGTTAACAATGACGGTCTAGCAGACATTTTATCCTTGGATATGCTTCCGGAAAACTTAGAGACTTATAAAACTTCTGGATTGGAATATTCGTATCCTACCTACCAGTCCTATTTAAAAAATGGGTACTCTCCCCAATTTATGCAAAATACCTTACACATAAATCTTGGTAATACAACCTTTAGCGAAATTGGACATTTAACAGGAATTTCCGCCACGGAGTGGTCTTGGGGTGTTTTATTGGCAGATTTCGATAATGATTCCTTTAAGGACGCCTATATATCCAATGGCATAAAAAGAGCGACAAACGATATGGATTTTATTAGCTTTATAGCAAATGAATCTATACAACTAAGATTGGACAAAGGCATGTCCGCCTCAGACATGGAATTTATAAAAGATATACCCCAAAAGAAAGTTTCTAATTATTTTCTAAAGAATAAAGGTGATTTATCATTTCTAGACGTTACTTCAGACTGGTATAAAAAAGATCCTTCCTTTAGTAACGGATGTGTCTATGCCGATCTAGACAATGATGGTGACTTAGATATTATAGTAAATAACATTGATGAAGAGGCGTCTATACTTGAAAACCAATCCCGTTCGAAAGATCTTTCCAACTACTTGGAAGTAGTTTTAGAAGGTCAGCCGAAAAATAAATTTGGCATAGGCACCAAGCTCTTGGCATATAGTTCAAATGGAATTATTTTTCAGGAAAATTTTGTCACTCGGGGGTATCTATCTGCTGTTCCGAACAGTCAGCACATGGGTCTTGGAAACATTCAAAGCATTGATTCTCTTAGGGTAATTTGGCCTCAAGGAAAAACCCAGCTACTCTATAATGTCCCAGTCAACAAAAAAATAACAGTAAAAGAATCGGAAGCAAGCCACACTTATACCTATAGTTCTTTCAAGAGAGATAACTCCTATTTAAGCAATTCCGAAAATATAATTCCCTTTATTCATAAAGATCCATTCACATTAGAATTTAATAGGGATCCACTCATTCCCTATGCAAACACTAATGAAGGGCCCGCAATTTCCATTGGTGATATCAATAAGGACCATCTAGAGGATATTTTTATTGGAGGCGCAAAAGCACAATCCTCTCAATTATTTATACAGGATAAGCAAGGTGGTTTTAGCAGTGTACAAGACGATTTGTTTCTTGAAGATGCCCTTAGTGAAGACACCTCTCACATTTTCTTCGATGCAAACGGTGATACCTGGAAAGATCTTCTTGTGGTGAGCGGTGGAAATGAATTTGTAAACGGTCCAAGATTGCGTCCCAGGCTTTACCTGAATCAGATGGGCACATTTGTAAAAGACAGTATTCAATTTCAAAACGTGGAGGTTAATGCCTCAAAAGTTGAAGTAAAAGATTTGGATAATGATGGTGATCTAGATGTATTAATCTCTTCGGATCAAATACCGCTAAAATTTGGAGAATCGGCTCATCAATTCATATTTTTGAATGACGGTAAAGGTTCGTTTTATCACCCTAAATCGGACGTTTTTAAAAGTTTCACTGATCTATCAAACGTGAAAGACTTTATTTGGGCTGATGTTGATAATGACGGCCGTGAAGAGCTCATAAGTGTCGGTTATTGGGAACCCATTACTATATTGAAAAATGTAAACGGTAAATTTGCTCTATTAAATTCCTCTGGATTAGAAAAAACCCACGGATGGTGGAATGTTGTTGTAGCCGAGGACTTTGACAAAGATGGCGACATTGATCTTGTTGCAGGAAATTGGGGACTAAACAGTAGGTTAAAAGCAACAGAAGAAAAGCCTTTAACGTTATATAGGTCGGATTTTGATGAGAACGGGTCTATTGAACCACTGGTCACCTATTTCGAAGGAAATACAGAAACACCATTTGCTTCAAAAGATGAATTAGTCAAACAATTGCCATTCCTGAACAAAGAATATTTGTCTTACAAAAAATTTGCAAAAGCAAGCATAACAGACCTTTTTACCAAACAAAAATTGCTTAACGCCCAAAAAAAACAAATCTTTGAATTAAAGAGTATGTATTTGGAAAATGATGGCTCAGGGCATTTCACGAAGAAAGAGCTACCCTTAATAACCCAAGCATCCACAACCCACGATATATTAATAGAAGATCTAAATATGGATGGCTACAAAGACATGGTTTTGGTAGGGAACACCTTTGAAATTAGCACCCAATTAGGTAGGTTGGATGCATCACATGGCCTAGTTTTGATAAATGATAAAAAAGGAAGCTTTTATTGGGCTCGTAATCAATATTTCGATATTTCAGGGCCTGCAAGAACAATACAAAAAATAATTATAAATAATAGGGAACATTATATTGTTGGAATGAACAATGCGTCTCCTGTATTCTTGATCAAAAACAAGAAGAACTAGATATGAAGCTAAGAACAAAAATTATATTGCCCATTCTAATTGGAGTTTTAGGGATTTCTTTTAGTTGCACCTCCAAAAAGGAAAATAAGGAAAAAGATGCCGCTAAGGCCCCTACTCTATTTACCCTTCTCCCTTCTGAGGAAACAGGGATTGATTTTATTAACCGTATTGAAAATAAAAAGAACTTTAATATTTTCAAATACCGTAACTTTTATAATGGCGGTGGCGTTGCCATTGGAGATATCAACAACGACGGATTGGCAGATATTTATATGACCGCCAATATGGGACCCAATAAACTATACCTCAATAAAGGAAATATGAAGTTCGAGGATATTTCTGTCTCTGCTGGGGTAGAAGGAAGTAAACCTTGGTCCACTGGAGTAGTTATGGTAGATATCAATCAAGATGGACTTCTGGATATATATGTTAGTAATGCTGGTAACATGGAGGGCAACAACCATGATAACGATCTTTACATTAACAACGGTGATCTTACCTTTACGGAAAAGGCGGCATCTTATAATCTGGCCAAAACAGGCTTCTCTACCCATGCCAGTTTTTTTGACTATGATAAGGATGGTGATTTAGATGCCTACATCCTAAATAATAGCAATATCCCTGTAAGTAGTTTAGGATATGCAGAACAACGCGATGTGAGAGCCCAAGACTGGGAAGGGGTTCCTGATATATTTAGAGGCGTGGGAGATATGCTTTTACGCAATGATAATGGTGTTTTTGTTGATGTAAGTGAAAAAGCTGGAATCTACGGAAGCTTAATTGGATTTGGATTAGGAATTATGATTACCGATATAAACAAAGACCTCTATCCAGATATCTATGTTTCCAATGATTTTTACGAGAGGGATTACCTCTATATCAACAATCAAGACGGTACGTTTACTGAGGATATAAAAGGATGGACTTCCCATCTATCCCTGTCTGCTATGGGTGTAGATATGGCAGATATCAATAACGATGGAAATGTTGAAATATTTATAACCGACATGTTGCCTGAAGCCAATGAACGCGTAAAATCAGTTATGGAATTTGATGGGTACGATGTGTTTAAGCTTAAACAGGAAAAAGATTTTTATCAGCAATACATTCAAAATACCCTTCAACTCAATAATGGTAATGGTTCTTTTTCAGAAATAGCCTATTTCAGTGGTGTTGATGCAACAGATTGGAGCTGGGCTGGTTTGCTTTTTGATATGGACAACGACGGTTTCAGAGATATATATATAACCAATGGTATTAACCATGACCTTACAGATCTTGATTTTGTTGATTTTTTTGCCAATGAGATCATTCAAAAAATGGCGCTTACAGGCAGAAAAGAATCCATTGACTCCATTATTAAGAAAATGCCTATTAAACCACAGCCCAATTTCGCATACAAAAACAACAAAGACCTTACGTTCTCCAACGCCAACAAAGAATGGGGTTTTGAAATACCTAGTATGTCTAACGGGGCGGCTTATGGGGATTTAGATAATGATGGCGACCTAGACCTAGTCGTGAATAATGTAAATATGCCAGCCTTCGTTTATGAAAACAAGGCCAATACACTTACTAACAACCACTATATAAAACTAAAGTTCAAAGGTTCGGATAGCAATAGGTTTGGCGTAGGCGCCTCGGTGACTTTATACCATGCAGGCAATGTCGTCTATCAAGAATTAATTCCTTCTAGGGGGTTTCAATCTTCTATGGACTATACCATGACCATGGGATTAGGCAAATCTAAAACAATAGACTCCCTTAGGGTGATTTGGCCAGATGATATGACACAAAAAATGGAACATATTACTGCTGACCAGTCCATTACATTTGAACACAAACAAGCAACTGCCCGATATAAGGTTCCTAATCCTAAGGCTATAAAACCAATGCTGCAGGAAATAAAGAACAATTCACTTATCGCCCACAAGGAGAATAGTTATAATGATTTTGTATATGAAGGATTAATTTATAAACTCTTATCCCAAGAAGGTCCAGCATTGGCTGTTGGCGACATTAATGGCGATGGCAATGAGGATATCTTCATGGGTGGGGCCAAGGGGCAAACTGCAAGCATTTATACCCATTCCGGTAACGGCAAAATAACTCCAGTAAGTCAAAAAGTTTTTGTAGAAGACGCCGAATATGAGGATACTGCTGCTGCCTTCCTCGATGTTGATGGCGACAAGGATTTAGATCTTTTGGTAGGATCCGGTGGCAATCAAGTAGGAGAGGAAATGACATACCGCAGTCGTCTATACCTAAACAATGGAAAAGGTGTTTTTGAAAGGTCCAAGGAAATACTTCCATCCACATTTAAAAATATTTCTACCATAGCTCCAAGTGATTTTGACGGCGATGGGGACATAGATGTGTTCATTGGCTCCAGGAGTGTTGTAGGCACCTATGGCGTAAACCCAGATCATTTATTCCTTGAAAATAATGGTGATGGCACTTTTAAGAATTCAACGGAGCGTCTAGCCTATGATCTTAAAGACGCAGGGATGGTCACCAATGCAGTTTGGGCAGATATGGACGGAGATAAAAAGCAAGACCTTGTAACCGTATCGGAATGGGGAACTCCCAAAATATATAGAAATTCGGGAAGACGCTTATCCAAATTACCTACTACATTGGATAGCCTTGATGGACTATGGAATGTGGTAGAAGTGGCTGATTTGGATAACGATGGAGATAATGATCTGGTTCTGGGCAATCAAGGAACAAACTTACATTACAAACCAACGCCAAACAATCCAATGAAAATGTGGGTAAATGATTTTGATGGCAATGGAACCATAGAGCAGATTGTTACCTTACAGGAAAATGGAAAAGATTATCCATTACATCAGAAAAAAGAACTGACCAACCAGATGGTTTCTTTGAAGAAAAATAACCTAAAAGCTTCTGAATATGCAAAGAAGACCATTGATGAACTGTTTCCAAAAGAAGTATTCAATAACTCCATAATGAAACGATCAGTAATTGCCGAATCTGTCATTGCAATCAATGAAGGAGGAGGGAAATTTACAATTAAAGTACTACCCACTAGGGTGCAGCTGTCATGTGTGTGTGGTATTTCCTGTGTAGATATCAACCAAGATGGATACTTAGACCTTATCATGGGCGGTAATAATTTTGAATTTAAACCTCAATATTCAAGACAAGATGCCAATTTTGGCAACGTATTATTAGGTAATAAAGAACTGGATTATACATGGCAAGACTACAATAAAAGTGGATTTTTTATCAGGGATGAAATTAAACACCTAAAACAATTTAAAGACCGCAATGGTAAGACCTACTTAATTGCGGCATTAAACAATACACAACCCAAGATATACCGGTTAAATGAATAAAAATATTATTGTTACTCTTTTTATAATACTGCTATTAGGGTGTGGCAAGCAGGAGGGAGAATTATTTATGAACCCGTCGCCTGAAGAAACTGGCATTACCTTTAGTAATACCCTGACTGAAACCAATGATCTAAATATATTGGACTATCTCTATTTTTACAATGGTGGTGGGGTTGCTATTGGGGATGTCAACGGAGACGGTCTACAAGATATTTATCTTTCTGGGAATCAGGTGAAGAATAAACTTTATATCAATAAAGGCAATCTAACCTTTGAGGACATTACAGATAAAGCAGGGGTAGCTGGTCAAAGTACTTGGAATACTGGAGCAGTTATGGGTGATATCAACGGTGATGGTCTTCTGGATATTTATGTTTGTGCTGTAGTTGGAATAAATGGTTTTAACGGACACAACGAGCTATTTATCAATAATGGGGATGAAACATTCACTGAAAGTTCCGTAAAATATGGTCTCGATTTTGAAACCTTCAGCTCCAATGCAGCCTTTTTAGATTATGACCTAGATGGGGATCTTGACATTTACCTTCTTAATCATGCGGTTCACACCCAGAAATCATTTGGCAAGTCAGATCTTCGCTTTGAACGGGACGCCCAAACCGGGGACCGCTTACTTAGAAATGACGGCCAAACCTTTGTAGATGTAAGTGAGGAAGCTGGCATCTATGGGGGTATCAATGGGTATGGCTTAGGTGTTGCCATTAGCGATTTTAACCAAGATGGCTTTCCCGATATTTATGTTGGGAACGATTTTCATGAAGATGACTACTATTACCTAAATAACGGGGATGGCACTTTTAAAGAAAGTTTAAAGGATTATTTTGGTCAGACCACACGCTTTTCAATGGGTAATGATGTAAGTGATATCAATCACGATGGTTGGCCAGACATCCTATCCTTAGACATGCTCCCAGAAGATGAGACCGTACTTAAATCCTCCGAAGGGGACGATGACATACAAATCCAAAAGCTTCGAATAGAACAATTTGGATACCATTATCAATTTACCCGAAATATGCTTCAAATTAATCAGCAAGGCGGTAAATTTAAGGAAACAGCCCTTTTAAGCGGTATTGCCGCTACTGATTGGAGTTGGAGTTCCCTCTTCGCAGATTATAACCAAGACGGAGAACAGGATATTTTTATTTCAAATGGCATCCCTAAAAGGCCCAATGATCTGGATTTTATCAATTTTGCATCTAATGACCAGATCAAAAAGAAAATAGACAATACCAAGTTGGTGGACCAACAGGCCCTAGACATGATGCCCTCTGGAAACATTATAAATTATGTATTTGAAGGAAAAAAAGACTTGCGATTCGTAAACAGATCCAAAGACTGGATCTTACAGGACACGCTCATTTCAGGGGCGACGGCCATGGGTGATTTGGACAACGACGGGGACATGGATATTGTCACGAACAACATCAACCATAGCGCTACCCTCTATATTAATAAAACCGACAAAAAGGCGAACTATCTAAAGGTTAAATTAAAATCCTCCGGGAAAAATCCGTTTGCTATTGGTGCCAAAATACTATCGTATCATAAGGGCATTCTCCAATACAAAGAAATGTATACCGTCAGGGGGTTTCAGTCATCTTCAGAACCAATGATTCATTTTGGTTATGGTAAGGAAAGTAAAATTGATTCGCTTAGAATTATTTGGCCCGATAGGACCACTCAGCTATTAAAGGATGTAGCGGCAAACCAAACCTTGGTAATAAAACCGGAGAATAACACGCCTATAACCTACCCTCTGTTTACTAAAACAAAAAAGGAAATTTTCAAAAGAGTACAAGGAAATTTGGGTATTGATTTTGTGCACAAAGAAGATGCCTATTTTGATTTTAATAGACAGAAATTAATCCCTTATGAATTCTCTGATCGAGGACCAGCGGTTGCTGTAGGCGACCTTGATAATGATGGGAGCCAAGATATATTTTTTGGAGGATCTAAGTTTACCCCTTCCAAAATCTATACTCAACATTCAGAAGGATTTAGGGAAAAAAGTATAATTGCGATCAAAAAAGACTCTATAAAAGAAGATATAGAAGCACTTATTGAAGATTTTAATGGTGATGGAAAAAAAGATCTTTTCATTGGCTCCGGAGGTGCAGATTTTTTCAATCAAATGCTCCCACTATCAGATAGTTATTACGTTCAAAAAGATTCGACATTTATTTTAGGAAAACTCACGCCCACTTTTCAAAATGCCTCTGTATTGGCATCAGCCGATTTTGATTCAGACGGGGATATAGACCTCTTTGTAGGGAATCAGATGATTACTAATGATTTTGGTAAGATACCCCAGTCCTACCTTCTTGAGAACAAGAATGGCTCTTTTGAACTTGTAGAAAACAAGTCCTTATTAAATATTGGAATGGTTACAGATGCCATTTGGGATGATTACAATGGGGACGGTAGTCTTGATTTAATTATTGTTGGCGAATGGATGAATCCCGTTTTTTTCAAAAATAAAGGCGGTACATTGGAGAAAGATGATTTTAATCTTTCCTCGATCAAAGGCCTTTGGCAAAGCATAATTTCTTTTGATATTGATAATGACGGAGATAAAGATTATTTGCTTGGCAATTGGGGGTTAAATTCCAAATTTAAAGCCTCTCATAGAACACCCATGAAAATGTATTATGCCGATTTTGATGATAACGGAAGTACAGAAACCATCGTTACCATTGAAAAAAACGGGCAAGATTATCCCATTGAAGGGTTAAAAGGGCTTTCTGAGCAACTAGTAAGTCTTAGAAAGAAATTTACGGCCTATAAAGATTTTGCAGGCAAGCCAATAGAAGGTATACTCTCCAAAGAAGAACTAGAAAAAGCAACGATTTTTGAAGTAAGTGAGTTGAGTTCCGGGTACCTAGAGAACAAAGATGGAAAATTCAATTTTATACCTTTCCCGGTTGACCTGCAAGTAGCACCCATTATGACTTTTCTAAAATACGATTTTGATTCCGATGGGACGGAAGAGGTACTTGCTGCAGGCAACTATTTTGGGGTAAAACCCTATCATGGGCGTTTGGGGTCTTTCTCAGGTGCTATGATTAAAGATAAAAATAATGTAATTTTGGGTAATGAAATCGGATTGGATTTTTCTCAAAAATCAATTCGTCATCTCAATATTATAAACTTTAATAACCGACCTTATTTAATAGCGACTTTCAATAATGAACAAGTCCAAGTATATCAAATGGTAAACAAAATTGATAAATGATGAAGAAGATAAACTTATTAGTATTATTAATGGTATTAGGAAGTTGTCAGAAAAAGGAAGAACCTATACTCATTTCCCCAGACCTATTACATCAATCTATAGATAAGGTTACGGAAATAATGATTCACGACATTTTTTCTCCTCCTGTAGCAAGTAGAATTTTCGCCTATCCTAATATTGCGGCCTATGAGATTATTTCGGCAAATAATGATCAATACAAATCCTTAGCCGGCCAGGTAACTGATTTAACCCCTATTCCAAGTCCAAAATCAACTACACCTATAAATCCGCAATTGGCAGCCCTTATTGCTCATTTGGATATAAGTCGTAGGTTAATTTTTAGCGAGGAAAAATTGACTGTTTTTAGGGATAGCCTTTATACAATATGGTCTTCACAAAACCCAACTGAATTTGAAGCCTCCAAAGAGTATGGCCTTTCGGTAGCCGAGCATATTAGTGCTTGGATGAATGCGGATAATTACAAACAAACCCGTACCATGCCTAAATTTACGGTAATGTCCAATGAAGAGGCTCGCTGGCAACCCACTCCTCCTTCTTATATGGACGGCATAGAGCCCCACTGGAGTAAAATACGTCCGTTCGTAATAGACTCGGCAGCACAATTTAAACCTGTTCCTCCTCCTGCCTTTTCCATGGAAAAAAATTCGCCGTTTTATAAAGAGTTAAAGGAAGTTTATGACATAAGAAATGAAATTACTAGGAAAGGCGATTCATCAGAAGAAATAGCTATGGCTAAGTTCTGGGATTGTAATCCATATGTATCTGTGACCTATGGACATTTGATGTTCGCCACAAAAAAGATTACTCCCGGTGCACACTGGATTGGTATTGCTAAAATTGCATGTAAAAAAACAAGTTCAGATTTTGATAAATCTGTACTTGTATATACGAAAACATCCATGGCCATTGCAGATGCCTTTATTAGCTGTTGGGACGAAAAATACCGCAGTAATCTAATTCGGCCTGAAACACTTATCAACCAATATATAGACGAAAATTGGAAGCCGGTTTTACAAACGCCTCCATTCCCAGAATATACCAGTGGACACAGCGTAGTTTCTGGTGCAGCGTCAACCGCATTGACCAGCATTTTTGGGGCTGATTTTGCTTTTGATGACGACACGGAAACCCCTTACGGCCTACCCATTCGGAAATTTCCCTCTTTTGCTAAAGCAGCTGACGAGGCTGCCATCAGTAGGATGTATGGTGGCATACATTATAGATCAGCGGTAGAAGTAGGGGTAAAACAAGGAAGAGATTTAGGGAAATTTGTAATAGCCAATTTAAACATGAAACAAGAATCCCAAGTAGTAAGAACGGAGTAATTTATGAAGAAATTTTTTTTAATCCTCACCCTGATTTTTATTGTGAGCGCCATCTTGTATCTATTTTTATATCCGTACGATTATTTAGTAAGCATTAAGGCAAAGGGCAATGTAGGCACCATAAACCAGACTATAAAGCTTTGGAATTCCACTTTGGATAGCACAAAACTTAGTACTGGCACAGATTTATCTCATCTAGATCAGACTTTACAATTTAGTGACTCTACTCATATATATTCTTGGGAGATAAGCGAAGTAAATGATTCTGTTTCCAACATAAATATATATGCCAAGGATAACCAGCATACTCTTATGAACAAGATTAAAATTCCGTTCACGGATACGAACTTTGAAAAACGCACTGTAAGGACATTATCCGATTTTAATGAAAATCTCCACAACCACCTTAAGACAATACGGGTTAAGGTGGTTGGTGAAGATGAAATAGACTCCACTTATTACGCATATGTGACTGTGAAATCTTCACAATTTGACAAGGCCAGAGGCATGATGAGAAACTTTCCCTTACTTGACCCGTATTTAGTGAATAACGGTGCTACATTAAAAGGGAAACCCTTTATAGAGGTCACCAAATGGGATATGGAAAAGGACAGTATTGAGTATCATTTCGGGTACCCAATTATAAAATCTGATAGTTTGCCCTACCATCCCGATATTAAATATGCTTTTCGCAAAAAGAATAAAGCCCTAAAAGCAATTTACAATGGTAACTATATTACCTCGGACCGTGCTTGGTATGCGCTCTTGGATTATGCGAAAAAAAATAATATTACTACTACAGGACTTCCCATTGAGATCTTTTATAATAATCCTAACATGGGCGGTGACGAATTGAATTGGACCGCAGAAGTTTATATGCCGTTGGCAGATTAAAACTAAAAAGCCCAACAATTGTTGGGCTTTTTAGTTGAAAGACATTAACTATAATCAACTATTGCAATTTAAAAGTAATGGGGATGGCATAAATAACATTAGCGGCCACTCCTTCTTGTTTTCCTGGTTCCATCTTAGGCAGTCGTCTTATTATCCGTCCAGCCTCATCCTCCAATACTTCACTTGGTCCTCTTAATTTTAGGTTGGCTAGGTTCCCATTTCTATCAATGGTCATTAAAATATTCACTCGACCCTGAATACCGGCCTCTTGAGCTACTTCTGGATATCTAAAGTTTTTTCGGATGTGTTCTTGCATCTTCTCATTAAAACAAGCTCGTTTATCAGTGGCATCTTCACAACCTGGAAAAACAGGGACTTCGTCTATTTTACTAAATGTAGCCTCTTTATCCTCTTTTTGTTCTTCCTCTAATTTAAAGGTGATGGGAATGGCAAATGGTACGTTTACTGCAACACCCTTATGCATTCCTGCCTCCATTTTGGGCAATCTTTTTATAATACGTTCAGCCTCATTTTCCAATAATGGATTAGGACCACGCATTTTAACATTATGAATATCACCATCCGTGCCCATGGTAAACATAATACTCACCCTTCCTTGAATTCCCTTCTCCTGTGCCTCTGCAGAGTAATTAAAATGTTTACGGATATGTTCCTGAATTTTTTCTTGAAAACAGGCTCTTTTATCTTCGGCATTTTCACAGCCCGGAAATACGGGAACCTCGTCCACACTAGCAAAAGGAACAACCAAACCCTCTTCTAGGGAGGAACCTTTAGAATTACCCTTACCTTTTGTTGTCTCAAGCTGCTCCCCCTCAGGGACTTTACTGTTATTTCCTTCACAAGATGTATAACACAACATTCCTGCAATTAGTGGTAATAAAAGTAAATACTTTAATTGCCAGACTTTCTTTGATTTTGATTTTTGTAACATAACGACTCGTTTTTTGATTAATGATGATTTAAAAAATTGATTGATGAATGAAATATGATGAGTTTGAAACACTTCAGCCAATAAATTCTGATACTGTTCCTTTTTATGAGACTTGGATACCTTTGCATCGGCGATGAACTCGTGCAATTCAGAAATCCTAGATTGATATACATATACAAGAGGATTGAACCAGAAGACGATTCGCATCAATTCATAAAACAACAGATCTAATGAATGCCGCTGCTGAATATGTACCAACTCGTGCTGTAAAATACTTTCATGGTCCTTTTTAAAAACCTCATCCCCCAAGAAAATAGTTTTAAAAAACGAAAACGCGATACTGCTTTTAGCTAACACTACCCTAGTAAAATGATTAAAATAGTCAACCTCTCCTTTCTTTTTAAGCCGTTGGATTTGTACCAATTTAAAAATGAAGAGCATCGCTGCAAAAATCATACCTCCATAAAGAGTCATTTCATACCCGGAAAGATTAAAATAGGAAGTATCTTTTGTAAGAGCGAATTCAGATGCCATGTTTAATCCCCATAAATATTCAGGGTACGCTGCAAATTCATTGGAAACCGTAGTTTTCAATGCTTCTATCTTTATCCAAGGAAGTACTAAGGAAAGAACAAATGTCCCTATCAAATAGGCCCTATTCCATTGGAAAAAAGTTTCCCTTTTTAAAAACAGGTCATAAATTATAAGAAATAGCAGCTGGAACGCCACACTTTCTAAGATGTACTGTATCATATGCTGGTTTTTTAAATTTTAAAGAGTTTAAGTTGCTCCTTATCCTCCTACTTTCTATCAAATGAAATTCTATTCCTCGTCCTTTTTAATATCCTTTAATATGGATTCCAACTCCGAAAGGCTCATATCATTCTTCTTCATAAAAAAAGACACCATACTTTTAAAGGACCCTTGAAAATACCCATCCATTAGCTTGGTTATGGAGGCATTACTATAATCCGATTTTTTAACCACAGGAAAGTAGATATGTCCTTTCCCTTCCTTTTCGTGATCTACAAATCCCTTACTTTCTAATATCCGCACAATGGTTGAAACGGTATTATAGGCGGGTTTGGAATCTGGCAGCTTATCAATAATGGAAGCTACATTGCATTTCTGCAATTGCCATAATACGTGCATCACTTCCTCTTCTGCCTTGGTAAGCTGTTTTATGTTTTTCATTTAATTATCAATTTAAAACAAATAGAACCATTTTTATTCTTGACGCTAATGTAACTAAAGTTTTAGTTTAAACTAATAATTTAGTTAAATGATTTAGAAAATAGTTGCAATACCGATAAATACCATGTTACTAATTCTCTTTATATTCGTCCCAAACCCAAGACATTAAGAACATGGATATTCTTTTGGTCATTCTAGGATTTGCACTGATGCTTACGGGGATTATAGGTAGTTTCCTCCCTGTATTACCGGGACCTCCAATTAGTTGGGTGGGTTTGCTTCTTCTTTATTTTACTAGCGTTATTCCTATGGATTGGTTATTTCTGGGAATCACTTTGGTAATTGCTGTTCTGGTTTTAGGGCTGGATTATATCATTCCGGTAATAGGAACTAGAAAATTTGGTGGAAGTAAAGCTGGGATGATAGGAACAACCATTGGTCTTCTGGTAGCAATCATTTTCCCCATATTTGGCCTATTTGGTATTGTGATTTGGCCTTTTATTGGAGCTTTGGCTGGTGAACTTTTGAATAGGGCAGACCATAAAAAGGCATTGAAGTCGGCCTTTGGCTCTTTCCTAGGGTTTTTAACAGGGACGTTTTTAAAATTCTTGGTAGCCACCGTTTATTTAGGACTGTTTATTTCCAAGGTATGGGAATATAAAGAAGTGCTCTTTCCTTTTTTCAATGGATAGGAGCCTTATTCAATAACAGCTCCATACAATGCTTTAATGCCGGGTTTCTATTATCTTCTTTCCAAATCACAGACAGAATGGCACGCTGTGGAATATTTTTGAGTTCCAAAAATTTTACCCTCATATGAAATCCGTATTGCAGGGATGTGGGCACAATGGCAATTCCAAGATTGTTCTCTACCAGTTTAAATATGGTCTGGGCGTGAACTGATTTATGGGAGACCTTGGGTGTAAATCCTGCATCTTCGCAAATACTCATGATCGTATCATAATACAAGGGACTGTACTCTTGGGGAAAGAGCACAAAATTTTCCTTAGATACCTGATGTAAACCTTCAAATTCCCTAGAAAGTATGGGGTATGCCTCGGGCAAAACAACAGAAAAGGTGTCCTCAAAAACAGGATGGATATGGATGTCATCTGGTGCCCTGGCCAAGCGTACAAAGCCAATATCCAACTTATCCTTCATAACCGCATCCAGTTGCGCACTATTGGAGAGTTCTTCCAAACTGGTTCTCACCTTAGGATACTTCTCCTTTAGGCTAATCAATAATTCAGGAATCACATTCTGCATGGCCGAACCCAAAAATCCAATGCGAACTTCCCCTGAATCCCCATCTTTAATAAGCTCCAAATGCTTCTTGGTTAACTCAAGATGATTAAGGATATATTGAAGTTCAGCTCTTAAATACTCCCCTGCAGGGGTAAGGGTGACCTTTTTTTTACTTCGAATAAACAAAGGGGTATCTAAAATTTCCTCCATTTGTTTAATTTGCCTGCTAAGGCCAGGCTGGGAAATACAAAGCTTTTCGGCGGCCTTTCTATAGTGTAGTTCTTCCGCCACAGCCAAAAAATACTTAAAATGTCTAAGTTCTAATTGATAACCCATAGGTATGGAATGTTGACCAAAATGGTATTGGTAATTATCAAACTTAATCAATAATTTTAAAGTATTAAAATTGTAATCCATGATTCCTGTACCCAAAACATTTTTATTTGGAGAAGACTACCTCTCAGCGAGCATTGCACTGGCAATTGCCAATAACAAAACCCAAGGCACTATTTCTGCCCATAGCAGGAAAAAAATTAATCAAAGTAGCACCATTGTGGCAAACATCGTTGAAAAAGGACATGCCGTTTATGGGATCAATACAGGTTTTGGACCTTTGTGCACCACAAAAATATCCAAGACCGAAACCAAGATCTTACAGACCAACATCCTACAGAGCCATAGTGTTGGGGTGGGAACTCCCATCGCCTCTGAAATAGCCAAATTAATGCTGATTCTCAAAGTCCACTCGTTGGCCAAAGGCTATTCTGGGATTGCGGAAACAACCTTGGATCGAATTTTATGGCATATAGATAATGATGCCATTCCTGTGGTCCCTTCCCAGGGATCTGTTGGAGCCTCTGGAGACCTTGCCCCGCTTTCCCATTTATTTCTTCCGCTTATAGGTCTTGGAAAAGTGATATACAAAAATGAAGAAATCACCACTAAAAAGCTTTTTAAAAAATCGGGCTTAAAAGCATTGGAGCTAGGTCCTAAAGAAGGCTTGGCCTTGATCAATGGCACACAGTTTATTGCTGCCCATGCCGTAAAGGTGGTCGAAAAACTGCACAGTTGTCTTTCACAGGCAGATATCATTGGCGCCATGATGATAGAAGGACTTCAGGGCTCTATAAAACCTTTTTATAAAGAACTGCATGCCCTGAGACCATTTAAGGGCAATATTCACGTGGCTACAAGAATAAAATCTTTTTTGGAAGGTTCAGAGATCATGGAAGACCATATTGATTGTGACCGGGTTCAAGATCCATATTCTTTACGCTGTATGCCACAAGTTCATGGTGCCTCCAGAAATGCTTGGCTGCATTTAAAAGAACTATTGGAGATCGAATTAAATTCGGTGACCGACAACCCTATCATCATTGACGAGGAACTGACCATTAGTGGCGGAAATTTTCATGGGCAGCCTTTGGCCATGGCTTTGGATTATGCATGTTTGGCTGCTTCCGAAATTGGCAACATCTCCGATAGAAGGATCTATTTGGCCTTGGAAGGGAATAGTCCAGGGGTACCTAAATTATTAATGAAGGATACAGGGATCAATTCAGGGTATATGATCTTACAATATACCACCGCAGCCTTAGCGAGTGAGAATAAGGGATTGTGTTTTCCATCCAGCGCAGATAGCATCCCTACATCATTAGGCCAGGAAGACCATGTAAGCATGGGATCTATCAGCGGAAGGAAAGCCTTACAGGTATTAGGAAATGTAGAGAAGATCTTGGCCATAGAACTATTAACGGCTGCCCAGGCCTTTGAATTTCGTAAACCGATGAAATCTGGTATCTTATTGGATGAAATCCATAAGAAAATACGGACCAAAGTCGCTTTTGCAGATAAGGACAGGGTATTTGCCAACGATATTGAAGCAGGAATAGAAATGATCAAAGATCAAACTATCATTAAAGTAATAGACAGAATGAGTAAACGGGAGAAACTAGATCTTTCTACCCCGTATTCTCAAGAATTTGAAAACTACTAGTATGCATACGTACCAACTTATAGGGCCTTTTGCCCAAATCCTTCCAATGACCAATTTAAACCTCAAAGGGGCTATTCCCGATGAAGCCCTATTAGTCATAGACAATGGTGGTATCCTCATTGAAAACGACAGAATACATTCCCTTGGGAAATTCAACGAAATGCTCCTTGCAGCAAAAGAATTAGGCGCAAAGATTACCACCTTAGACGGCAGCGATGTTTGTCTACCCGGCTTTGTTGACGCCCATACCCATATTTGTTTTGGAGGCACAAGAGCCCATGATTACGCAATGCGCAATGCAGGAAAATCTTATTTGGAAATAGCCAAAAGCGGAGGTGGGATTTGGGATACAGTAACCCAGACTAGGAAAGCTACGAAGGACCAATTGATTGCTCTTATTATACAAAGGGCCAATAGACATCTGAACAATGGCATCACGACCATTGAAGTGAAAAGCGGTTATGGGCTTTCTGTAAATGAAGAGTTAAAAATGCTCTATGCCATTAAAGAAGCAAATCAAGAACTATATGTTGATCTTATCCCAACATGCTTGGCAGCACATATGGTCCCTATAGATTATTCGGGAACTGCCACAGACTATTTAGAAGAAATAAGTTCCCAACTCTTTCCAAAATTAAAGGCAGAACAACTTTGTAATAGAATAGATGCTTTTATTGAGGAAAGTGCCTATTCCAAAGAGGATATAGCCCCTTATTTTACCAAAGCAAAAGCCATGGGTTTTGATATTACGGTACATGCTGACCAGTTTTCCACATCAGGAAGTGCGGTGGCCATCGCCTTTGATGCCGTTAGCGCTGACCATTTGGAAGCGAGCACCACCAAAGAAATAGAGGCTTTAGCAAAGAGCAATGTCATTGCCACTGCATTACCAGGAGCAACCCTTGGATTGGGATGTGCCTTTACCCCTGCCCGTGAATTTTTAGATGCCGGTGGGGCATTGGCTATTGCGAGTGATTGGAATCCGGGTTCTGCACCAATGGGAGATTTATTGACCCAAGCAGCCATTTTGGGAACCTTTCAAAAACTTTCAAATGCCGAAGTATTGGCAGGAATAACCTTTAGGGCTGCCTTGGCCTTAAACTTAAAAGATAGGGGAAAATTGGATAAAGGTCACTTGGCCGACTTCATCTCCTTCCCTACCACTGACTATAAGGAAATACTCTACCAACAAGGCTCCCTAAAACCCAATAACGTATGGAAAAAGGGTAACCTAGTTATAGACCAAAAGAAAAAGTAAGATGAATTTTAAAGCACAGATACTTCAAGGTATTCCTTCCGATTTACCACCAACCAAAACAATACCTTCAACAGCGTCCCGGGCTCCAAAAAGAAAGGACATCCTATCCTTAGAGGAAAAAAAACTGGCGATACGAAATGCCCTTCGGTATTTCCCCTCTGTTTGGCATAAAATCTTATCCGTTGAATTTGCCAAGGAACTACAGGACTACGGTAGAATTTATATGCACAGGTTTACACCAGATTACGAGCTCTATGCAAGACCTATAAACGACTATCCTGCTCAAACATACCAAGCAGCAGCCATAATGCTCATGATCCAAAATAATCTGGATCCGGCAGTGGCTCAACACCCTGAGGAATTGATTACCTATGGGGGCAATGGAGCCGTTTTTCAGAATTGGGCCCAATACCTGCTCACCATGAAATACTTGGCCACCATGACCGAAGAGCAGACTTTGCATATCTATTCCGGGCATCCTATGGGGTTGTTCCCATCCTCAAAAGAAGCACCCCGTGTAGTGGTTACGAATGGCATGATGATCCCTAACTATTCCAAGCCCGACGATTGGGAAAAATATAATGCCCTAGGCGTTACCCAATACGGTCAAATGACCGCAGGCTCCTATATGTATATTGGTCCACAAGGAATTGTGCACGGTACAGCCATTACAGTGATGAATGCTTTTAGAAAGGTTTTGAAAGTGGGTGAAAACTCCAATGGAAAAATATTTTTAACAGCCGGATTGGGTGGCATGAGCGGTGCACAACCAAAAGCGGGAAATATAGCCGGATGTATTACAGTATGTGCAGAAATAAATCCAGCTGCCGCTACCAAAAGACATAATCAGGGATGGGTTGATGAACTTATAAAAGATCTGGATCAATTGACCAAAAGGGTACAACAAGCCATTCAACAACAAGAGGTAGTATCCATTGCCTTTATTGGTAACATCGTGGATGTTTGGGAAAAGTTTTATAAGGAGGAAGTGTTCATACATTTGGGGTCGGACCAAACTTCCCTGCACAATCCGTGGTCCGGCGGCTATTATCCAGTTGGATTAAGTTTTGAAGAAGCAAATACCCTGATGAGCACTAAACCAGAGGTGTTTAAAGAAAAGGTGCAGGAATCCTTGAGAAGACAAATCACTGCTATTAACAAGCACACTGCAAAAGGCACTTATTTCTTTGACTACGGCAATGCCTTTCTTTTGGAGGCTTCCCGTGCCGGCGCAGATGTTATGGCCGACAACAACATCGACTTTAGATATCCTTCCTATGTTCAGGATATTTTGGGGCCTATGTGCTTTGATTATGGCTTTGGCCCGTTTAGGTGGGTATGTACGTCTGGTGATCCTAAAGATTTAAGGAAGACAGATGTTATAGCACTTAAAGTGATGGAAGAGATAAAAAAAACTGCACCTGCAGAAATCCAACAGCAAATGGCCGATAATATCAAATGGATTCGTGAAGCAGAATCCAATAGACTGGTAGTAGGGTCACAAGCACGCATCTTATATGCAGATGCGGAAGGTCGTGCTAAGATCGCAGAAGCACTCAACCAAGCTATTAAATCAAAAGAAATTACTGCCCCGATTGTTATAGGTAGGGACCACCATGATGTCAGTGGTACAGATTCGCCCTTTAGGGAGACCAGTAATATTTATGATGGCAGTAAGTTCACGGCCGATATGGCCATCCATAATGTGATAGGGGATAGTTTTAGGGGAGCTACCTGGGTATCCATTCACAATGGCGGTGGTGTTGGCTGGGGAGAGGTCATTAATGGCGGCTTCGGCATGGTGCTGGATGGTTCAGAAGAAGCCTCCAAGAAACTAAAAAATATGCTGTTCTATGATGTGAATAACGGTATTTCTAGGAGAAGCTGGGCCAGGAATAAGGAAGCCTTGTTTGCCATACAACGTGAGATGGACAGAACACCCAACTTGAAAGTTACCCTTCCCAATCTGGTGGAGGATGAATTGTTAGAAGATTTATTTTAGAATAAAACACTAATCATAAGATTACAAAGAATGTTCTTTTCAAGAAACTTAAATTACTTTAAGGACTCAACACACTTTCAAAATAAAAAAAATAGGATTATTTTGGATTTATCTTTTGGAGATGTAATTTTATTCTTAAAAGTGCCCATAATCTTTATACGTTTCTGTAAATAATATTTATTCAATTATTAACCATTTAAGAAGTAATGAAATTAGGCCATTTAAATCGTTCTATTTTCAATGAAAGCAATTACCAAGGAACGGGAAATGGCACTTATAACAGAATTAAAGGAGACATTGCCTAATTTTCTAGAAGACAAATTTTCAGACAAACTATTTAATTACGTTATGAAGCGATACCAAACCACAAATCAAGAACTCTGGACCGGCCGTGAGTCGGACCAAAACTTATATTTTCATCAGAAGGTACAATTTATTGATATGGAGGCTATTTCCGAGATACAGGGACAAAAGTCCAATGTCGCTTTCTTGGGGTACGCATGTGATGAAGGGGTAAAAAGAAACCAAGGAAGAATTGGTGCAAGTCAAGGTCCAGAAGCGATTAGAAGGCATTTGGCAAAACAACCCGAACACTTGTCTGAGACCCTTTCCATTTATGATGCTGGAAATATACGTTGCGAAGATGAAGATTTAGAAAAATCCCAAGCATGTTTAACGCGTAACGTAACAGATTTATTAACCAATGGTTTTTTTCCAATACTTCTGGGTGGCGGTCATGATATAGCCTATGCCCATTATAATGGTATTAAAGAACATTTAAAATCTGATAGAGAAAATAAAACCATTGGAATTATAAATTTTGACGCCCATTTTGATCTACGCTCCGACGAAGATGGAGCTAATTCTGGTACACCCTTTTATCAAATAGCAAAAGAATGTGAAGCAGAGGGTACAGCCTTCCGTTACATGTGTTTGGGCGTCAGAAAGGATGCTAATAGTAAGCTTCTTTTTGAAACCGCCGAAAACCGGGAAGTCATATTTGTAGAAAATGAGCATTTTAACATGCACTATTTGGCCCATAACCTTAAGATCATTCAGCACTTCATTAAGGAAGTAGATGTTATTTACACAACTATAGATTTAGACGGGTTTTCATCGGCCTATGCTCCAGGGGTCAGTGCTCCATCCCCACTGGGTTTCGCTCCTGATATCGTAATGGAAGTATTAAAAATAATTATTGACTCTAATAAATTAATAAGCTTGGATGTAGCTGAGCTCAATCCAAGCTTTGATAAAGATCACCAAACAGCCAAATTAGCAGCTGGATTAGTTCATTTTATTATTCACCGTTTGGACTACTCCAGCCAAGACTGGTAATAGGTTCCATCATCAATATCCAAAGCGGTCTGTGTAAGCTGTAACGGCTTAAAAGTATCTATCATTACCGCCAACTCTTCAGTTTTGGTATGTCCAATACTACGCTCATAGGCTCCGGGGTGCGGTCCGTGCGGAATACCGGCAGGGTGTAAGGAGATATACCCTTTGTCAATATTATTTCTGCTCATGAAATCCCCATCCACATAGTAGAGGACCTCATCAGAATCTATATTACTGTGATTATAGGGTGCAGGAATAGATTGCGGATGATAGTCGTACATTCTTGGGCAGAACGAGCATACTACAAACGCACTTGTCTCAAAAGTCTGATGTACTGGAGGCGGTTGATGTACCCTACCTGTTATGGGCTCAAAATCATGTATGGAAAACGCATAAGGATAATTATACCCGTCCCAACCAACTACATCAAAAGGATGGGAGGCATAGGTTAAATGGTGCAGCTGCCCTTGCTTTTTTACTTTTATTACAAAATCGCCCCATTCGTCATGAGCCTTTAAATCTTGTGGTAATTTAAAATCGCGTTCACAAAAAGGAGAATGCTCCAAATGCTGACCAAACCAGTTTCTATAACGTTTTGGGGTATAAATGGGGTGGTAGGATTCTGCAATTAACAATCGGTTGTCTTCGGCATCAAATGATATCTGATAAATCATTCCCCTAGGGATAATGATATAATCTCCATATTCAAAGGGAATTTCCCCTAACATGGTCTTTAAAGTTCCTGTGCCTTTATGGATGAAAAGCATCTCATCGGCATCGGTATTCTTATAAAAATAATCCGTCATGGACTTTTTCGGAGCGGCAAGACTTACGTGCACATCATTATTGAAAAGGACAACTTTCCTGCTCTCTAGAAAATCATTTTCTGGCCTAACCTGAAACCCTTTTAACAATCTGGATTTTATATTGTGTTCTACAGCGGCCTTGGGTCTCATATCAACACTTTTTCCCACTTCCTTGACCATGGTTGGCCTCTGCAAATGATACATCAGGGAAGACATGCCATCAAATCCTACTGTTCCAAACAGTTGTTCGTAATGCAAGGTGCCGTCTTCCTTTTTAAAAATGGTGTGTCTTTTGTGGGGTATTTTACCTAATTTATGATAAAGTGGCATTCGATTTTTCTTTATAATATCCTCAGTAAAAATACGATAAAATAAAGATTTTGTAAAATATTAATCCCCAAATCAGCAGTTTTTAAGGGACTCGTAAACATTTGGAATGTACCCATGTTCATTAAACAAAAAAAGCCTCCCATATAGGAAAGCCTTTCATTGGTTGGACCGAACAACAATTCGGCTTACACAACCTTGGTCTCAAAAGAGACACAACACAACCTCACAAAGATAGGAAAGGAATTCAATATGACGACTACACCTACCTCCTATTTTGAATTTCTAGATATAAAAACCCTTATTTTTTATTGGAATATGGCCGTACAATTAATCGTGCCGCCTTATCATAATTGATATAGTTATACGCCCAATTAAAAAAAACAATCACCTTGTTTCTAAAGCCCACCAACGCCATAAGATGCACGAACATCCAAATAAACCAAGCCAAGAATCCTCCGAAACTTAATTTATGAAGATCTACTACTGCCCTATTACGCCCCACTGTAGCCATACTACCTTTATCAAAATATGAAAATGGTTCCATAGTTTTCCCAGCTAAGAGTCTATCGAAATTTTTAGCCAAATGTCCCCCCTGCTGAATAGCAGGCTGCGCCACTTGGGGATGCCCTTTAGGATATGTATTGGAACTCATAAAAGCAATATCGCCAATAGCAAAAATATGCTCATAGTCTTCTATTTGATTAAAGGCATTTACCTTATATCTGTTTACCCGCTCTACTAAAGTATCACTGGAAAAACCTTCCAAGGAAGCTCCTGTTACGCCAGCAGTCCAAATAAAATTTTTCGTTTTCATCACCTCTCCATTGCTCAAGGTCATGTTCTCCCCGTCATAATCCTTCACAATGGTATTTAAATGAAGGTTCACTCCCAATTCCTCCAAAAATTGGGTTGCTTTTTTTGATGCTTTTTCGCTCATGGGAGATAATACTCTATCTGCACCCTCGAACAAATGAATTTCCATATGTTCTACGTTAAGATGTTTATAGTCCTTAGGAAACACATTTTTTTTGAGTTCTGCAAACGCCCCTGATAACTCAACACCTGTTGGTCCACCACCAACTATGCAAAAGTTCATCAACATTTTTCGTTCCTCCTCTGTTACGGCATCATCTGCCAATTCAAAATTTTGTAGCATGAGACTGCGTATGTTTAAGGCTTGAGGTACACTTTTCATGGGCATGGCGTGTTCCTGGATACTCGTATTTCCAAAAAAATTAGTCTTGGTTCCCGTGGCAATCACCAAGTAATCAAAAGTAAGATTCCCGATATCGGTGACCACCTCCTTCTTCTCCACATTGATCTTCTGCACGGTTGCCAATCGAAAATAAAAATTATTAAGCCCCTTTAAAATTTTACGAATAGGATAAGCAATGGAATCTGGTTCTAGTCCACTAGTGGACACCTGATACAATAGGGGTTGAAAAGTATGGTAGTTGTGTTTATCGATGACCACGACTTGCACATCCAAATTTTTAAGTTTTTTAGCTAAGGATATTCCTCCAAATCCAGCACCAATGATTACAATTCTTTTTTTACCAATATCAGGAAGGTTCATAGCATCTATTTTCTTATAAATTTACTGAAACTATTACAATCAAAGAATATTTTAAGGGATGTATAAAAATAAAAGCTATTAACACGGTAAACGTGTCAAAATCGCTGATAGCTTGATAAATTTAATACTTTATTAACGCCTTAAAATTTTGATAATTAGTACCTTATAAAAAAAAGATGAAGATCTCCGCAATTGGTATAGTAGCCATAACAACTGGTTTGCTTGCATTATTAACGGTAATAGCAGTCATGAATTTCCCTTTTAGCTGGGTATTTTACCTAACCGTTTTGGGCCAAGCCCTGCTGATTTACATGGTATATAGAGTATTGGTGGACGACTATAAAACCGATAAGACATTTGAAGATTTCTATGAGGACCATCCCATAGGAAAAGAATCTAACTAGAAAAGTGAATTTCTGAATGTTTTTTGGATCCCGATGAAGCACCCATTCCCAATTCGGGGATTACAAGTAAAGGCACGTGAGAATGAAAAACCAATCGATTTACAATGGGTTCTTTAGTTAGATTTTCCATAAGGCTGTGTTGGTAATTGAGCATGGCCAATAAATGTATGTCCAAATCGTCCGAAAAAGCCTCCAATGTTTTAGAAACAGAGTTTAATTCTGTGACTGTATGTATACTATGCTCTACTTCACTTAAATATTTGCTGAGCATATCTAAATTGAATTGTTGTATTTCTGTCAATTCATTTATTTTATATTGAACATGAACAATGCGTATGCTTGCTTTAAAAGCTTTTGCCATTTCTAAAAGGGGGAACAACTCCGAAATTGTATAGAACCGGTTGAAATCTGTGGCAAAGGCAATTTCAGAAAGTGTTGAAAAGTGGAAATCCTTTGGAATGGCAAGCACAGGACAATTTTTAATGCATTTAATGATTCGCACCGTATTACTTCCCATAAATACTTCTTCCAGTCCAGTAGCACCCTTTGCGCCAGTTACTATTAGATCTATCTTTTCCTGATTGACAATCGCCTTGACCTTATCAACCAATAAATTAAAGGAAGAAATGGTCATATACCTATGGTTTGGATACTGAAAAGTTTCATTTATCCTCTCTACTACCTTCTTTAATCCATTCTCCGAATTTGTTTGGATAACATCTTCCAAGTCATGCCCTTCCAGAGCCTCGGCCATAAAACTACCTGAAACTTTTGCAGGGGTATATGTATTCAATAAATAGAACATACAATCCGTATCCTTATACAATTCAATGGCGTATTTAGTCGCATTCCAAGCGTCTTCAGAAAAATCGGTAGCTATTACTATTTTCTTCAAAGTATAACAGTTAAAATTCCTTGGGTTTAATTTTTCAACGGATAGATCAAAATTAAAGGAAGACCTAAATTGAAACTATGACATTCATCAGGTTTTAAGAAAGTTCCATTATCGAAATAAAACTGACAGATATCATATTTTAAAAGGGGGTAGGACTTCAATTTTGTATCGGGGAAAACTAGCAGAAATATGGTTAAAAATAAGTGTTACCATTGTGGGAACGAGTGTACTGAAGGTGGCATTATATACGATAGAAAAAACTTCTGTTGCCAAGGTTGCCGTGCGGTCTATGAGATATTTTCATGTAATGATCTCTCCTATTATTATGACCTACAAACCGCTGCAGGGACCTCTCCAAAAGTTACTGAAGGCAAATACGATTTTCTTTCGTCTAAAGCCATCACCAATAAATTAGTGGAGTTCCAAGATGACGAAATACAAATCATTTCTCTCTATATTCCCAACATCCATTGTAGTTCATGTATATGGATTCTCGAAAACCTGGATAAACTTCATAAGTCCATTTTTAATTCACAAGTAGATTTTCCAAAAAAAAGTATCCGCATAAGCTATAATTGGCAATCCATCACCCTAAAGGAATTGGTTCTTTTACTGAGCAGAATTGGATATGAGCCCAATATATCCCTAGAAGATTACGACAAAAAAATAAAGAAGACAGATTATACCCTAATCTATAAATTGGGGGTAGCCGGTTTCGCTTTCGGCAATATAATGTTCCTCTCTTTCCCAGAGTATTTTGAAGTTGGGGAGTTTTGGATAGATCAGTACAAGCCTCTTTTCCGCTGGCTTATGTTCTTTTTTTCCCTTCCGGTTGTTTTTTATGCTGCACAAGACTATTTCATATCGGCCTACAAAGGGTTACATTCCAAATTATTGAATATAGATGTCCCCATAGCGTTGGGGATTTTTGTTTTATTTATCAGAAGTTCCATCGAAATTATTTTCGATTGGGGATCTGGATTTTTTGATAGTTTAACTGGCTTAGTTTTCTTTCTGTTATTGGGTAAATTTTTTCAACAGCAAACCTATTCCTTTCTTTCCTTTGAAAGGGACTATAAATCCTATTTCCCCATTGCCATCACACGGATTTTAAATGATGGCACAGAAGACACTATACAACTTTATGATATCCAAAAAGGAGATCGTTTACTAATCAGAAACGAAGAATTGATTCCTGTAGACGGACTTCTACTTATTGGAGATGCCAGGATAGATTATAGTTTTGTCAGCGGCGAATCGGCAACTGTTTACAGAGAGCCCAGCGATAAAATTTATGCTGGAGGGAAACAGCTCTCTGGCGCCATAGAAATGGAAGCGTTAAAATCTGTTCCCCAAAGTTATCTTACCCAATTATGGGGAAATGCCATTTTTCAAAAAGATCGTACTAATAGCTTTAGGACACTCACAGATCGTATTGGAAAACGGTTCACTATAGGGGTTCTAACAATAGCATTCACCTCGGCCCTATTTTGGTTATTTATGGACAGTAATAAATTAATCAATGTATTTACTGCGGTACTCATTATTGCCTGTCCTTGCGCTATCGCATTGGCGGCCCCGTTTACCCTGGGCAATATGCTCCGCATTTTTGGAAATAAAAAATTCTATCTCAAGGACACCCAGACCATAGAGCGGCTAGCACAGGTGGATATGGCGATATTTGATAAGACAGGAACAATCACCACCGCTAAAAAGAGTACAGTAAGCTACGAAGGGATGGATCTAACCCAATCTGAGGAATCACTACTAAAAAATACGCTTCGAGCCTCCAACCATCCGTTGAGTCGGGCACTTTATGACCTACTAGCAGAGCACGATATAATCACGTTGGATGAATATCAGGAACATATAGGCTATGGTATTAGGGGTTCTAAAGAAGACGGACAAATAAAAATTGGATCGGCAACCTTTGTTGGCAAAACTAAAGGAACAACAAGCCAAAATACGGCAGTACATGTTAGTGCCAACGATGAATATAAAGGCTGTTTTATATTTCAAAATGACTATAGGGAAGGGGTTTCCGTTGTATTCAACACTATGCAAAACAACATGGACCTTGCTATTCTGTCAGGTGATAATTCTGGTGAAAAATCCAATTTAGAAGCATTAGTCCCTAAGGGAACTCCGCTCTATTTTAATCAAAAACCAGAGGATAAACTACACTTTATAGCCTCCTGTCAAGAAAATAGTAAAACGGTATTAATGGTTGGTGACGGACTCAATGATGCAGGAGCTTTGGCGCAAAGTGATGTGGGCATTGCAATTTCTGAAAATATTAATGTGTTTTCACCAGCCTGTGACGCTATTTTGGACGCCACGAAATTTCAACAATTACCTTCCTATATTCAAGCATCAAAAAAAGCCATGATGGTGATCAAGTTGAGTTTTGTACTGTCGCTTCTCTATAACGTAATAGGTCTATTTTTTGCGATCACTGGGCAATTAGAACCTGTAATAGCAGCCATATTAATGCCTTTGAGCTCCATAAGCATCGTAGCTTTTACAACCGTTTCGACCTATGCCATAGGAAGGAAATTAATCTGAATTCTTAGGACCTTTCTATACTAAAAACAAAAAAGCGAAACCTGATAAATGTCATTTTCTGACCCTTACGGCAGAGTTAGTTTTACACCATAAATCAAAAAGGTATGAGTGTTATATATGTGTTATTGACTATTAGCATCGTAGTTGCGGTAATTTTTTTTACCGCATTTATTTTTTCAGTTAAAAGTGGTCAATATGACGACACCTATACGCCTTCCGTACGCATGCTCTTTGAAGATGAATTGGTAAAAACTACACCTCTACCAGAAACTAAAAAATTGAATCAACCAAAAGAGAATAATCAATAAATTATGGAAGTACAGCAGTTTTATTACGATAACAAAATCGTAAAAAATTTCATTTATGCCACGTTGTTCTGGGGTATAGTGGGAATGTCCGTTGGACTATTATTAGCTTTTATGTTTTTGTTTCCCAATGTAACAGATGGTATCTCTTGGCTTAGTTTTGGAAGGTTAAGACCTTTACACACCAATGCAGTCATCTTTGCCTTTATTGGAAACGCCATTTTTGCAGGAGTCTATTATTCTACCCAAAGGTTATTAAAGGCAAGAATGTACAGTGATGCCTTGAGTAAATTTAATTTTTGGGGTTGGCAGGTCATTATTGTTGCCGCTGCCATCACTTTGCCTTTAGGGTATTCCACTTCCAAGGAATACGCCGAATTAGAATGGCCCATAGATATTGCTATTGCTTTGGTTTGGGTGGGTTTTGGCGCAAACCTCATAGGTACAATGATTAAAAGGAGACAACGTCACCTTTATGTAGCCATTTGGTTTTACCTGGCAACGTTTGTAACCGTAGCTGTCTTGCATATTTTCAATAGCTTGGAACTTCCTGTTAGTGGTTTAAAAAGTTATTCGGTATACGCTGGGGTCCAAGATGCTTTGGTGCAATGGTGGTATGGGCATAATGCCGTGGCTTTTTTCCTGACCACCCCTTTTTTAGGACTGATGTATTACTTTGTTCCCAAGGCCGCCAACAGGCCAGTTTATTCATATAGGTTATCCATTGTCCATTTTTGGTCCTTAATCTTTATCTACATCTGGGCCGGACCACACCATTTGCTATACTCAACACTACCCGAATGGGCGCAGAATTTAGGAGTTGCCTTCTCCATTATGTTAATTGCCCCTTCTTGGGGTGGGATGATCAATGGATTATTAACCCTCAGGGGAGCATGGGACAAGGTAAGGACAGATGCAACTTTGAAGTTTATGGTAGTCGCCATTACCGGATATGGTATGGCCACCTTTGAGGGACCCATGTTATCCCTTAAAAATGTAAATGCCATAGCCCATTTTAGCGATTGGATTATTGCCCATGTTCATGTTGGTGCATTGGCCTGGAATGGTTTCTTAACCTTTGGAATGATCTACTGGTTGGTTCCCAAAATGTTCAAGACCAGCTTATACTCTAAGAGTTTGGCGAATTTTCATTTCTGGATAGGTACCTTAGGAATTATTCTTTATGCCCTTCCGATGTATGTGGCGGGGTTTACCCAAGCCCTCATGTGGAAGGAGTTTAATCCCGATGGAACACTTGCCTATGGAAATTTCCTAGAAACAGTAAATGAAATTATGCCCATGTATTGGATGAGGGCCATTGGAGGCAGTCTTTATATCATCGGAGCAATTGTTATGGTGTACAATATGGTCGCTACCATAAAAAAGGGAACCGAAGTAGCCGATGAATTGGCAGAAGCTCCTGCCCTGACCAAAATTTTAAATAGAAGAATCGCTGGAGAAACATTTCATACCTGGTTGGAGCGCAAACCTGTACAATTGACCCTCCTGGCCACAGTAGCCATATTAATTGGGGGAATCATACAAATTGTACCTACAATCTTGGTGAAGTCAAACATTCCAACAATCACCAGTGTAAAACCTTATACCCCTTTGGAATTAGAAGGTAGAGATCTATATATACGCGAAGGCTGCGTCGGCTGCCACTCCCAAATGGTTCGTCCGTTCAGAAGTGAAGTAGAGCGATATGGGGAATATGCCAAAGCTGGGGAATTTGTTTACGACCATCCATTTCTTTGGGGTAGTAAAAGAACAGGCCCTGATTTACTTAGGATTGGCGGGAAATATTCCGACAATTGGCATTTAAACCACATGTACGATCCTCAAAGCACTTCTTCGGGTTCTATTATGCCCGCCTATCAGTGGCTGGTTAGGAATGAGTTGGACAGATCTAATATAACTGGTAAAATGGAAGCCATGGTTACTCTTGGCGTTCCATATACTGTCACCGACATTGCCAATGCCACCAAATCCATGGATGATCAGGCTCTAAAAATTGAACGCAACCTATATTCTGATCCTGATTTCGCTTCCAATTATGAAGCAGATAAAGTTTCAGCTCAGAAGAACGGAGAGACTTTTATAAACATGCGAGATCGCGAAATCGTAGCCCTCATTGCTTACTTACAACGTTTGGGTACCGATATTAAGATTAAAGAAACCAACGAAATCATTTCTCAAAACCAATAGACCATGCTAAAATTCGTTAAAAACTACATGGAGACCATAGATGGCGTTGCCACCTATCCTATGATATCGCTTCTTATCTTTTTTATTTTTTTTGCCATTCTTTTTTGGTGGGTTCTTACAGCCTCCAAAGAGCACATAACAGAGGTAAGCAGAATACCCTTGGAAGAGGAAGACACCAACCAAAATAACCAAACCCTATGAGAAATATGTCCCCTTGGTGGATTCGAATCCCCTTACTATTCTTTATCATCTTTGGATTGATAGAGTACGTAATAGATTCTGGAAATCAGTTAGCCATTATCGTATATCCCATAACACAGCTCTTTTTATTGCTGGTATTGATGATATTAATAGCGATAGAGCTTATTGTACAATCTATAGAGAATGTAATGTTCCAAACCCTACCCGAAAAAGCCAAGGAGCGCTATTTGGCCACCCAATCCAATACATGGCAATGGACATGGGCGAGAAAATGGTACCAAAAGCTTACAGGAAACAAACCCATTGAAGAGGAAGGTGAGATTATTTTAGACCATAATTATGATGGTATTAGGGAATTAGACAACGATTTGCCACCATGGTGGGTATATATGTTTTATGCGACCATTGTGTTTGGGGTAATTTATCTTGCACGATACCACGTGTTCAATGGAGCTGACCAAAATATGGAATATGAAATGGAAGTAGTAGAAGCCCAATTGGCCATAGTCGAATATAAAAAGAATGCAAAAGACCTAGTGGATATCAATACGGTTGAGTTTCTCGAAGACGCATCAGATCTCAAAGCCGGCGAGGCTATTTTCCTAAGCAATTGTGTAGCCTGCCATATGGCAGATGGAGGAGGTGGTATTGGCCCCAACTTAACGGATCCTAATTGGATTTTAGGAGGAGGTATTAAAAATATTTTCCAAACCATTTCTGAAGGTGGAAGGGACGGAAAAGGGATGATTTCATGGAAACAGACCTTAAAACCTATTGAGATGGCACAAGTTGCTAGTTATGTTCTGACAATGGAAGGAAAAATTCCTGCCAATCCAAAAGAAGCCCAAGGTGAACTATGGATTGATGTTAACAACCCTACTATTAAAAACATTCTAAAAGAAAGAAATGAACAAGAAACAGATACGGTAAGCGTTGCACTGAATTAAAATTTATTGGGGTTTGCTGGACTTGCAATTGTAGTATAGACTTATGGACGATAATTTTAGAGATTCAATAGGAACCATTAATGAAGAAGGAAAGCGCGCTTGGGTTTTTCCTAAAAAGCCCAATGGCAAATACTATACGTATCGGAAATGGGTGAGCTATGGCCTCTTGTTGTTTCTTGTCCTTTCTCCATTTGTAAAAATAAATGGGAATCAATTTTTGATGTTTAATGTTTTGGAACGCAGGTTCAATATTTTTAGTTTTCCATTTTGGCCCCAAGATTTTCATTTGTTCGTCATCTCCATGATTACGGGTGTTATTTTTGTAGCGCTCTTTACCGTTGCTTTTGGCCGTATTTTCTGCGGCTGGATATGTCCCCAGACCATTTTCATGGAGATGGTATTCCGTAGGATTGAGTTTTTAATTGATGGGGATAGGGGTGCACAGACTAAGCTAGACAAACAATCGTGGAATGCAGAAAAAATTAGAAAAAGGGTTTTAAAATGGACAATGTTCCTGATTATTTCCTTTATAATCGCCAACGTATTTTTAGCTTATCTGATTGGAAGCGATACATTATTACAATATATAATTGACGGACCGCTAAAGCATGTTAGCACACTTATTTCCTTATCTATTTTTACCATGGTTTTCTATTTTGTATTCGTCTGGTTTAGAGAACAAGTTTGTATTATAGCATGCCCTTATGGACGTATGCAAGGCGTTTTATTGGACAACCAATCCATTATTGTTGCCTATGATCATAAAAGAGGAGAAAATGAAAAGGGGAGAAAGAAATTCAGAAAAAACGAGGATAGAGAAGCTTTGGGCCACGGAGATTGTATTGATTGTTTCCAATGCGTAAATGTATGCCCTACGGGGATAGATATCCGCAATGGCACCCAATTGGAGTGTGTTAATTGTACGGCCTGCATAGATGAATGCGACCATATCATGGAAAAATTAAACCTTCCCAAAGGACTTATCCGATATGCGAGCGAGAACAATATAGAACGGAAAGAAAAATTTAAGTTTACACCAAGACTTAAAGGATACTCAGCCGTTTTGATCATATTAACGGGAGTTTTGATTGGGATGCTATTTCTAAGGAATGATCTTGAGGCCAATATTCTCAGACTACCTGGTCAGCTCTATGAACATAAAGAAGGAAATGTTATTAGTAATGTTTACACGTACAAATTATTGAATAAAACCACGAAAGATATAGCCAATGTTCATTTTGTATTATTGTCACATCAAGGCAAGATTAAGTTAGTTAGAAATCAAGACTTTCGTGTCCCTGCCGAGCAACTATCTGAAGGAACGTTATTTATTGAAATAAACAATAAAGCATTGAGCGGGGACAAGGATAAATTGAAAATAGGGGTCTATAGTGGTAAAAAGTTAATAGAATCTACAACAGCGGGCTTCTTGGCACCTAGAAGGTATAAATAATGTGAATCATCTTAAAGTACTATAATCATGAAAATAAATTGGGGAACAGGAATAGTTTTAGCCTTTATTGCTTTTATAAGCTTTATCCTATTTTTTGTAGTCAGGATGACGATGGACAGTAATTCCAATCACGATTTGGTGACCGAAGGATACTATAAAGAAGAATTGAATTTTCAAAAAAAAATGGATGCTGAACGCAATGCAAATAATTTAAGCACAAAGATCCGAATTGAGAAAACTACATATGGTTGGGATATCCTTTTTCCAGAAAATATGGAAGCCCAGAAAATAAAAGGAAACGTGTCCTTATACAGACCATCTAACAAGAACTTGGATTTTGATGTACCCATCAGCACATCCAATTCTCATATGCTCATACCTAACAAACGCTTGTTGGATGGTCGTTGGGATATTACAATTGCCTTGGAATACGACAATCAATCCTACCTACATAGGGAAAGTCTAACCTATATAAAAAATTAACAACCACAGAAATTTAATCTTACTGAATATTTACAATCCATTGAATTAAATGCTTTTATCCGCTATCATATTGGGACTTTTGGGCAGCTTGCACTGTGTTGGAATGTGTGGGCCCATTGCCTTTCTATTGCCAGTGGATAGAAACAATTCCTATAAGAAATTCTCCCAAATCTTCATCTACCATTTGGGAAGAATCTTGGCCTATGGAACCATTGGATTGATTTTTGGATTTTTGGGCAAGGGACTTTATGTTTTTGGTATGCAACAAAAACTATCAATATTTATTGGCGTCCTCATGATTCTTGTTGTACTCCTTCCCTATAAAACCTTTCAAAAATACAATTTGTCCAAACCCTTATTCAAAGTGCTTTCAAAAGTAAAAAATCGGTTAGGAAAAGAGCTCCAAAAAAAATCTCCAGATACGTTTTTGACCATTGGTTTTTTAAATGGATTCCTTCCTTGTGGCTTGGTGTACATGGCACTTTTTGCATCCATTGCCATGGGAAATCCATGGAATGGTTCACTATATATGATTTTATTTGGTCTGGGCACCATCCCGTTAATGACCACTGCTATTTATTTTACTGGAATTTTAAAAGGTAGGTCCCGCGAAAGAATACATAAATTAATCCCAGTATTTGTAATTGTAATTGGTTTACTATTTATACTTAGAGGATTAGGACTGGGCATACCCTATATTTCTCCAGAGCCGGTTATAGAATTGATCACCAGTAACATTGATTGTCTTGATTAATCATTAAATAGAACTTCCCTGATCTATGTCAGGGAAGTTCTATTTAAAAAACTTAAAAATTTTAGCACTATTGAAAATTCTAATTTTTTATAACCTAAAAAAGTCATAGTTATGAAAAACAAATCGACTCCAGTATCCATTGTAGGAAAAAAGGATAATAAATACATGCTGAAATTTCCGCATTTAAATGTAAGGTTTTGGTGAACGAAGAATTATATACAAAAATGCTTCAAAGTAATTTATATTAGTTTGAACCTATGCGAAATGAAAAATCGACCTAATTATAGCATGGTTGACTTTAAAAATGGAATTAGTTAGGCCCTCAACCAAAGATTATACAATAACTGGCATATACAAAGTTTAGGGTCAGGTATTGGCATCATCAAGGTTTGCGATCGGTTCGTTATAATTCTAATGAATATACCCATAAAATGCTTCCAAATTAGAACTTTTTATCAGCTTTTAAAGTTTAAAGGTAACCACAGGTATTTTAGAATGATTGGCTACATCCTCTCCAATACTACCCATAAAGAAGTGGGTAAGCCCTTTTCGTCCATGCGTTGGGATACCTAAAATATCAGCATTAATATCCTTACTGTAATTCAATATTCCCTTTTCCACGGTATAATCGTTATAGATCTCCACTTCCTTACCCACTTTAGCCTTGGCCAAGAACTGTGTAACCCTTGCATAGATATCCGAAGTACTTAAAAAATCATCTCCTGGGGTATTTATATAAACCAAATGAAGCTCAGCTGACAATTTCTTAGCAAAATCCTTAGCCTTATGCAAGGCTAGCAGATTATCCTCTTTAAAATCACATGCAAAAACAAAATGATCTATTTTAAAGTCCTCTATCTCATCTTTAATCACCAATACAGGGACATCAGAGTTTCTTACCACTTTTTCTGCATTTGAACCAATGAATATCTCTTTCAAACCATCGGAACCATGGGAGCCCATGACTACCAAATCAGCTTGATGCTTTTCAGCGACCTCATTTAGTTCACTGAACACTTTAAAGTGCTTAATTATGGGGGTTACTTTAATATTTTGAAGATAGGGTTTATCCAAAAATTCCCTAAATCTCTTTTCAGAAAGTTTAATTAAAAATAGCATCTGATCTTGCTGCAATCCTTCCGAAGTGGATATAATTGCTGTAGAAAGTTCCAACATATGAACTGCAAAAATTTCAGAACCATACTTTTTAGCAATGGATACAGCTACTTTTAGTGCATACTCAGATTGTTCAGAAAAATCAACAGGTACAATTATTTTTTTCATAATTTCTTATTTTCAGATTTATCTTTGTTATTAAATAGTCAATGAAAACAAACGTGTATCGGGAGCTTTTTTGTGTAACAATACATCAAAGGCCATACATATATTTCTAATGAAAGGTCTGCCTTTTGCTGTTACTTTTAAAACGTTATTAGAAATCTCCACTAACCTATCTGATTCCATTTCTCCTAACCGTTCTAACACATCCATAAGTTCTGGAAAATATTCCTCCTGAGTATACCAAGTGGTTTCAAAGCGACACATTAAATTTAGGATATGTTGTCTTATTATTTGATCTGCCTCCGTTAAAATGTGACCTCGATAGATAGGGATAATATTATTCTCAATAAGGTGGTAATACTCTTCCAAGCCTTTTACATTTTGGACAAATGCGTACCAACTATCACTGATACTAGACACACCCAGACCCGGCGTCAACTGGGTTTTGGATGCCGTATAACCCATAAAATTTCTGTGTAAAGTTGAAGATTCCATAGAATTAAAAAGGTTGTCAGATGGCAAGGCAAAATGATCCATCCCTATTTCTTTATACCCCACTTTTGCGAGTGTACGCTTTCCCATTTCATATTGATCACGCTTTTCATCCCCTGAGGGCAGATCAGCATCTAAATAGCCACGCTGGCCATTATCCTTCAACCAAGGTACATGAGCATAGCTGTAGAATGCCAAGCGATCGGGCATCAGTTCTTTAGTCTTTAAAATAGTCTGTTCTACATGCGTTAAGGTCTGAAAAGGCAATCCGAAAATAATGTCATGCCCCACAGAGGTATATCCAATGTCCCGAGCGTACTCTGTTACTCGCTTTACATTTTCGAAAGGCTGAATCCTGTTAATAGCCTTTTGTACCATTTCATTATAATCCTGAACCCCAAAACTCACCCTTCTAAAACCAAGATCAAACAAAGTCTTGAGATGATCCTTAGTCGTATTTTTAGGGTGACCTTCAAAACTGAATTCAGAACCTTCGGCCTTTTCCGCACTATTAAAAATACCATCAATCAACATCCTTAGATTTTCTGGAGAAAAAAAAGTAGGTGTACCCCCTCCCAAATGCAATTCTTTGATCCTAGGTCTGTAAGAAAACAAATCACAGTAGAGCCTCCATTCTTTAAGCACCGCATTTATGTACGGCCCTTCTTTATCATGACATTTTGTAATGCGCTTATGGCAACCACAAAAGGTGCACATCTGTTCACAAAAGGGCAAATGAATATATAGGCTTATGCCCTCGGTAGTATTGCTTTCTTTAAAGCTTTGAATTATGGTCTGCCGCCATGCTTTTCCTGAAAAAGATTCCAGATCCCAATAAGGAACCGTAGGGTAACTAGTATATCTAGGACCAGCAATATTGTACTTTTGAACTAATGTTGACATTTATGGCACTTTGATAGTTTCAAAAGTAAATGCCCTACGGAAAAGAATATATGACATCTATCATGTTTAAGATAGATGTATTCCCATACCTCTAAAAGGTCTCCTTTATCCAATTATATGGCGGGCGTTTCATCCATAACCCTCTTGTAAAATCAGGGAAGTTTTGGGGCTCCCCATTGTTTTCTATGGACACCTCTGACAAAGGGGTTATGGCACTCCAAGCCGCGGCATCATATGCATCCAGTGGTGGCGCAGTATTGAGTTTCGCAGATTCAACAAAGGAGTTCAGCACAAAGAAATCCATTCCCCCATGTCCAGATCCTTCCGCATATTCCCCATATTTTTTCCAAAGGGGGTGATCGTATTCCTTAAGCCAATCATCGGCAACATCCCATCTATGGGGCTCCGATTTTCCTTCTATATATATTCTATTACCATCAACCTCCCAGAGTCCGTTTGCACCTTGTACCCTAAACCCTAACGAGTACGGTCTTGGCAGGTTACAATCATGAGTTACAATAATAGTTTCCGCATTGGCAGTCTCTATAGTAGAGGTAATGACATCACCTTGTTTAAATTTTATTTTAGCATTTGGATGGTCCTGCCCTGCTTGTTTTATAATATGGTTGTGCAGTCCTATGCCCTTGCTTGCGCTTGACGTCATGGAAACAAACCTATTCCCCCTGTTGATATCGGCCATGACCGCAATAGGGCCAACCCCGTGGGTGGGATACACATCGGCATTTCGCTTTACCGAGTGTTCTGTTCTCCAGCGGGCTTCGGAATATCCCTTTTCCCCAAACTCAACTCCCCCTCCATAAGGTTGCTTCCCATTATTAAATTTAACTTCCCTTAAATCGTGTTGATACCCACATCTAAAATGTACAAGTTCACCAAATACGTTTTGGCGGACCATATTAAGAATGGCCATTACGTCCCTTCGGTAATTGACATTTTCCAAAATCATCATATGCGTACCTGTACGCTCGTGAGTATTTACCAAATCCCAACATTCCTCCAAAGTATTTGCTGCAGATACCTCAACTCCAGCATATATCTTCGCTTCCATGGCATCTACCGCCATTCTGGTATGCCAAAGCCATGGGGTGGCGATGATAACGGCATCTACCTCTTTTAATTCCAAGAGGTTTCGATAATCATAGTCATTGCTCCCGAATATTTTAGGTGCTTTTTTACCTGCCTTAGTCATCTTGTCCTTCGCTTCTTCAACCCTACTCGAATCAATGTCGCAAATAGCCGTTACATTTACATCCTTGCGCAAAAGCAAATTACTTAGATGGTTATTTCCCCGCTCCCCTACGCCAATAAGACCAATATTTAACTTTTGGGATTCAAAATTTCCAAAAATAGTGGAAGATATGGCTGGTGTCACCAGTATTCCTGCTCCTAACGCACTCGTTTTCTTAATAAACTTTCTTCTTGTGGTCATCTGTTAAAATAAGTTGGTTATTGGTGGTTTAAATTAGACATTTTGAGATAATATATGAAGCCTCTTCTTTTTTAAAATGGAGTTCCTCTCAAAAATCTTATTTTTACTTCTGATGCAAAAAAAGATGACACTGTTATTAATGGCTGCTGGAAAAGGCAGCCGCTACGGAAAACTGAAACAATTTGACAGTTTGGGCCCTAAAGAAGAATTCCTGATGGAGTTTAGTATATTCGATGCTATTGAGGCAGGTTTTAATCATATTGTTATCATCACCCAACGGGACCATGTTGAGTTTCTTAAGGTACATTTAGAGACACGCATACCAAAAAACTTAAAATTAGATGTCCTTTCACAAGAATTAGAGGAGCTTCCCCGGGAAATAAAAATTTTAGAAGAACGACTTAAACCCTGGGGTACCGCCCATGCTGTTTGGACAGCCAGACAACATATTGCCAACCCTTTTGTGGTATTGAATGCCGATGATTATTACGGTAGGGATGCATTTTACCATGCGGCCTCATTTATAAAAAACTCAACAAGCACCACCGTATTTGCTATGGTGGGTTACACCCTTAAAGAGACGCTTTCCCCCAATGGATCTGTTTCCAGGGGCATCTGTAGCGTAATACATTCTAACCTCTTAGATTTACAAGAGCGACTAAAGATTATATACGAAAAAGGAGAAATAACCGACTTAGATTCTGGGGAGTATTTCAGTGGAGAAGAAAAAGTGAGTATGAATTTTTGGGTATGTCAGCCTATGCTCTTTTCTGAGATTGAAGTATATTTTTCTCAATTTCTTAGAGATAAAGAATTAGTAAAAAACAGTGAAGTCTACCTTCCCGCAGTGATCCAAGAGTTAATAGCAAAAAAGAAAGTCTCTGTTACCGTATTGCCTTCAGGTGGAAAATGGTTTGGGGTTACCTATGCTAATGACCGAGAGCTGGCGGTAAAGGAATTGACGGAGATGACCAAAAATACTATATATCCATCCCCTCTTTGGGACAAATTAAATTAAAGAACATGAATACTATTCATGAAAATAAGGATCTCCAAAATTTATTAAATACCTTTTCTGTTGACCAAGGCAATTATACCTTTAGTAAAATAAATCAAGGCTATATAAACGACACCTTCCTGGTTTTAGAACACGGGCAGCCCCTATATATACTTCAACGAATCAATAGCGTAGTTTTTTCCAATGTGCCTGCGGTAATGAGCAATATGTCCAATACCCTATCTTATCTAAAAGATAAAGAGTATAGCACTGTAGCTTTGGTCCCAACAAAAACCGGCGAACTTTTTTGCGAATTAAAACATCAGGACTATTGGAGGCTTATAAGGTATGTTCCTAACAGTATTGCTTATGACATAGCCCTAAATACCAAAGTGGCACATGAAGCGGGAAAGATTTTGGGTAAGTTCCATTCTTTGTTACAAAATGCTACTTCAGACCAATTTGTGGATACCATTCCCCAATTCCACGATTTGAAATTGCGAAAAGTACAGTTCCAAGAAGCAATGAATAATGCAAGCCAAGAAAGACTCCATAAAGCAATTGTTGCAATTGAATTTGTAACTTTTATATTTCCGCAGCTTTCGGAACTATCTAGTCTTAAATTGCCTTCGCGAATCTGTCATAACGATACCAAATTAAATAATATTCTATTCTCCAAAAAAACCAACCAAGCGTTGTGCTTTATTGACTTAGATACGATCATGAAGGGCTATTTTTATTATGATTTTGGAGATTTGGTACGTACCATTGCGAATACGGGGAAAGAGGATGAAAAAAACCACGACAAAATCACATTTGATAAAATCATGTTCGAATCCCTCTTGGATGGACTTAAAACCACTTCTAATTTCCTTACTCCACCAGAACTGAAATCACTTCCTTTGGGCGTTGTCTTCATGCCCTTTATCCATGGATTAAGAGCCCTGACAGATTACCTAAACAACGATACCTACTACAAAGTTTCCTATGTAGATCAAAACTTAGACAGAAGTCTTAGTTTATTGGATTTTAGCAAAAAAGCACTATTACAAATACATTATATTGAGGCGATGGTTACTAAAAAACTACAAGCAAGTGGTAATTAAAACAAAAGCCTTCAATTAAATTTTAGGATTCTATTTTTTCTATCAAGTGTTTTAATATTAAGATTCAATCCTTGTTATATGCAAATTGTCCCTTTTTGCCACATTGATGGGTATTTTTTCTTCAATGGTATTGGTTTCATCCAATCCAAAATCTTCTATGGCAGTAAGGCCCATAGATTTTAAAAAGCGATAAATACGAACGCTAAAGGCTTCCAGCACGGTGAGTCGGTTATCTGAAGCAACCCTTGAATTGATCAATATGTACTTAAAATCAGGAGGGACCTGCAAGTTCGGATCCTGATAAAAAATATTATGCCCAGAAACCTCACCAGATTTAACCAAATCGGCATGTATATTTTTCATTTTATAATCTAACAAATGGCGTTCTTTAAAGCCTATATTTAATTTAATGAAAAAACATTTTTGTGGAATTATAGTAGTCACCGTATATGCAATACCGTATGGTACGTCTGTAATATGCAAATGTAAAAACCAATATACTTCTGCCTTCTTGGGCTGGAGATAGAACAAAGAATGCACAATGGTCATGTCAATAAAGTTCACCCTAGAAGACCTTGTAGGCAATACAAGATTAGTCGCCAAATAAGGCAATTTATCATTATTCATTACGTCCGTCAACAAAGGGGTAACTTCTTCCAGTTTTTGGTATTCCGCAACTCTACTACGTAATTGCCTTGCAAAACGGTAAAATAGCAATAAGGTGAAAAGGAATAAGGCTAACAACAAGGTGAACCAACCTCCATGTATAATCTTGTTTAAGTTCGAAATTAAAAATGTGGTTTCCACTAGTAGGAACAAGGAGAATAAGAGCGTAATTATGATTTCACCTTTTTTTGCCCTGATCAATAATAAATATCCCAACAACAAGCTAGTCATTAGCATGTCTATCGTAATAGCCAATCCGTAGGCCGATTCCATGTTAGATGATCTTTTGAAAATAAATACGACTAACAAACATCCTACCAATAAAAAGTAATTGATAAAAGGGATGTAGATCTGCCCTTTATGATCTGAAGGGTACTTTACTTTTAAGTTCGTCCATAATTTTAGCTTGATAGCCTCATTCACCAAGGTAAAAATACCGGTGATTAAAGCCTGGCTCGCCACAATAGTGGACACCGTTGCAATCCCAATCACATAGGGCAACCAGCCCTGAGGAACGGTGGCATAAAAAACAGAATCTAACTGCTCCCCTTTTGGCAAGGAGAGACAATATGCCGCTTGACCAAAATAATTTAATAACAACATAGATAAAACAAAAATCCAGGTCAGCCGTATATTCCTTTTTCCACAATGCCCTAAATCAGAGTAAAGCGCTTCTGCTCCTGTGGTACATAAGAAGACTGCACCCAATATCCATAGTGCTTCTGGATAATTGATCAAGAAGGTTAATGCATACATAGGATTAATAGCCTTAAGCACTTCCGGATTTTGTATCAATTGCCTAACACCTAAAAATCCTAAAGTCAAAAACCAAAGCAACATCACTGGTCCAAATAGTCCTCCTATTTTTTTAGTGCCGAACTGTTGTATTAAGAAGAGACCTATAATAATGACACATACAATGGGCAATGTAGGAATATCGCTATAGAGTATTGAAACACCTTCTACTGCCGATGATATAGATATGGCTGGGGTTATAAAGCCATCGCTGATCAAAGTAGCACACCCGATTAGGGCGGGATAGATGATCCATTTCGATTTTGTTTTTCGCAAAAGCGCATAAAGAGCAAAAATCCCCCCTTCCCCATGATTATCTGCATTAAGTGCCAGATAAATATATTTAACTGTTGCCAACAGCATCAGTGTCCAAAACACACAAGAAAGACTCCCCAAAACCAGTAGTTCGTCAAAGTTTTTACCTTGTGTTATGGCTGTAAAAACGTATAAGGGAGAGGTGCCAATATCCCCAAAAACTATCCCTAGCGTCATCAATAGTGAGGCTAGGGATACTTTATGATCGGATGCTTTCATTAATTCATTAAGATAAAGACCACTATCCCAGAAAAATAACCGAGAAGGGCCAACCATGTTATGCGTTTAAGATACCAAATAAAATCTATCTTTAAAATTCCCATAGCTGCAACTCCTGCTGCTGAACCAATAATCAAAGCACTACCGCCAGTACCTGCACAATAGGCTAAAAAATTCCAAAATTCATGATCCTGAGGGTAACGTTCCATGGTATACATCCCCATAGCCCCGGCCACTAATGGTACGTTATCTACCACAGAAGACAATAGACCTAAAAGAATATTTACAATATAGTAATTATCAAATGAACTGTCCAGTGAATTTCCTACGGCACCGAGTACCCCATTGGTCTGCATCGCTGCTACAGCAAGTAAGATACCCATGAAGAACAATATACTGGGCGTATCTATACGCCTGATAGTATTTGCAACCGAAAAGTGATGCTTAATTTCAAAAGGCTTCTTCCTATGTATAATTTCTGTGGCTATCCAAAGCACTCCCAAACTGAATAACATGCCCATAAATGGCGGTAGGTGCGTAATTGTCTTAAACACAGGTACAAACAATAAAGAAAGTACCCCTAAAATAAGTACAAACATGCTTTCTCCATTCCCAATCTGTTGATGACTTGGTTTCTGTTCCAAAACCACACTTTGCACTTTTCCCTTAAGAAAAAAGGAGACTAAAATTAGTGGCACTAACAAGCAGGCAACGCTAGGCCAGAAGACCTCTGTAAGGATAGAGTGAGTAGAGACTTGCCCTCCGTTCCATAACATTATAGTGGTCACATCCCCTATTGGAGACCATGCCCCGCCAGCATTTGCCGCTATCACAATAAACCCAGCAAAATACCAGAGATCATTTTTACTATCCATAAACTTTTTCAATAGAGCAATCATGACAATTGTTGTGGTCAGGTTATCCAATACCGCAGAAAGAAAGAAGGTTAAAATAGTTAAGATCCATAATAACTTTTTCTTGTTGGTTGTCTTTATCACTTTATGAATGACCTTAAAACCGTCGTGGGAGTCTATAAGCTCTACAATGGTCATGGCACCCAAAAGGAAAAACAAGATTTCAGAAATCTCCTCGAAATGTTCCTTGAGTTGAACTAATGTCTCACTAAGTTCTGTTTGGTTAAAAACCAAAAGCACCCACAACAAAACCCCAGTAAAAAGAGCTGTTGCCGCCTTATCTAGCTTTACAACATGCTCCATAGCAATTAATAGATAACCAATAACGAAAACTACAATAGTTATTTCCATAGTTACTTGCACGAGAGTTTACTAATACCTGTCCAGTTATTCAATTTTACATTCATTAGATTACAATTTTATTTGGTTTATTAAGTTATGCTGCCTTCTTACCAGCGGACATGGTACTCATATGCTCTTTAACGATCGTTTTCCATTTTTCAGCTCTTGCCATTTCAAAATCTTCCCCATAGATACCTTCTGCATCGTAAAAGTTAAGAATACCTTCAAAGCTATTGGTACCAGGAGAGGTGATTTTTAGATTTAGTTGTTGTAAAATGCTATCTTTTTTAATTTTTGTTTTAATAATTTCCACTTTACTTTCAATTTCACAAGATTGGATTTTACCTAAATCTATTAGATGAATTGTGGGCTCTGCTTCTAAAAACTTCATGAAAAGCATTTTTTTCTGTACTCTGTCAATGCCAATAAAAGTATTACCCCAATTTTCTTGCTCGGTCACTTTCAAATTATACTTGACCTGTTCTAATTTAAACAAGTTCCTCATTTGTTTGATTCCACTTTTACCAGAAAAATCAATAATAAAAAACGGTACGAAAACACTTGCTACAAGTATTAATGATATAATTACTAATTCTAAATCCATGACTCAATATTTAAATGTTGAAATAAATGTTTGATATTTTGTTGAAGGTGCACTCAAAAATAGCCCAATGAAGGACAAATTATAGGTGCGACTTAGACTGAGAGAAACAGCACGGTTCCTCTAAATCAGACTTGTTTTACCAAACAATTTTAAATATAAGTATGAAAGGGAAAAATCATGGTCAACGTGTCCAACCCAGGTTCTATGGTATTGGAATAAATAATATATTGAATTTCGGAACCTTTAAGACTACAAAGAACAGGTGCTATCCTTTTTGAAGTCAGCCAAAACTGTGTATTTATTTTATCAAGGACTGAAAGCTGCAGAACCGTTTCAAATTCTTGTTGTTGAAAAGTAAAAACGACTCCCTCTTTATTGAGAAGTTTTTTCAACTTTATATCATTACTCAAATGTGAACTCAAGGGAATAGAAGTAGATGATGATGCATAAACTGCATTACCTATACCCCAAAAAAACATCAAAATCAGAAGGCTAAAAAAGCCAAAATGTTTCATTCTTTTCACGAAGTAAATGTATATATTAAAACGTTAAGTATATGTTAAATTAATACGCTCTATAATTTCTGATAAAAAAATATTCTGTAACCGTATGATAAATATATGTCTGAACTTCAGAAACTTAAGCCCACCTTACTTCTAGGACTATTCTCTAAATAAAAGCGTGTCATTCTCCTCTTTATATTGAAAAAAGAAATAAATTCGTCCCACCAAAATGTAATTATAATTATGGCAATGTTATCTTACCCAATACGACTCTAATGATCCCGCTAAAAAGGACTCCCTAAAATTCAGCAAGAGGATCCTTTATAAAAATCATCATCTCTTATTTTAATAGCTTTAGATAACGAATACTTTTACAATGGAACAAGTTATTGCCTATGTAGGCTTCATGATTGCTGCTTATTCTGTTATCGCCAATGATGTAATACAAACCCTAGGGACATTTTTATCCTCCAACCATAAAAAGAGTTGGCAAATCCTATGGGCATTTGCCGGTACAATTCTAGCGGTGACAATGATTTATGGTTGGTACACATTTGATGGTGATGTCTCCTATGCTCGTTTGGCCAATATTCCGCTACCAGAAAAAATTCAATGGTGGTATTTATTAGCGCCTTTGACGCTTTTGATCATTACACGTTTTGGTATTCCTGTGAGTACAACTTTTATGATTTTGAGTGTCTTTTCAACTCAAACACTCATTGAAAAGATGATAGTCAAGTCTGTATTTGGTTATGCCCTTGCCGTTATTTCTGCTTTGCTGATCTATCTGGTGATAGCCAAACGATTTGAATCGAATAGTTCTTTGGAAGAAATGGACAAAAAAAAACAGAAAAAATTTTGGATGGGCGCTCAATGGTGTTCTACCGCTTTTTTATGGTCTCAGTGGCTAATACAAGATTTTGCAAACATTTATGTATTTCTTCCTAGGCAATTGGGAATTTATGAACTCTTGGGATCTTTATTGGTTATACTAGCTATAATGGCTTATATTTTTAAGAATAGGGGAGGTAAGATACAAGAAATTGTCAACCAGAAAGCAAATACTCAAAATATAAGATCTGCTACCTTAATTGATATCTGCTATGCGCTCTTACTATATATCTACGGAAATATGAATTCAGTACCAATGAGTACCACCTGGACCTTTATTGGTATTCTAGCCGGAAGAGAAATTGCCATTAATTATTTACTTCAAAAAGATAAATTAAAAAAGGCCTATCATTTAATCGTTAAGGATTTTGCCAAAGTAAATATTGGTTTAGCAATAAGTATAGCAATTGCATATTTAATACAATTGTTGAAATAATACCGAGAGAATTTATAGGTTTACAACTCTAATCTCAGACTACATAAAGATCAAATACTACTTATAATTCTTTGTCTGTTATTGTTCAGGTAATTGATGATTAGAGTTAATTTTATGCCTTATTACCTTCTTCTGCCGTTCAAAGTGAACGTATAAAGCAAGCCAATATTTAAGGTGGTCCATGTTTTGCTATCCAATTCTATAGCGGTATAGGAAAGGTTCAATTCTGCATTAGAATCAACAAGGTATCCAATTTGTGGCCTGTAGTAGAGGCCTCCATCATTACCCTTATTTATGCCAACTGCTTGCCCTCCATCTACTCCAAAGGAAAAAGAATTCCCAGCCCATATTCTTACAGAAGCCGCAAAGGGTGCAAATTGAACATGAGGTAAATCTTCGCGGACTATATCTGAATGGAAGGTTTCTGGAAAGCCATTTATAAAGCCCATGGTAATTCCGGCATCAACAACTTCTCCAAGTGCCCACATATAACCTACATCCAAACCTAGGGTGAGTGACACGTCATCATTAAAGTCGTCAAAAGGCATACCGCCCTGAATCCCAGCTTTCAAACCTTCTTGTGCGTACGATCCAATGGCAAAAAACAAGCAAACGAATACCAAGATTCTATTTTTCATGGATTTGAATTTTTAAATAGTATCCAAACAAAACTAAAATCTTTCTTAGGTGCTCCACTATTTTTGTTGCAAAACAATAAGAAAAGGTTGTCCATGACTAGATTATAAGCTTTTGACATAGATTGTTACCTTCTTTTTAGCCTCTTATGTACTATGAGGCCAATAAAAAAAATTTATGGCATGCCTACGATACAATACTAATCAAAGGCAAAACCTGTGATTACCCTAAAGACAAAGGCATACATCACTATTGCAAACATTATAAAACTAAAAATAGCAAAAACTTTAAAATAGTTCCTAACGAATACGTTTCCAATATTTCTAAATCCGTCTAAATAAATATTTTTTACGAGTAATAATGTTTTCATTTTAATGGGGTTTTTTGTTTTTTCTACAAAGGTAGGCAGAGGGTTTCCTTTAATTGGAACTTTTTGTTCAATGGAATAATTTGTAAGCTAAAGTACATTAGGAGATAAATTTATCCTTTAAATTGGTAGTTTAAAGAAGATGCCTTTCCCTATAAAGAATACTTTGGGATGATTAGCACTACTAAAGAGCATTAAGTATTTAGGTTGTTACCAGTCGTAGTTTATTTGGATTTAGGATCTAATGCTCTCTTTGCATTAAGGCTGTCCATTTCCTTTCTGAACCTTAAAATCATGAAGCTATCCAATTGACTTCCGATACTATCTCTCATGGTCTGCCAATTGGTCTGATTAATTCTTCCTGTAAACTGGCGTATTTTATAGAACCGTTCCATATTGAACCTATTTGCCTTCCAAGCAGCCTCAGTACTTTCCTGGTGTTTTAAATCCTGAACGTATATTCCCACACCAAAGCCCGCAATAACCACCACCAAGGCAATCCACAAAAGGGTCGTAGTTTTTTTCATTGCTTTTTTTTAGAAATTACAATTCATTATTAAATGTATAATCAACAGTAAGGAATGCCAAGTTCTAAAACAAAGCAATACAACAAGTTACATTTTTAATTAAAATTAAGTTGGTTTGTTCCGCTTACAAAACATATCTGTTTAACCTACACTAATGTGGGATAAAGTACAAGTGTAGGAAAATATAAGCTCACTATTTAATCCAATTAAGGTTATAATAGACCCCTATTTATAAAATATTTTATTTTTTAATGAAGATAGAAAACACCATAAAAAAAGCTCTCAACTTGGGTTGAAGGCTTTTAGCGGTCCGGACGGCCCCGAAGCCTCGGGGGAACCCCACCACCCATATCTAGGAAGCAAAACAAAAATATGCCAAAATGAAAAAAGCCCTCAACTTGCGTTGAAGGCTTTTAGCGGTCCGGACGGGACTCGAACCCGCGACCCCCTGCGTGACAGGCAGGTATTCTAACCAACTGAACTACCGAACCGTGGCGTTTAGCGAGTGCAAATATACACCGCTTATTTAATTGCACAAATAATTTCACCTAAAAAATAGCCCTTGTTATAGAAATTTTTGACGCTCCACCATGTAAGTGTTCATAACTCTCGAGAAATCAGCATGTATATCCACCTCCACATATTTAATTTTATATTGTGCACAGCGTAACTTTAACATTTCAAAATAAGCGCCCACCTCCTTTTCATAAGCCTCCTTTATCCCTTCGGCATAAAGATCTATATGTTCTCCCGTTTCCACATCTACAAAACGCTTGGGCGTGTTCTCAAAATTGAAATGAAACTCCTTATCCCTATCCATCAGATGAAACAATACCACTTCATGTTTATTATACTTTAAGTGTCGTAAAGCATCAAACAATTGATCATTATCTGTGGTGTTTTGAAACATATCAGTAAACAAAAATATGAGACTCCTTCGCTTTATTTTTTCAGCTATCTGATGTAGGTAGGTATAGGTATCAGTGCCCTTGGAAGGTTTGGATTCCACACTAATATCATTGAGTTTGGATAAAAGCATCTGGTGATGACGCTCACTCCCTTTTTCTGGGAAATAATATTCGTAGGTATCTGAATAGACGCTTAAACCAACTGCGTCCCTTTGTCGCTTCAGAATATTGAGTAGGGCGGCAATGGCCAAAACACCAAAACCAATCTTATTCAAATTAGTAACACTCAAATTCTGGACTTCGGGATAGTACATGGAAGCTGAGTTGTCCAAAATCATGTGACACCTAAGATTGGTCTCTTCTTCGTACCGTTTGGTATACAGCTTATCTGTTTTTGCGAATAATTTCCAATCTATATGCTTCGTACCTTCTCCATTGTTGTAGATTTTGTGTTCCGCAAACTCAGCAGAGAAACCGTGGAAGGGGCTTTTATGGATACCACTTATAAAGCCTTCCACCACCTGGTTGGCCAATAGTTCCAGGTTCTGGAACAAAGAAGCGTTGTTTATTTCGGATTGAAGATTCATAGCGTTATGGATACCCTAAGATAACAAACATCCATTGGGCCAAAAAATTTAGTTGAAAAGAAAAGGTATTAATTAAAAAAGGCCTGACAAAAGTCAGGCCTTTTTTAATATTATAAGGGTTACCTATAGTGCTGCATCAATAGCATCGGTATATACCTTCTTAGGAGAAACTCCTACTTGTCTGTTAACGATTTCACCGTTCTTGAAAACTAAAACTGTTGGAATATTACGCACCCCATATTTTGCAGCAAATTCTTGATTGGCGTCAACATCTACCTTACCAACTACAGCCTTTCCTTCATATTCAGTACTAACCTCATCAATAATTGGACCTACCATTCTACAAGGTCCACACCATGCTGCCCAAAAATCTACAACAACTGGTTTATCACTTTTTAAAACTACCTCATCAAAAGTAGCATCTGTTATTTCTAATGCCATGTTTGTTTATTTTTTAATTATGCAAATTTAGTCAATTAATTAACGCTTTCCTTACTAACGTTATATTCGTTTTACCTATTGTAATATAAGTAAAGTTTATATGAAATAATGACCGAAATTGCATTAATTCAACTTGTAATGGACTTCTTTTCCTTCCAGCTCCAGCAATAGTTCCGTAGAGATCTGTACTTTCTGTTTTCTACAGGTTAAATTCACCTTGATCTCCTCCTCCATTTCGTAAACCACAAAACTCAATGGATGGCTTCCCTGATGCGATACCAAAGTATCCTTTAACTCATAGATCTGTTGTTCCTTTAATTGGCCTATATCTAGTTTGATGGTCAGCTTACGTGCATAGGCCTCCATCACGTCCTGAAGCATCATTACGGTATTGTACTGCAACCGTGGTTCACCTTTCTTTCCTGTATCCCTGTTGGTCCACCCCTCCTTCACAAACAACTTAAAATAGGCAAAGGAATTGATTATTAAAAAGTGTCTATATTTTAGGTACTCCTCCCCAAATATTCGAAACTCGTAGGTGTCGGTATAGTCCTCCAAAATAAAAGAGGCCCAGCCCTTGCCGTTTTTAGAAACCCTATGTTGAACATCGGATATAACCCCTGCTAGGGCAAGTTCCCTTCCCACAAAAGTTTCCATCTGATGTACATTGGAAATGGTGGCATTGCAAAACGCATTCATTTCCGTTTTAAAGTCATCCAAGGGATGACCAGAGATGTAGATCCCGACCACCTCTTTTTCCTGTCTCAACTTTTCCATGGTTCCCCATTCCTCACATGGTGGCACCACAGGCTCAGGAATCTGTACCTCACTAGCCTCACCAAAAAGACTTACCTGGGAAGAGTTTTCACTCTCTTGAAATTTAGCCCCATATTTAATGACCTTTTCCAAAAAGGTAATCCCATCCCCATCATCATGAAAATACTGCGCTCTATGCGTATCCCCAAAAGAATCGAAACCACCTGCCAGTGTAAGGTTTTCAAAAGCTTTTTTATTGGCCGCCCGTAAATCTATTCGTTTGGTAAGGTCAAAGACCGACTTAAACCTGCCTTCTTCCTTTCTGTTCTCCACTATGGTTTCTACGGCACCACGACCCACTCCTTTGATGGCTCCCATCCCAAAACGCACCGCATTTTGGTCATTCACCGCAAACTTGTAGTAGGACTCGTTCACATCTGGGCCTAAAACTTCCAAGCCCATACGTTTACACTCCTCCATAAAGAAGGTCACCTGCTTAATATCGTTCATGTTGTTGGATAGTACCGATGCCATATATTCCGCAGGGTAATGTGCCTTTAAATAGGCCGTTTGATACGCTATATAGGCATAACAGGTAGAGTGACTCTTATTAAAGGCATAGGACGCAAATGCCTCCCAGTCTTTCCAAATTTTCTCCAGAACATCCCTTGGATGGCCTTTCTTTTCCCCACCGTCCAAAAACTGTGGTTTTAACTTTTCAAGAAGGGCAAAGATCTTTTTACCCATTGCCTTTCGCAACACATCCGCATCACCTTTGGAAAATCCGGCCAATTTTTGTGACAGCAACATCACCTGCTCTTGGTAGACGGTAATACCATAAGTTTCCTTTAGGTATTCCTCCATATCCGCCAAATCATAGGTAATCTCCTCACGTCCGTGTTTACGGGCAATAAAACTGGGGATATACTCCATTGGGCCCGGTCTATACAAGGCATTCATGGCAATAAGGTCGTCAAAAACCGTTGGCTTCAGCTCTTTCATATGTTTCTGCATTCCAACAGATTCATATTGAAACACTCCTACCGTATCTCCTCTTTGGAAAAGCTCATAAGTCTTTTCGTCATCCAAAGGAAAATCATCTGGCACCAACGTAATCCCGTGTTTGGCCTTTACAATTTTCACAGTATCCTTTATCAGTGTCAAGGTTTTGAGTCCCAAGAAATCCATCTTAAGCAACCCAGCACTTTCTACCACAGAGTTATCAAATTGGGTAACATATAGATCTGAATCCTTGGCAGTGGCCACAGGAACAAACTTGGTAATATCATCTGGGGTAATGATCACCCCACAGGCATGGATTCCAGTATTCCGTACAGACCCTTCCAAAATACGGGCCATTCTTAAGGTCTGTGCCTCCAAATCATCGCCTTTGGCAATATTGAGAAGTTCATTCACCTTCTCCAATTCCTCTGCCCTAAATCTTTTTTTCAATTCTGCCTCGCTTACCTCAAATATCTTGCTCAACTTAGACATAGTCGGTATCAGCTTGGCAATCCTATCGGCATCCATCAACGGCAAATCCAATACCCTTGCGGTATCACGAATAGAGGATTTTGCCGCCATAGTGCCATAGGTGATGATCTGGGCCACTTGATTAGCACCATATTTTTTGATCACATAATCCATAACACGCCCACGACCCTCGTCATCAAAATCGATATCAATATCGGGCATAGACACCCTATCCGGATTTAAGAAACGCTCAAAAAGAAGATCGTATTTTAGTGGATCTATATTGGTTATGGTAAGACAGTATGCTACTACGGAACCTGCGGCAGATCCACGACCTGGACCCACAGAAACATCCATGTTCCGTGCCTCACGTATAAAATCTTCAGTAATCAAGAAATACCCTGGATACCCTGAATTCTCAATAGTTTGTAACTCAAAATCTATCCGCTCCCGAATCACATCCGTTAGTTCCGGATATCTTTTTTTGGCTCCTTCATAGGTGATATGACGCAAATAAGCATTTTCCCCCCTATTGCCTCCATCTGTCACGTCCTCCGCCACTTTAAATTCCTCTGGAATATTGAACTTGGGCAAAAGGACGTCCCTTGCCAATTCATAAGATTCGATTTTATTGACAACTTCCTGTATGTTCAAGATGGTCTCAGGAAGATCTTTGAAGATTTCCTTCATCTCATCAGACGACTTAAAATAGTATTCTTGATTGGGGAGTCCATACCTATAGCCTCTCCCGCGACCTATAGGGGTCGCCTGCTTTTCTCCGTCTTTTACACATAACAGAACATCGTGGGCATCCGCATCTTCTTTGGCACAATAATAGGTATTATTGGTAGCCACCATTTTTACCTGATGTTTTTTGGCCAGTTCCACCAATACTTGGTTCACCCGGTCCTCATCTTCTTGGCCATGGCGCATAATTTCCATATACAGGTCATCGCCAAATTGTTCTTTCCACCACACCAAAGCTTCTTCTGCCTGGTTCTCGCCAACATTCAATACTTTGGCGGGCACTTCCCCATAGAGGTTACCCGTTAACACAATGATATCCTCCTTGTACTGTTCTATGACCTTTTTATCGATACGGGGCACGTAGTAAAATCCTTCGGTGTAGGCTATAGAAGACATTTTAGATAGGTTGTGGTACCCATTCTTATTTTTAGCTAAGAGCACAATTTGGTATCCGTAATCCTTAACATTCTTGTTGTTATGGTCTTCACAAACAAAAAATTCGCAACCTAAAATAGGCTTCATTTCCTTTTCTAGGGCTGGTTCGCCTTTTTCCAAGGCTTCGTCATTTTTAGCCTTTACTTTTGCATTTTGGGCTTTTACTTCCTTTACAAAATGAAAGGCCCCCATCATGTTGGCATGGTCTGTAAGGGCCACAGCGGGCATATTATTACTTGCTGCAGATCGAACAAGATCTGCGATTGAAATGGTAGATTGAAGGACCGAAAATTGTGAATGGTTATGCAAATGCACAAACTCAGTATCGGAAAGAACCGCAATATTTTCTTTTATTTCTTCTTTTGAAATCTCAACTGTTTCATTGAGCCCCAATTGATTCGCGATTTTCTTAGAAGCCTTTTTGAGGTTGATGTGCTTTAGGCCTATCAGCCGTATTTCCTTAGGATTAGCCTCAGAGAAATTTTTAAAATACCCAGGCTGCACATCCAACTGCTCCACCGTAAACTCTTGTCTGCGAACTAACTCCAAGAAACATCGGGTAGTTGCCTCCACATCGGCAGTAGCGTTGTGCGCCTCTCCAAAGGGCTCGCCAAAAAGATATTGGTGAAGTTCCGTTAGTGTGGGCAACTTAAATTTCCCTCCCCTACCTCCAGGTATTTGACATAATTGTGCCGTATGTTCCGTACAGGTGTCCAAGACCGGCAGTTCTTGTAATGGGTTTTCTACTTGTAGTCTATGGAATTCTGCTCCCATGATATTAAGATCAAAACCTACATTCTGCCCAACAACAAACTTTGTTTTGGACATAGCGATATTGAATTTCTCCAGCACTTCCGCCAGTGAGATTCCCCTTTCCAATGATAATTCTGTAGATATCCCATGAATCTGCTCTGCATCATATGGAATATTGAACCCCTCGGGGCGTACCAAATAATCCTGACGCTCTATGAGGTTTCCCATGTCATCATGTAATTGCCAAGCAATCTGTATGCACCGTGGCCAGTTATCCGTATCGGTAATTGGGGCGTTCCATCGCTTGGGCAATCCGGTGGTTTCCGTGTCAAAAATAAGGTACATAGTGCGGGTTTATTTCATGGAAATTGAAGTTGTAAATCTACGGAAATACAACATAGATCAAAAGAGGATTTATCAGGAGTTATTAACGTCATGAAATACAAAAACCAGATGTACATCTGGTTTTAACTATATCAAAAAATATAATTTATGCTTATGCCATATGCTCATGGATGTTGGCTACTGTTAGGGACGATGTAATGGCATCCCTATGGCGCATCAACATGTTTTTGGTTGATGGTAGCAATGTCATGTCCTTATCCGTGATAATTTCGTTGTACTCCTCAAGACTTGCTCTTTCTCCACGTTTCACCTCTTCTAATAGCTTTTCACTTTTATTGGAAGACACTGCAGCCCTTAAATCCATCCAAGCTCTATGTATGTCTCCTATTGCACTTCCATCATTCTCCGTCAATTCTCCATATTGCACTATTTCTTTCTTCAACTCATGTCCCAAATCCGATCGTTGTTCCGCTCTATCGTTTAAAAATTTTTTAGTGGTCGAATTTTCAATTTTATCTTGAGCCAACTTGAATCCCTTTTCGGCATCGTATGTTTTTTCTAATAAATTATTTAATCGGTTTGAAATTTTTTCTGAATACTTCATTCTATCTCTCTTCATTTTAATTATTTCCTTTATTAACTACTTTCGATAACATTTTACAAGCTACAAGATGTTAGCACTCTGCCAAGTTCTAGCTCGAGTTTGGCCTAAATTTAACAAGATATCTTATGGTCTATTATGGGATTTGCACCTAAAATTGAATTTTTGTTCAATTTCTTGATTACCACATAAAAAAGAAATATTATATTTGCATCCGCTTGGGATATATTTAGCGAATAAAAGAATTAATAATCAAGGGTCGGGCACCCTACAAATTAATGTGATATGCCAGTAAAAATTAGATTACAAAGACACGGTAAAAAAGGAAAACCATTCTATTGGGTAGTAGCTGCTGATGCACGCGCTAAAAGAGATGGTAAGTATTTGGAAAAATTGGGAATCTACAACCCAAACACCAACCCTGCAACAATTGAACTTAATGTTGATAGTGCTGTAACCTGGTTACAAAACGGTGCTCAACCAACTGAAACTGCTAGCAGAATTCTATCTTACAAAGGAGTTCTTCTTAAAAATCATTTGGCTGGTGGTGTTCGTAAAGGTGCATTGACCGAAGAACAAGCAGAAGAAAAATTCAACGCTTGGTTGGCACAAAAAGAAGAAATCGTATCAGGTAAGGTAGGCGGCTTAGATAAAGCTAAAGACGAAGCAAAAGCTAAAGCTTTGGAAGCTGAGAAGGCTGTAAGTGAAAAGCGTGCCGCTGAAGCTGCTGCAGCACTTGCTCCAGAAGTTGAAGAAGTTGCTGAAGAAGAAGCTACTGAACCAGTTGCTGAAGAAACAGCTACTCCTGCTTCCGACGAAGCTGCTACAGAAGAAAAATAAGCTAAAGATAGAACGATGACAAAGGAAGAATGTTTCTACCTAGGTAAAGTCGTTTCAAAATACAGCTATAAGGGTGAAGTATTGGTGAAAATTGATGCTGATGAACCCGAAATTTACGAAAACATGGAATCAGTATTCGTTTCTTTAGGAAACAATCTGGTTCCATTTTTTATTGATAAATGTGTACTCCACAAATCCAGCTTACTTCGCATCCGGTTTGAAGAGGTTCAAGACGAGTCTGCAGCAGATAACATCATGGGTTCAGAACTTTACTTACCCTTAAAATTCCTTCCTAAACTTACCGGTAACAAATTTTATTACCACGACATTATCGGATTCCGTCTAGAAGACAACATCCACGGAGATATAGGCATCATTCAAGGTGTAAACGACTCAACCTCCCAAGCCTTGTTTATAGCTAAAAAAGGAGATAAAGAATTGCTTATCCCCATAAATGATGAAATTATTACCCATGTAGACAGAGATGCCAGAACCATTCATATCACTACCCCAGAAGGTTTGGTAGACCTGTATTTAGGATAAGAACATAACAAACCTCCTTCTCAATTATTTTTATAACTTCAGTAATCACAAGTATAAAATATTGGAGAAAACCTACTACTTTTAGACTATATTTAATAGGCTAATTACTATAATCTAATGATTCATCCTAAAACAGAACTTAGGTTCATCAATAATGAAGTTGGCTACGGCGTAGTAGCTACTGAATTTATTCCAGCTGGTACCATTACTTGGGTATTGGATAAATTAGATAGGAGTTTTACTCAAGATCAGTTGACCGCTATGGATCCCCTTTACCAATCCATTCTGGACACCTATACCTTTAGGGATAACCAGGGCAAATACATTTTGTGTTGGGACAATGCTAGATATGTAAACCACAGTTTCAATTCTAACTGTCTTACCACGGCCTATGATTTTGAAGTCGCAATAAGGGATATTCCTGTCGGAGAGCAGCTAACGGATGATTATGGGTACCTTAATATCCCAGAACCCTTTGAGGCTGTAGACGAAGGAACCGAACGAAAAGTGGTCTACCCAGACGATTTATTAAAATATCACAAGACATGGGACAAAAAACTACTGAAAGTATTCCACAAAATCCCAACCTTAGAACAACCCTTAAAGTCCCTGATTTCGCAGAAGTTGTGGGTAAAAGTTACGGAGATTGCCAATGGCAAAATCCCTATGGACTCCATTAAGGAAAATTATTATAATGGGAAATAAAACTAAAACATCACTAACTCTGGTTTAAATATTCAGTAAAACGAGTACCTAAGCAGTCTTTAAAACAGCAACAATAATCAGGTGTTGAAATAGTACTCTTACTTATCTTTGCAATGCAACTATAATTTAATTTTCCTGCTTTTCTAAATTTATCTGAAACCACATCAATTTATAATTAAAGTAATTTTGACCCAAGACTGGCATCTAAATAAATTATGAGTAAACCCTTTCAGTTTAAACAATTCTCCGTAGACCAAGACCAATGTGCCATGAAAATAGGCACGGATGGAGTGCTTCTAGGAGCATGGAGCAACATTAACAAAAGACCTTTTGCTATTCTGGATATCGGTTCAGGTACTGGACTTATTGCCCTAATGCTGGCACAACGCAGCGATGCCGAAATGATAGACGCCATAGAAATTGATGGGAATGCCTATGAACAGAGTGTGGAGAACTTTGAACGTTCTCCTTGGGCAGACCGACTTTATTGTTATCACGCGGGTTTGGATGAATTTGTTGATGAACTGGATGAAAAGTACGACCTGATTGTTTCTAACCCACCTTTTTATAGCGAAGAAATGCCCAGTGGAAATGAGGCGCGGGATATTGCCCGTCAAAACAGTGCACTCCCTTTTGATGAACTGTTGGATGGCGTTAGCAAACTACTGGAAGATGAAGGAATATTCTCTACCATCATACCATTTAAAGAAGAAGAGGCTTTTATAAAAATGGCCTCTAGTTTCAATTTATTCGCCAATAGGATTACACGAGTAAAAGGAAACCCTACCACGGAAACGAAACGAAGCCTTTTGGAATTTAGTTTCTCAGAAAATAGTATGGACCTCGGTGAACTGACTATAGAAGAAGAACGTCATCATTACACCCAAGAATATACAGAGCTCACCAAAGAGTTTTACCTTAAAATGTAACTTATAGACGTCTGCGAATGGGCCTCGTTAAACAGGTAGGTCCTCCTCCCCCTTTAACACTTATTTCCTCACCAACATAGGTATGCACTTCACAACCTACATTTCTTAGCAGGGCTTCGGTTTTATCATTTCCAGCTACCATCAGACAATGTCTTGGACCAATGGCTAATACGTTACAACCCATGGAATTAAACTCCTCTTCAGGAACTTCCAATAATTCCATACCCCGTTTGAGTAGCTCCTTCCTAAAATGAATGGGAAGCAACGGAGAATAGACCACGGCCAAATCTTTATCTACAGGGCTAAAGACCGACATTAAATGAAAAACATCCGATGGCCCTTTATAATGCGGCAATTCCACCACCAATACTTTAATGGAGAAGGGAGCTAATAGATTTTTCAATTGTTTTATGCCGTCTTCATTGGTGCGATAGGAATGCCCCACTGCCAAGGTGGACTCATCCAACCAAGCGACATCTCCTCCTTCCAACGTTCCCGGAGCCAATATTTGTCCTAAAATGGAGACATTATTCTTTTTATAAACCACCTCCTGCACCTTGGGTTCTGGAATTCTTCTTTCTTTGCCCATTCGGCACAGCACCACCCCAAAATTGGTCACTATAGCAGCATCCCTAGTGTAAATGGCATCTATAGAAACAGCAGCATCCTGTGGCTGCCTTAGTATAGATGCACCTTTGGATTGCAACAACTTTTCAAAGACGTTAAACTCTGCTTCTCCCTTTTGAAAATCAGGTTTAGAGAGATAATTGAGTGCTTTCCACTGGTTTTTCAATTTTTGTTCATCAACAAATGCATTTGCTACTGAATTGATCAACACCAAATCCAGTTCATGATATTCTGAATGACAGGTATATTCCATAAATCAACTGTTAGTCTTTATCCTTTTTCCTTGTTTTCATCAATACATAAAATGGAATTCCCGACATTAACAGTATAAAACCATAGAAAACAGCAGGTTCCCCTGCTCCAAATATGGCCCAGAGTGAAAACAGAAAGGCCATTCCCCCTAAAGAAACCACACTAACGGTATTCTTAAGAGCCAATTTTTCTTGCAAGACAAGAAGCACATACGCAGCCGTAGAAAATAAATAAGGAATCAAACAACATAAAGTGGACAGTAAGACAATAAATTTAAATTGCTCTACCAGACCATCAGTGAAGTTTAAAAGCATGATGACAGAAGTTAAAAAACTTCCAATAACCATTCCCAATACTGGGGCTCCATGTTTATTTTCCCTTTTAAATATGCGTGGAAACAAGTCGTCCTTTGCAGTAGCCATGGCCACTTGTCCTTGTACCAGTATCCATCCGTTTAAGGCTCCAAAAGCGGCAATTACCGCACCTGCACCCACCAAATCACGTCCCCATTCCCCACTCATAATTTCCATGGCATCTGCAAAAGGTGTAGGTGACTCCGATAGGATATTGGCAGGAATCATTCCCATGACAACAACGGTCCCTAATAGATACACCACCGTTGTAATGATAGTACCTATCATTGTCGCCTTAGGAATAGTTTTTTCCGGATCCTTAACATTCCCCGAGGGTACCGTAGCACTTTCTATCCCTAAAAATGCGTATAGGGTCATGGTCGCAGTTATGGCGATGGCACTAAAATTTGATTTGCCACTGATATTGAAAGGATAAAAGTTTTCAGGATTGAAAAAGAAAAACCCACCAAGGATAACAATAAATAGAGGGGATAATTTTAAAATGGTCGTAATCAATTGCATTTTTCCAGAAGCCCTTACCCCTCTCGAGTTTAGTGCCGTAAGCCCCCAAATGGCACTTAAACCAACCAAAACCGCTATTATTGGGTTTTGGTCCAAAATAGGAAAAAAAACGCTTAAAGCACTAACAAATGCTATAGCGATGGCCGCGTTACTTGTCCATACCGATATCCAATAGCCCCAGGCCACTAAAAACCCAGCAAAATCACCAAAGGCAGCTTTAGTAAAAGCATAGGGGCCTCCACTTTTGTTGGCTACAAGAACACTAAGTTTACTAAATACCCTAGCAAGTAAAAGCGCTCCAAATGCAGAAAAAAGCCATCCAATAGTGCTGATACCCCCAAAAGATGCCAAAGCTGCTGGCATAAGAAATACACCAGCACCAATCATATTGCCAATTACCAAGGAAGTGCTCGTCCAGAGTCCTATTTTTTTTATTTCAACAGGTTTGGCCATAAAAATTGATTACTGTAAGATCTCATTATAAATTAATTAAATTTGAGAAGAAATCCCTTGCCAAGTTACAATATAATATGATTATGAACTTTTATATAGAATCGGATATCACAAAAGCATTTACTTTGCCTGCCTCATTTTACAGAAATCCCAAGGTTTTTGAGGCAATTAAAAACGATATTTTTTATAAATCTTGGCAGTGGGTAGGACACGAAAATTTAGTGGAATTGCCTCAACAACAATATCCTTTTACCCTTTTGGACGGTTATTTGACAGAACCTGTAGTTTTGACAAGGGACGAGGGGAATCATGTTCATTGTTTATCCAACGTATGCACACATAGGGGGAATTTGGTGGTGGCCCAAAATTCCAATACAAAAAAATTGATCTGTGGTTATCACGGAAGAAGATTTCAGTTGGACGGTACTATGGAACATATGCCTGAATTTAAAGAGGCCCAAGATTTTCCTAAACCGTGCGATAATCTTTATAAATTTCCATTGTGCCACTGGGGGCCATTTATGTTTATGGGCCTAAATCCAACGTTTAATATAGATGCCGTTTTGGAGGTCATGAATGAACGAATAGGATTTTTACCATTACATGATTTTAAATTAGATGAAAGTCGCTCTAAAGAATATATGGTACATGCCCATTGGGCGCTTTATTGTGATAATTATCTAGAAGGCTTCCATATTCCTTTTGTGCATGACGACCTAAACAAAGCATTGGATTATAGTAATTACGAGACCTTATTATTTGATCATGTGAACCTACAGATTGGATATGCCCAAGGATCTGAGGAAATTTTTAATTTTCCAGAAAGCCATATTGATCATGGAAAAAGTATCGCAGCTTATTACTTCTGGGTCTTTCCCAATATGATGTTCAATTTCTATCCATGGGGTCTTTCAGTAAACATTGTTCACCCATTGGGCCTAGAGAGCACTAAAGTTTCTTTTCAATCCTATGTCTATGATGAGAGTAAATTAGACAAGGGAGCGGGATCTGGCTTGGATAAGGTAGAATTGGAAGATGAAGCGGTCGTAGAAGGCGTCCAAAAAGGAGTGAACTCAAAATTTTACAAAGCAGGTCGTTTTTCCCCTACTAGGGAAAAAGGCGTACATCATTTTCACCGTCTCTTAGCCCGTTTTCTTAATAGCCGAGAATAAGAAGTTAAAATAAACAAGGGTTGGCCAATAATGTAACACGGCAGCCTTGTAATGTTATATTCCTTTAATTATCTTTGAGTAAAATAAAAGCCCATATGAAGCCAGATTTGTTTGAAGCTCCCGATTATTACAATCTTGACGATCTATTATCAGAAGAGCATAAATTGGTGCGTGATGCTGCCCGTCAATGGGTAAAGCGTGATGTTTCCCCCATCATTGAGGAGTACGCACAGAAAGCGGAGTTCCCAAAACAAATAATTGGCGGCTTGGCAGAGATAGGTGCTTTTGGTCCCTATATCCCACAAGAATATGGTGGGGCAGGTTTAGACCAGATTAGCTATGGCCTAATTATGCAAGAAATAGAACGAGGTGATAGTGGAGTTAGATCTACGGCTTCTGTGCAGTCGTCCTTAGTGATGTATCCTATCTACACCTATGGAACGGAGGAACAACGAAAAAAATACTTGCCTAAATTGGCATCAGGGGAGTTCATGGGCTGTTTTGGACTTACAGAACCCAACCACGGATCTAACCCTGGTGGTATGGAAACAAAATTTAAGGATATGGGTGACCATTACCTTTTAAATGGTGCGAAACTCTGGATCTCCAATTCCCCCTTCGCTGACATTGCTGTGGTATGGGCCAAAAATGAAGAAGGAAGAATCCATGGCCTAATCGTGGAACGTGGTATGGAAGGCTTTTCTACTCCCGAAACTCATAATAAATGGTCTTTAAGAGCGTCCGCCACAGGAGAGCTTATTTTTGATAATGTTAAAGTCCCAAAGGAAAACCTATTACCGGGCAAAAACGGTTTGGGAGCACCTCTCGGTTGTTTAGATTCTGCCAGATATGGCATTGCATGGGGTGCCATTGGTGCTGCCATGGACTGCTATGACACGGCTTTAAGGTATGCCAAAGAGCGTATTCAATTTGGTAAGCCTATTGGAGCTACACAGCTTCAGCAGAAGAAATTAGCGGAAATGATTACGGAAATAACAAAGGCACAACTATTAGCCTTTAGATTGGGACAATTAAAAAATCAAGGAAAAGCTACTACTGCCCAAATTTCTATGGCCAAGCGTAACAATGTAGATATGGCGATAAAAATAGCCCGCGAAGCAAGACAGGTATTAGGAGGTATGGGAATTTCTGGGGAATACAGTATTATGAGGCATATGATGAACCTAGAAAGTGTGATCACGTATGAGGGCACCCATGATATACACCTCCTCATTACAGGAGCCGATATTACCGGATTTCAGGCGTTTCAATAGGACTTAAGAAACTTTCACATTCAAAAGATAATTAGACAAATGTTGTCGTAATTTGTCCATAGAAATAGGTTTGGTAAAATAGTCGTTCATTCCTGCTTCCAAGGCAATTTCAATGGTTTCTCGGGTGACATCGGCTGAAAAGCCCATGATTACAATATCTTTATTGGTCTTACGTATGATTTTTGTAGCTTGTAATCCGTCCATCACAGGCATATGAATATCCATAAATACTAAGTCATATGCATTTTTTTGAACTTCCGCTACAGCCTGCTCCCCATCAGAAACCCAATGTGCTTTAATACCCATAGTTTCCAATGCCTTTTTTAATACAATTACATTGATCTTATTATCATCCACAATTAAGACTGAGACTCCTACTAGATCTGCTTCTTTTTCAGATGCGATATCAATCACCTTGAATGCATTTTGTTTGTAATCCGCCAAAGGGAATTGTAGACTTACTTGAAACTCAGTGCCATTATTTCTTAAACTTTCCGCTTCAATATGACCTCCCATCAACTTTACCAAATTATAGGTAATATATAATCCAAGCCCACTGCCCTCGTGCTTTTTGGTAATCCCCGAATCTACCTGCGTAAAACGATCAAAAATAGTTTTAATTTTGTTTTTGGGTATTCCAATTCCACTATCCTTGATCACCAAATTGACCAATAGATTGTTTTCCAAGACTTTTTCATGGTAGGCTAAGTGAATACCGCCCTTATCTGTAAATTTTAAGGCGTTGCGTAGGAGGTTGGTAATAATCTGTCCAAATTTACCCATGTCTCCTATTCCACAAATACCACTATCAGGAGCATCCAATTGAAGATAGAGTCCTTTTTGTTCTATACTTGGTTTATAAATACTAATAATATTGGCGATTTCCTTGGAAGGTGAAAAAGAAATATTTTTGAATGTGCTTTTCCCAGATTCAATCTTATCTATCTCTAAAATATCATCAACCAAAAGCAATAATTTTTTAGAAGAGATATCCATTAAAGCAAGGTATTCCTTTAAAGAGCTTTGGATATTAGAGGCTTTCAAAACTTCTATGAAACCTAAGATAGCATTCAAAGGTGTCCTGATCTCATGGCTCATATTGGATACAAATTCAGTTTTTGCCCTGTTGGCCTTTTGAGCCTTTAGCTGTTCCTTCTTAAGATCCCTATTTAATTCTCTTAGTTTTAAAATGGATTCTTTATATCGTTTATTTTCAGTGCGAGATGCTCTGTAAAAATAGATAAGTGAACTTGAAACAATAGACAGTAACATTCCAAAGACAAAAGCTATGAACATAGTTTCCTTTCTATCAGCCAGCATATCTATATGTTTTGGCATAAGGGAAAAGGTCCACTTTTGTTGATCTAAGGAGTCTACCAAGAAGGAGGTGGCATACTTATAGTCCTCATGGAACTTTGATGGTCTAGGATTATTATGAGCATAAAAGATTGTTCCATTCTCGTCCCTAATTTCAACGGCATACACATCCAGATCTGAAGCCAAATGATTGAAGGGGTTTGTAAAATCCATACCAGCCGTGATAGTACCTTGAAGTTTTTCATCAAAATAAACAGGTACATCTACCAAAAAGGCATTTCCTCCTTGGGTAAGATTCACCCATGCTGTTATATTGGTTTTACTATTCTGGCTATGTTCCCTCCATTCCTCTGCCCTGTATAATTTAGATATGTCCAGTCCCACAACTGCTTCATTTCCTTTCAAAGGCGTTATCTTACTAATAACCATGGAACTGTCTATCCATTCCACAAATTTGAACGAAGGATTTTGATCTAAAATTAATTGCGCATCCTCTTCCCAATACTTAAAATAACCTCCATTGGTCATCTCAATTCGTTGTTTAAGGTTTTCCAAGGCCTTTATATTGTTTTCTATGGAAGTATAAAATTCTTGTGATCTCAAAAGTCCTGAGGTTTGTATCTCATTCTTTAACAAAGTCTTTTGTGTCTTCAAGGTTTTGTTCCATAAAATGACAGCAACAACCATTAAAGTAATAAATACCAACAAGGGAAATATTAACTCCTTCTTCGAAAATTTAAACGACATATTTAGATGCTATTAGGGGAACTAGAATCAATTTATTTTAAAAATTAAATCCTTGACGATAAAAACCTAAACCATTTGTAAGGCATTTATTACATAAACATAATACATTTGAATTCAATCACACAATTAAAATTACAATATATAGGGATTTTGTTGTCAAATACACATATTTGTATATAAGAATAAATCCTACCTGTCCTTTAATTGATTGTTGTATTGTTAGTTCCTAAGACCAAACTTCGTATGTATTTAAAATAAAAAAGCAAGGGATGAGAAACCATGGTTTTCCATCCCTTACTATGAACTAAAATTATCCATTAAATTATGCTATCACATTAAGCGGAGTTTCTACTAGCGTTAATGTTTCCATATAAAGATCTTGTCACTATCTTTTCATACAATTCTTTATGGTCCGATCCTTGTCCTATTTTCTGAAGAGCATACTGTTGGATTACCAATAATGGCAATACAATGGCCTCTCTGATTTTTATGGATTCCCTGGATACCGCCTCTTCCTCCATTAATATTTTGAAATTAGAAATCAGAAGGAGCATTTCTTTGGACAAAAGGTATTCGTTATATAAAATATTCCAAAATTCGCCATATTCTTTATCATCCTTAATATAGCCCGTAAGTTCAAAATAACATTTGGATAAAGCCATCATACTATTCAGCATAAGCGCCTTGAAAAAAGGCACCTCTTGGAAGAGCTGTTTCACCTCATTTAGCTGTCCCCTGTCCTTTAAGGTCTTTATAGCGGTCCCAATACCAAAATATCCTGGTACATTTTGCTTTAATTGGCTCCATGACCCCACAAAGGATATAGCCCTAAGATCGGTTAATTCCAATTTCTCCTTGTTGCCTCTTTTCCCAGGCCTACTGCCTATATTAGCTTTATTGTAATATTTTAAGGTACTCTTTTCCTCCAAATAAGGCATAAACTTATCATGATGTTTAAGGGCATTATATTTTTCAAAACTGAGTTCAGAGAGCTCTTCCATTAATTTTCTCATCTCTTTTGAAATTGAATTTTCTTTTCCAAACAGATCATTGGATAGACCCGCAGTAAGCAATTGTTCACAATTGTGCATAAACAGGTCCTTAGTACCATAATTACTAGTGATAGTCTGACCTTGAATGGTAAGTTGTATTTCATTATTAGCTATATCCTTGGTCTGTGCAGCGTAAAAACGATGTGTTTTTCCACCTCCACGTGCCGGTGGTCCGCCACGACCATCAAAAAATATCGCCTTAATATCCCTTTGTCCACAAACTGCTGATAAATTTTCTTTGGTTTTAAATATGGACCAATTGGCCTTTACATAGCCCCCATCCTTAGTTCCATCAGAAAAACCTAGCATAATAGTCTGTTTATTATCCCTATATCTAACGTGAGCTCTATATTCCGGCAAATCAAACACCCCATTCATGGTGGCATTAGAGGTAGCCATACCATTCATGGTTTCAAACAGAGGTACAATATCAAAAGGAATTCTTCCCTCTTCCCAATCCCCACACCATCTCAATAATCCATAAACGAAAAGCACGGAAAAGATATCTTCGGAATTGCTTATCGCATATCTGTTGCATCCTTCCTCTCCATTTTTAATTTGAATATTATTTAGCTGGGCTATATTTTGTATAGTATCCCTTACCAAGTCATCCTCAAAATTATCGTATTGTAGTTTAAAATTTTTATGTACTAAATGATCAACCAAATCAGCTTCAGTTAACTCTTCCAAACTTTCTTTAATCACTCCTTGTTGCTTCAATATAGCTACTACCGTATTCCTATGCACAATATGGTCTTGCCTTATATCCAAAGTGGCAAAATGTGTTTTAAATATTTTGACCTTATCTATAAGTTGATCCAGATCTTTTAAGTACAATGAATTGTACTTCTGGATCAATATCTCCCTTATTTGTGAGAGGGGGCCAATTATATCTTGGTATCTCATGACCTTTTCCACATTGAACATGGTCATATAAAGTTTGCTCCTCAAGCCATTTAGCAAATCCTGTAAATCTGTAAAACTTAATTTTTGTTGTAGCACTTTTACATCGTGGTAATAGCATTTCATTAGAGTTGTCCTAAGTTCATCTGCAACTTCGTTGGTCATTGCAGCGGTTACAAAAGGATTGCCATCCCTGTCCCCCCCAGGCCAGAATCCCAATTTCATAATATTATGATTATTAAAGTCTTGGTTTTGTATGTGTTCTTTTATATAGGAATATAGTTCACCAATTGCATTATAATATACGTTCCTTAAAATATGAATGATATTTTTTGCCTCTACCAGAGGAGTAGGCTTCTTGGCGTTAATAAGAGAGGTAAGTCCCAACTGCTGAAGTGTAAGATCTATCTCGTTAATCTTGTTATCCACAATCAAGGATCTAAGGTTATCCATGATGTCCAAAACTGCAGGTGTGTAAAACTGTGTTGGGTGAGCAGTTAATACAATGCGTGCACTAAAGGTTGATAACTTCTCGGATATCTCGTCCCAACTTTTATTATTCTCTACCATTTGGGCGTAATCCTTTATGGTCTGCGAATTGCTATGTTCTTGTAATTTTGGAAATGCAGCATCCTCTACACTATCATAAAGCACGACTTGCCGTTCTACATATTGAATAATGTTAAACATAAAATCAATCCTATCCTTTTCCAATTCTATATTGGCATAGTTCTGAAAAAAAGCATCCAAAATCTCTAAAGGATTTTTACCCGATTTAAGTCCCTCATCTGCTTGTTGCATCAATAAAGGAATCAATATACCTACATTCTCTATATTTCTGTAGGGTAAACTCAGAAATAGGCTGTTATATACATTAAACTTATTATTGACAGATTTCCTAAACTCTTCTATTCGTTCCAATTTTGGCATGGCTAAAGTGTTATGAATTGTACATTAATTTTTCCACCGAAATGGAAAATAAATTTTGACTTCTAAATATCGCGATTATTCTACAATAGGATATGAAAATAAAGGCAAATAACAAAATAGTGCTGGAACACCACAAAACTAACGCACTTCACAACTATAATTTCTCCATTAGTGAATATAGAAATATATTTACTGCGTATTAGTCAAGGAGTTAATTTTTTCATTTTCATATAGTGTTCTCGTAAAAGGGCCTTTGTCATTAAGATAAAGGCCCTTTTTAATGGCCTTATCCGACTAATGCACTTCTATTCTATCTATTTCCAATTTGAAGTCCTCCTCTTTTTTGTTTCCAATAAGAAAACTGATAGATTCCATTGTAATATGCGGATAATTTGGCATATCAAGCCTTCTACCCCTGAACCACGGGGTCATTTCCTCCATTTTTATTTCCAGGGTCTGCCATTCCCCATTAGTATTGAATTTGACAATGTAACTGTAATAGTCCTCCTCCTTGGATTTTATTCTAAATTGATAATTTTTTCCATCCCCTTTAAGTCGGATCACACATTTGGAATATCCACTAACGCTTACAGTATTCATTTGATACCTTACCGAAGAGAATCCGCCATTATTTTCAAGTGAAACATGCCCTTTAAAAACCCCATGGCCTTCTTCATTGACATATATAGAACTCAACGACTGGCCACCCATGACCACATCGTCCAGAACGGTCCATTTAGAAAGGTTACTATTTATATTAAAATCAACTATTACTATAGGGTTTATCATAAACAATTGAACTATAATTATTGGGGCAAAAACTATGTGATTAAAAGGAAATAAAGCCATAATCAATGTTTGGGTAAATACTTTTTTGGAATGGGGTTTTCTTCAGATTCTTGGGTCCAATAAATATTCATGATCCACCATCTACTCCCGTCGTCCAACAATTGTATACTATTGATTCCTCTCATAAAAGGAATGTCATCTTTTTTGCTACGAAACGATTCATAGGTACTGAAGACTTGGGTAATAGGACCAAAACTATCGGTTATCCTATGTATTTCCGTTTCAAAAAATCCGTTTTCCACCAATGATTTCCCTGCAACACCAATATAATCATCCACTGATAAATACCGGGCTGTGACCTGTCCTTTCTGATTCTTAACGGAAGGCATTAATTTAGCATCAGGATGAAATAAAAATTGGAATAGCTCCCAATTTCTCTGTTCGCCTTTTTCACCAGAAATTACCCCGTAGAGAGTGGCCAAAGTATCGTCCAAGGTTTGGACTTTATCCAGATATGCTTCCTTTTGGGATTGTGCCATAGAGGAAAATGACACTCCAAGAAAAAGAACCAATAAAAATTTGAAATTTCCCATACCATTATCTTTTTATCAGAGCTTGTGTAGGATACCTTTCTCAAGGCACCTCTAATCTTCACCTGCCAAAAGGCAACATTTTATGATTGGAGTTTTTCCTTAAAGAAATCAATGGTTCTTCCCCAAGCCAAATCTGCTGCCGCTTCATCAAATCTAGGTGTTGTATTGTTGTGGAATCCATGGTTCACCTCTGGATAGAAATAAGCCATATGTTCAACGTTGTTTTCCTTAAGCACTTTCTCATAAGCAGACCATCCTGCATTCACCCTTTCATCCAAACCAGCATATTGAAGCATTAAAGGCGTGGTGATATTCGCTGCTTCCTCATCTGTGGGCTGTCCTCCGTAAAATGGCACTGCTGCAGATAAAGAAGGTACTTTAACTGCCATCATATTGGCTATCCATCCTCCAAAACAAAAGCCTACCACTCCTATCTTTCCACTACAATCATCACGTGACATTAGATACTCATAGGCCGCAATAAAGTCTTCCAGCATCTCATCCCGATCTCGCTGCCTCTGTAAGGTCCTCCCTTCATCATCATTTCCAGGATATCCTCCTAGAGGGGTTAAGGCATCTGGCGCCAGGGTGATAAAGCCTTCTAAGGCAGCTCTTCTACCTACATCTTCAATATACGGATTAAGGCCCCTATTCTCATGCACCACAATGATGCCTGGTAATTTTTCCTTAGAATCTAGTGGCTTGGACAACAACCCCTTGATTTTACCACCCCCTTTCGGAGAGTCATATGTGATATAATCCGACTGTAATCTTGGGTCGTTGGGCTGCACCAAAATGGAGTCAATATAATCGGGCATCATAAAACTGAGGAGGGATACCATGGTTATACCCCCTACCGCATAAAGGGATAGCTTCTCCATAAATTGCCTTCTTTCAATTTTATTATGTGCATAGTCATCGTATAGGTCAAAAACCTCTTGATTGATATCTTCCTTTGTTAACTTTTTCATTTGCTTTAATTTTTTAAGTACAATTTACTCTTTTTCCGAATTCTTAGAAACCATATTTGATTTAAGGTATACATCCATTTGAGGAAAAGGAATGATAATATGGTGCTCACGAAACTTTCGACTAATAATTCTACGAATATCACTTTTGGCCTTGCCAATTCTAAAAATACTCTTGCTAAAAAACAATAATTCAAAATCTAATGATGAGTTTCCAAAATTCATTAAACGTTTGCTGTAAACCCAATCCTATACCCACCAATAGAGCTCCAGAACCAGCCAACAAAATAGTTACCTTTACACCAATATTTTCCAATAAAAATGCAATTGCTATGATCCAGATAATATACTTCATCATCTGGTACAAGGCATAACTGCTCCCGTGATCCAATTTATTCAATTTTGATTTCCGGGCAAGTCCTTTTTTAACCAGCCAAAGAAGTAGCCTTGCAGTTGACAAGATTAAAAAAATACTAGAATTTGAAATTTTTACAGTGTAATCCCCAATGGTGAAAATTTCAAATTCTAGTATTTTATTGATCGTTTCCATTTGGTCTTTATATAGTAAAGCCTAATTATTAATGTATTTTGATTTGCAGTTTACGCCCCCTATAAATATAGTAAATTTCAAAATGAAGTGACTAAAGTTACCAACATAAACAGGTATTTTTTAGTGACATAGAAAATATAAAGTTACTTTTTAACGAAAGGATTCAATTGAGTCTTAGTTACAGCCACGCTATCAATTTTACTGCGAGAATAATACACTGGAAAGTATTGATCTTTAGCCCAGGGTTCAAACAAGTTGCTATAGAAGGGGCTGTCTGGGTCACCAGATTGGCCGGGACCATTGGTACTTATGGCGGCATCCCAATCTCCTGTATTTACTATCATCCTAAAGGAGGCTCCACTACTTTGTCTATCATTGGCTCCTGTAGACCCAGGGGTAAATGAATTACCACCTCTTGGCAAGGGACCTAAATCTAGTTTTGCCTTTATTTCTTCATTAACCACACTACCCAAAGCGTGGGCCATATAGGTATGTTTAAACTTTTCTTGCCCATATTGCCATTGGGCCATATCGGGGCCTAAGGTTGCTTCCAAATAGTCCATACCTTTGTTGAATGCGATAAGGAGAAAGGTATTTCTTCCTAGGATGGGATTGGCACCAAACCTACTGTCTGGGCTTACTATCCAATCTACCACTTTTGTCATTTGAATATTATCAATAAGTCCTTGGCCTGCAATGGGGATAAAGCTTTCATTGGCTAGTTTTCTAAGTTGGTTTTCAAAGGCCACATAAATGGCGGCTTCTATAGATGGGCCTTCCAATCGAAAATCCCATTGTAAGAGCTTGTCCCTTGCCTCTTTGGATTCGCCCTCCATAGGTAAAACTGACAGTAATGGAACCAAAGTCCTAGCGGGAATGGAAAGATAATCTACCTGTAACGCTTTCATGTCTTCCATCGTCATTTTTGATCCCGATTTCAATACTTCGTTTACCCTGTCCCCTCTATAAGGATCGGCCCAAGAAAAGCCTATGGCATTCCAATGCTTATAATCGTCAGGTGTTACACTTTGGTTGGCTGTGGCAATAAAACCATTAGCAGGATTTAAGGCATTTGGTTTTTGAACGATGGGCAAATATCTATCCCATTCATAACGACCATCCCCAGGTACAGGGACCATCCCGCTAAAGTTTTTTCTAACGGGAGCAATCCCGACTGCTTGCCATCCTATATTCCCTTTTTTATCGGCCCAGATCATATTTTCACCTGGAATATGGCTATAATTACAGGCTTCCCTAAATTCTTCCCATGTTTTGGCCTGATCCATACGCAACGAAGCTAAATATGGTGACCCGCCTGGTTCTAGCCATGCACAGCGAACAGCATAGGCCGTATTATTATTTTCATCAGAAAAAACTACAGGCCCATGTTTGGTATATTTTAATTCCACTTGCTCATCTTTTTGTCCTTTCACCTTAATGGTTTCTGAAATAATAGTCATATCCTCCCATTGATCCTTATACTTGTACTGGTGGGGATTTTCTGGATTCAGTTCATAAACGTACAAATCCTCTCCATCAGTTTCAAAAACAGTAAGCCCCCATGATCCATATTCGTTATGTCCTATGGAAATTCCAGGAATTTCGGGCTCTCCCCCACCGATCACATTCCATCCTGGTGCTACCAAATGAGTCATATACCTTAAGGAAGGCACTGCAATGGTCCTATGAGGATCATTAGCCATATAGGTGTTTCCATCCGCCATTAACCTTCCGCTGACCACCCAGTTGTTACTCCCAATGGAACGAGGATCTTCCTTTTCCAATTTGGTCGTTAACATTGCCGTTTCTAGGGTCATATTCTTATATGCCTCTTGTACATCACTTTCCTGAAAGGCTATGGGTTTTCTGTAGGCCTTGTAAAGTTCTAAAATATCCTGGAAAAGGAGCTCCTTATCCACCTTAGGATCCAGATCTATAATTGGATCCTTGGGATGGAACCAGGATAAATCCTTTACTGTAGCCGATCCTAATTTGGCAACAGCACGTCCTATCTGTAATTCGTCCTCAATATTTCCCAAAAGGCCTTGATGTCTAGATATTACAACATCTGGAGTCCATTTTTCAGGTTTTATATTTAAAACCTGAAATTCCAAAGGCAATAGCTCCGGAGTTCTTAGTATTTCTTCAATGTAGGCATTCACCCCATCGGTATAGGCCGTAATAATTTCTGTCCCATCTTTGTGATAATGGTTCATTTCTTGGGTCATATCCCCACGATATTTAAAGAGTCGGGTCCCAATATCTCGTTTCAGTTCCCTCTCCCCTAATATTTCGGCTACAGTTCCGGTGGCCTGTCTTCTCCAAATCTCAAATTGAAAGAGGCGATCCTTTGCTGCAGCATACCCTTGGGCAAAAAAAAGGTCGTGCTGGTTTTTGGCATAAATATGATTGATGCCCCACTCATCTCTGACTAGTTCTACAGGTTCTTTTAGACCAGGGACAACTAATTTATCTAAGTCAGAGGAAGTACAGGAACAAATAAGGAGCGTAATAAAAAGGTAGATATAGGTTTTCATATTCAATCGGTTGGAATTGGTTAAATAAGTTAGCTTATGGAAAAATCATAGGCTTTTAAAGGTACTTAATTTTATTATTCCAAAATAACTGTGGGAATATGAAGATCTCATATTTGAAATGTACTTCCTTGAAAAACTCAAGTCGGCTGCCTAGAATGATTATCTTCCAAATAGCCCTTTTTAGGAATAATCCGTTTATGATAAAGACGTTTTCCACTATGTAGGTTCTTTACATGAAGGCATAAAAAAAGAAAAGTCCCATAGAAATAGATGTGTATAATTCTTCTGTTTTATACAACTGCATTAGCATTCCTAAGGGACCTAGGACAAATAAGTAATAGAGATAATTATTTTATTTCACGGAAACCCCTGGCTTTTTGGAAGTCTTCATATCTGCATAGCGCGGGTCTTGGATATAATCCTGTTTTTGCATTTTTAAGACCTCTATGCTCAAAAAGCCAAATTCACTCACCACCTTCCCATAAAACCTATAAATTCCTCTCCCTCGAAACGGATATTGGGCGGCTATGGGCGGGAATAATACCGTATCGAATACCTCCCCATGTTGGTCCACCAAAGTGGCAAAGTTCATTCGGGTGCCTTTGTGGGTCTTGGTATTCTTAACCGTAACCAAATAACCGTAGATATCTATGTATTTGTCCAGATAAGTCTCTAAGTCCCGTTTACCATTTGCATTCTTGGGAGGGTCTACCAAGATATCAAACGGACTACAGAGACTAAAGCCCAAGAGCTCCAATTGGGTAAAGGCCATTTCCAGATCAGTACTGTGCAGTTTGGGGATGGTAAAATGCTGTGGCTTAGCGGGAAACAATTTGGGATGGTCTAGTTTTGTGCTTTTAGAAAGGAACAAATGGGCTTCCCATAAGAGCTCATGCTTGTTCACCTTCGTAAACCGAAAGGCATCTATCCGAATTAGGATGCTCAATTGCTCAATGGAAATAGGCACCCGATCCACAAAATCGGCCAAGGACAAAAAGAGACCGTTCGCCTTTCGTTCCTTTAAAATACGTTCCATTACCCTTGCTTCCAATTCCCTGAGATACATATACCCCAAATAGAGATCTTTCCCATAGATACAATTGGCCGCCATACTTTTATTGATACAAGGTGGGTGTATACGAGCCCCCAACATCTGGGCCTCGTGGATATAAAATTCGGCACTGTAGAAGCCGCCTCCATTATTGAGTACAGCCACCATATATTCCAGAGGAAAATAGGCTCTTAAAAATAAGGTTTGGTAACTTTCCACAGCATAGGAAGCAGAATGTCCTTTGGCAAAGGCATACCCAGCAAAGCTGGCCACCTGGTCCCATATTTCAAAGATCAAGGTATCTGCATACCCTTTTTTACGGCAATTGTCCACAAACTTGTCCTTTACCTTTTGAAACTCTTCCCTTGAGCGGAACTTCCCACTCATTCCCCTTCTCAGTACATCTGCTTCTCCTAGGTCCAGATCGGCAAAATAATGTGCCACTTTGATTACATCTTCTTGGTAGACCATAACGCCATAGGTCTCTGGCATAATCTGCAACATCACAGGGTGTGCCCTTTCCTCGGCCCGACCCTTCTCTCGATGCCGCAAGATATATTCCCGCATCATTCCACTTTTGGATACCCCGGGCCGAATAATGGAGCTTGCAGCTACCAGTCCCAAATAGGTGTCTACCTCCAACTTTTTCAATAGCATGCGCATGGCCGGGGACTCTACATAAAAGCAGCCCATACATTGGGCACTTTTTACCAAGGCATTCACCACAGGATCCGTTTTAAACCGTTTAATATCATGGATATCAAAAGTTTCCCCCTGTTCGGGTTGATTATAGGCCAAGACTTGCAAAGTCTCCTCTATTTTTGCCAGACCACGTTGTGAAAGGATATCGAATTTGAAAAGTCCCACATCCTCGGCAATCACCATATCAAACTGTGTGGTAGGGTATCCCTTGGGTGGCAGATGGGTAGCAGAAAAATAATGGATGGGTCTTTCCGTAATCAAAATTCCTCCGGCGTGGATGCTCAGATAATTGGGCATCCCCTTGATGAGCTCACCATACTTTAGCACCAAGAGGGACATCTCATCCAATTGTGATGGATGGTATTTTCCATCGCAGAGCACATCTATCTCTTCCTTGGGCAGACCAAACACTTTTCCCAATTCCCTGATTACCCCTTTGACCTGAAAGGTAACATAGGTACCCAAGAGGGATACATGAGGAAAACGATCAAAAATATATTGGGTGACGGCTTCTCTGTCTTTCCAAGAGAAATCGATATCAAAATCGGGTGGATTTACTCGATATAGGTTGATGAAGCGCTCAAAATAAAGATCCAGTTCAATGGGATCCACATCGGTAATCCGAAGCAAGTAGGCCACAATACTATTAGCACCACTGCCCCGACCTACATAAAAAAACCCTTGTTTCCGGGCATAGGAAACAATATCCCAATTGATAAGAAAGTAGGAGACAAAACCCATTTTCTTGATCAGGCCGAGCTCCTTTTGCAGACGTTCCAAGATTACCTCATCTACCTCCTCGTATCTATAGGGCAAGCCTTCTTGACACAATTGTTCTAGCATTACCTCATCGGAAGCGGTATCCCCCAAATAGGTTTCCAAATTCTGGGGCTTTCGCCCTTCGGAAAAATCGAAATGGATACTACAAGAACGCAGCAACCGCTCTGTGTTCTCCAAGATAAAACTGTACTCAGAAAAAGCAGCCGCCAAATTCTGCATGGGAAACATCTTCTCCTCCGGACGGGCCTCCTCTATTTGTGGCAATTTACTCAACAATACATTCTTATCAATGGCACGCAAGAGGCGATGGGCATTAAAATCGCGCTTGTTCCTGAACGTGACCGGCTGTTGCACCACCAACCTATCCTTTAACTCTATGATTTTGGAAAAGGGCAAGCGGCGTAGATCAGCAATAGATATGCCTATAAACTCATGCTCAAAAAAGGTCTTTTGCTCGTTCAGCAATACTTTCTCGAACGGGTAGACCACGTAGGCATTTTTAAAAAAGGGGGCCTTGGGTGCAAACTTTTTTTCTTGGTGCAGGTGTTCGGACAAGAAGTTGTTCAGTTCCTGATACCCTTCATTATTTTTGGCAATACCCACATAACATTGGTCCACTCCGTTCCGAAAATCGATTCCCAAGATGGGCTTTACCCCATAATCTTGTGCCTTCCGTACAAAATTTAAGCATGCCGACGTATTGTTAATATCGGTAAGCACCAACTGCCCCACATGGTTCTCTTGGGCCAATTGCAAGAGTTCCAATTCGGATAGGGTTCCGAAACGTAAACTGTAGTAGGTATGGCAGTTGATGTACATTATGTTTATTTTTCAATCCAAGGGTTCAATATTTGAGGCTAACGGGAAGACGGTCTTCCTAATACTTTCGGTGTGCCAAGATGATAGGCGGCTGTCCATTAAATGGATTCTGCATCCTGCCAATGGTCTTTGCTCCCAACCCCGACGCCCTAAGCACGCTTTTATCCCCAAAACGCTCCCTGATCTTATCCAAAGCAGCATATAGGTTCAGGGCTTCCTCTGTATCATCAAATAGATTGATCTGATAGTTGCCCTGTACCAAATGGCTGAACCTGATGCCGATGAGACGCACCAATAATCTTTTATTGTACAGGGTATTGAACAGTTCCAAAATTTTGGGAATCAGGATATGGTCTGCACTTGTAAAAGGGATTTTTAATTGTTTGGAATAGGTGTTAAAATCCGAGTAGCGGATCTTGACCGCAATACAGGCCGTTAATTTGTCGCCCCTCCGTAGTTGGAAGGCGAGGTTCTCGGTCATGGCAATAAGAATCCCCCGAAGTTTGATCACATCAATGGTGTCCTTATCAAAAGTTCGCTCGGTAGAAATGGATTTTCGTTCCGAGAAAGGAATCACAGGGGTGTTGTCTATGCCATTTGCTCGTTTCCAGATAACAGCTCCATTGGTACCCAACACCCTTTGCATCATATCCATGGGCATTTCTTGGATGGTCTTTACCTGTCGCAATCCCAAATTTCGGAGTACTTGGTAGGTCTTATCGCCCACCATTGGTATTTTATTTATGGACAGTGGAGCCAAAAAAGGCTTCTCATAACCCAGGTCTATTTTTAGCTGATTATTGGGCTTGGCCTCATTCGTCGCCACTTTGGAAACCACCTTATTACCCGATAGTCCAAAGGAAATAGGAAGGCCAGTTTCATTGATGATCCTATTCCGGAGTTCTGAGGCATAGTGGTAGCAACCAAAAAAACGATCCATTCCGGTAAGGTCTGCATAAAACTCATCGATACTAGACTTCTCAAAAAGGGGCACCTGCTCTTTAATGATATCGGTAACCATATCGGAATGCTTGCTGTACGTCCCCGCATTGCCTTTGATGACCACTGCTTCTGGGCATAACTGCTTGGCCATTTTCATAGGCATGCCAGAGTGTACTCCAAACCCTCTAGTCTCGTAACTGCATGCGGCCACCACACCTCTATCACTCGTACCACCTACCAACAAAGGGCGGTGCTTTAACCTACTGTCCTGTAGTCGTTCTACGGACACAAAAAACGTGTCCAAATCTAAATGAAGTATTGTCTTATCCATTGCATACCAAAAAAGGGTATGCTAAATTATGGAATATTTCCATATTATTGGAATATTTCCATATTATTAATATTCAAAAATTATACACTTTAGATATCTCCTGGATTTCAAGGCAAGTAAAAAATAAATATTAAATAAGGTCTAGGCTTGGTATGAGGAGATACCACCTCAATAGTTTAAGTTTAAGAGAAGTATTACCCCACATTAACCATAGCAGCAATCTCCTATAAGGTATTAATATAAGATTCTATCCGTTCCAAAATCTCCAAAAATTACTTTTGTAATTTAGGGTTCCCATAACGAAGATCCTCTTCGTAACGAAGAGCCAAACGGTACCCTTCCTGTAGTCCCAAGAAGTTAAGTTTAGGTTTAGGTTTTAATTTCTGCACCATGTGCATCGTATCCTTATACTTCTTATGACCAAGCTTTTCTAGGTATATCTCTTTGTCTATGGGAAACTCATTTTTGATCAGCGCAATGAACTTTTTCTCGAGCCCCTCATCCCCACCGGACAATTCCCTGATGTAATTTAAATGTGGTACTTCTTTCATTTTCATTTATTAACCCAAAAAAAGAGGAATGTATCTCAGAATTTCCTCTAAAAAACAAAACTCAATCCTACTAGATAAAAACTAATCTACATGATATACCATATAAAAAATGTAATGGCAAATGCTCTAATGTTGTGTTCCTGCAACATACAAAATGCTACAAAAGTAAGTAATTTCTTCTTTGAGAATGATTTCACACCTTACATGTGCGTAATATTTACAGGTTTATAGAATAAATCCTACATAAAATCAAGTTAATCTCATTTCAATACTAATTTAGAACGTAAAATAAAAAAGGGATACCCTCTCATTTTACTAAAGATCAAAGTATTACAAAAAGTCTAAATACTTTTTATTCAATCTACAATTTGCATTTTTTTCAACAGAAAGGAAGCATTCATATTCTGGCATATCCCTTCTTTGAACTTATAATCAAAATAAAGTTCACCATCGATAATTTCTGCATCGAAATAGTGGTTTTCCACCTGGGGTAAGGAATTGGATGCCTCACACAGGCTTAGATCATGTGTAGCAATGATCCCAGTTGCTTTGGAACCAATCAGTTTTTCCACAAACTTTCTAGAACCAATTGCCTTATCCGTGCTATTGGTCCCTTTTAATATTTCATCTAAGACAATAAAGTAACGGTCGGTTTGGATTTGGTCCACAATAAATTTTAGCCGTTTTAATTCTGAGAAAAAATAGGATTCATCATCTGTTAAAGAATCAGAGGTACGCATACTGGTAATTAATTTTATGGGGGAATAAGTTGCCATACTGGCACAGACCGGCAACCCCATATTGGACATTACAATTTGTAGGGATACTGTTCGTAAAAAGGTACTCTTCCCAGCCATATTGGCCCCTGTAATAATCAAAAACTGCTCCCCTTGTATTTGAAAATCATTGGTGACACTCTTTTTAGGATCCAATAATGGGTGTGAGGCATCTAGAGCTTTAAGCACAACAGCATCATCGGTCAATTCAGGAAATGAATACTTAGGATGGTTAAAAGTAAAATTACCCAAGCTATTATAAGCGTCAAAAAATGCAATCGTATCGAACCATTGGTCCACTTCTTGTCCATAGGTTTTAATCCATCGTTCTATTTTAAAAACTTGATTAAGATCCCACAATAAAAAACCATTACCTACCACACCAAAGAACATATTATTACGCTGATCCAAAGCACCCAAAACCCGAGCAAAATCATTCAATACCAAAGAGGTTTTTCTATCCACTCTAGTCACCATAGCTTTCTTATTCTTCAAAAGTTCTGAAGTGAATTCTGTCTTCTCAATTTCAAAAATCAATTTTTGATATTGCTGGAAAACGGTTTGTACCTTTCCCGTTTTTGCAGCTAACGTATTGATCTTAACTAAATAAGAACCGCTAATCCCCAAGCCAGTAAAAAACCAGAAAGCCAATATATATCCTGATGTGATATCCATAAAATATAGGACAATAACTAAAATTGACAATCCCGAAAATATCATAGGGACATATCTCATAATCTTGGGAACAAAGAAGGTATAGGCGCTGAGCCAAGCTGTAATTGTCTTTGCGGCTATTTCTGTCTTTACTAACGTAGCTTCGGCAGCATACTCTTGCCTCCATTTTGCCATATGTGCTAACTCCTTAATACCCTCCTGTTTCTTTTTGATGTCATCAATACTGTTTTCAGTAAACAACAGAGCTAATTTTTCAGTTCCCTGATCTAATACTGTTCTATTGGTATATTGGAAAAATGAACCCTTCCCAAACAAATCTATATCCTGACCAAAATGGTGGAATGGATCCGCGAACCTACTCCCATCGGGCAATCCTTTATAATCTCTAGCCAAAACCTTTATCTCTATTTCGTTGATCTTAATTAAAGCCAAAATCTTTTCCTTCTTATTTGCCAAATCAGCATGGCGGGAAACCAAGAAAACAAAAATCACAATGGTCCCTAAAACCACCCCTAATATCAACCTACTATTTCCCCACGCGTAATAAATACCAGCGAAGGATGATAAAAATAATATTAATCGCATCATACTTGAAGCCAATAATAGCTTCTTAATATGAGCTAGTTCTGACGTATGTTCTGTGATTCGTTTTGTATAAAAGGTAATGAGGTTTTCCATGGTGAAACTTGAGGTTTACTATTCTTTAAATGACCACAAATATATTGATATTTAAGATGTCTAGAGGACATCCAATGCTACCTTTAACTTTTTGGTGAGACCAGCTACCACAAGGTTGTAAGAATCATCTATGAGCTCCATGATCAAGGAATTAGGCAAGTAATTTTCAATATAAACGGTATTCCAATGGGTTTTGCTCATATGATACCCTGGCATGATGATACCATCATGAGCCTTCCTTAGTTCAATAGCCTTTTCATGATCGCACTTTAAATTCACTTGAGTTGGGATTCGTTCTAAAGGAGCTAAGGCAAACATTTTACCCATAACTTTAAAAACCAAGGTATCCGCATCAAATGGAAATTCCTCGGTAACTCCTTTTTTGGAAATACAATATGTCCTAAACAATTCAATATCCATATCCCTAATATTCGTTGTCATACCAGAGCAGACTGGTTAACTGCTTAATCAAAAATGTTATTATTCCTTGATACCCATAGAATCGTAAACCACCACTTTGTCCCAAAGCTCTTGTGATTCCCCTATAAACACCAAATGGGCTGCCTCCATTTGATAATTTTCTTGGGCTTCTGCCGATACAAAACTCAAGACTAAGGAATAGGTAAAAGAATCATCAACTACGTTTCGTGTTGCCTTTGGAGGCCTGCCAATAAACTGGGTCTTAGCATATTTTGTTTGATCCAAAAATTTTCTGAGTGAAACTTCAAATTTTTTATTAGAAACCTCATTTGCCGGTTCTTTCATCCAAAAGAAAACGGTGTGTACATAGTTAGAATTAAAATCTTGCCTAATTCTACTTTCTTGGGCACTACCCATAACACTGACCAATACAATACCAAAAAATATAATTATTCTTCCCATTTTACTTTTCTTTACTTTCCAATAAAATTTTTTCCCTATCGCTCATCTCCAAAGCGGAATAATCCAGAGACCAGCCTATCGTTTCAACAATTTTTTCGATCACTAAAACAGCCTCCAACGTTTCCTTTCTTATAGAATCCATCAATCCACTTTCTGGGATTTTCTCCCTAATGTGTTTTTTCGCCTCTTGAATCAAAGAGGTGAGGTTATCTGGGGAAAAGGAATTAAACAGTCCGTTTTTTATGTCATAAAATTGTAGATCTGGTTCTATGGATAGTATTTCTGGTTGTGGAAAATTGATCAATATGATCTTTTTCTTCTGGGTGTTTGCGTGCATTTTCACTTTTTTGAGATCATCCTCTATATGAGCTTTAGCGTTTATGACTATAAAAGCTTTCTTTTTATCGCTCCAAAGACTCTTAAAGCCCACTTTGGTGTTTTCATATCTATAAATTTCAGCAAACTCCCCCTCTACAGAAAATAGCCTACAAACGCTTTTAATCTTATCTAAAAGCACGATAGATTGATGCTCTGTGAGATTTTTTTTATTCTTCTTTCGGAAATAGGAAAATACCCAATAGGTTGCTATTGTTCCCAAAGCTAAACCAAGGAATATTTCTACTATATCGCCCATTTGTTTTTTTTCTCCTAATTGCAATTTTACTTTATCCCATCTATCTTAAATACAACTTTTCTAATCTAGAATTTTATAAAGTATTGGTCTACTAGGGCTTGCATCGTTTTCGAATGGTGCTACCTGTAAGTTTAGAAAATATTTCCCATCCTGTATGGTATTTGCCACAAAAATAAATTCAGTAATGGTAGCTTTATGTCTTATTGCTCCCTTAACATTCCAAAAGGCTTTGTGTGCCAATAACGCTCCGTTATCCCTTTCTTTGTCCACGGATGGTAAGTCTATAAGCAAGTGTTCCACACCACATTCAACAAGTAATTCTGCCGCCTCTTCTAGTAAGTAGGGCGGGTTGGAATTAGAATATTGCCTTGAAAGCTTGTCCGATAAATTTGGCAGCGTCCTTATGATTATCGCCTGCCTCTTTTTATTCCCTAAGGCATACTTCAGTTGCTTTTTAGAAATAACAAAATCCCCTTTATATTTCTCCGGCGCTATAGTAATCACTTGTGCCATAAAGAAAAAATGATCAAAGCATTTATTGACGGAATGGAACTCTTCGGTAATGTGTCCTACACACTCCGTATGGGTACCGTGGGCGTGCGGATTAAATGAAATATCATTGAAATTGGTGGAGGCGCCTTCTGCCACCTTTCCCACAAAGTCACCTTGGGTATGTGGGAGTATTTTTGGTGGGTCCACATACCATGCATTTACATTGGAAGCATTTCCACGAAGTGGCATCGAAATATCCAAGGGGTTTAAAAGATCTATATTGTAATTTTTAGTGTTGTATGTGATTTTAGCTATCAAAAGAGTATTTTTTTATGATTCTAAATTAAGAAGAAACAGGTCACTAGCAATTCCATCGCTCAAGAACTTACCTTTTTTGGACACCAAGAGTATATCCTGGTCCAAAAATAATAATTGCTCCTGAATATGTTTTTCTGCTTGCTGGAGAATATAGTTGTGGTAAGTCTCCCCGTATTCGGTTTTAATACGACTCAAAGATACTCCCCAAATGGTTCGTAAGCCAGTCATTACATATTCGTTATATTTATCTGTAGTACTCAATACCTCAACCTCCATAGGAAGGACTCCCGCTTCGATCAATTTTATATACTTTGTATTGTTGGCCTTATTCCATCCCCGGCGCTGTCCGTCATATGAATGGGCCGATGGCCCTATACCGATATACTTTTTCCCTTGCCAATAGGCCGTATTGTTTTTAGAATAAAACCCAGGCTTTCCAAAATTGGAAATTTCATAATTATCAAAGCCCGCATTGGCAAGCGTAGTGGTCAAGATGGTAAAATGTTCCTGTGCCAACTCATCATTCACAGGTGGTACCACCCCTTGTTCAATAAATTTTTTTAAGGCCGTTTTTGGTTCTACAGTAAGGGCATAACTAGAAATGTGAGGTATTTGGAACGATAATGCCTTTTCTATATTCTGAAGCCATCGTTCATTGGACATTTCAGGTATTCCATAAATAAGATCGATGGAAATATTATCAAAAAAATTGGAAACCTCCCTAATACATTCCTCCGCCTCGGCTGCATTATGGGCCCTATTCATCATTTTTAAATCTGCTTCAAAAAAAGACTGGACCCCAATACTCAGTCTATTAATAGGAGAAGCGGCCAGTTCTTTGATTTTTAGACTGGTTAGATCATCTGGATTAGCCTCTAAAGTAATCTCCGGATCCTTACCTACCTTATAATTATTGTATACCGTTTGTAGTATTGCATTGATCTCAGAAGTGTTTAAGACCGATGGTGTCCCTCCACCAAAATAAATAGTACCCACCGTTTCTCCCTCAAACTCGTCTTTCCGTAATTCCAATTCTTTCTGCAATGCCTTGATCATGACCTCCTTTTTTCCCATATTAGTGGAGAAATGAAAGTCACAATAATGACATGCTTGTTTACAAAAAGGGATATGGATATATATTCCGCTCATTTTATTCTATTGAAGCTTCTAAGCACTTAAGTGATCAGACCTATTTTTTAACCCGTTTCTCGTTTTGTTTTACAAAAGCACCCCAACCGGTATAACTTTTCCCTATTTCTATCCTTCCTTCATTATAGAAATGACATACAGCAGCTGCAAGTCCGTCTGTGCTATCTAAATTTTTAGGAAGGGATTTTAGTCCCAAGGTACTTTGGAGCATTCTAGCTACCTGCTCCTTACTGGCATTCCCATTTCCGGTGATTGCCATTTTAATTTTTTTTGGTAGGTATTCCGTTATTGGAATTTGCCGAGAAAGACCGGCTGCCATGGCAACCCCCTGGGCCCTTCCCAATTTGAGCATGGATTGTACATTTTTACCAAAAAAAGGCGCCTCTATGGCAATTTCATCAGGATGGTAGGTATCTATGAGTTCAATAGTACGTTCAAAAATAAGTTTTAGTTTTATGTAGGGATCGTCATACTTTTGGAGTAACAGCTCATTCATCTGCAGAAACTCCATCTTTTTGTTTACCACCTTAATAAGGCCAAAACCCATAATGGTAGTTCCCGGGTCTATCCCTAATATAATTTTCTCGTTTGCCAAAATTTTATTTTGTGTTCAATACAATGGGTATCCTAAACTTTGCACTTACTGGAATACCCCTTTTTAACGCCGGTGCAAGAGACGGCAAGGTCATCAAACTTCTAGTGATGATGATTTCAAATTCGGGTATTTGATCATCTAACCTGGCATTTTTGCCCATGTGTAATAAAGAAATAGTCCCCATTTGATCAATCTTAAAATCGACATGGATGGTATCGTGTACATCACCCTCCAACTCGTATTCAAATTCATTCAAGGTTGCTGAAAAATGTTCGAACAAAGTGCTTTCAAAACACCCTTTCTGACTCTCTAAACTGGCCACTTCATCGCAATTATCGAAGAGCGGATACTGATCTACCCCATTCCAATCAATGGTTTGCATTTCCTGATCTACCAATCTTTGGGTCCTGATTTCCTTAGAAGGAAACCAACCGCAAGAGGTTAAGATACACAGAAGACATAAAATTCCATACTTACGCATGTATATCAAATTCTTTGTGGAAAATTACAATTTTTTAAGCAAGTTTAGGGCATATTCCTTCACCTATCCGCCTTAACAGCCGTCCGCCCTATTTTACACCACCCTAATCTTGGTTTTTTTGATGTCTAAAAAGTAATTGGGAGACTGGAATAAGCATCAATCCCGTAAAAATAAACAAGATAAATGATATTCTTAGGCTAAAAGCATGGGCCAAGTATCCAATTAAAGGTGGACCTATAAACATGCCTAATATACCATAGGTCCCTATGATAGAAATTACCATACCTGCAGAATACTTTTTCGAAGTCCCAGCCAAGGTCATGGTCATTGGAAAAATAAATGCTGCACCAAATCCTACGATACAAAATCCTATCATGGCAGGCCAAAAGTAAGGTAGCACAATAATGATCAAAACTCCAAAGGCTATCAATACGGCACTTAACAAATAGGTCTTTTCTACCCCTATCCGATCTATAATAAAATCTGAAAGAAATCTGGAGAGCGCCATAAAAATCATAAATACGAGATATCCCAAGGTGAAAACTTCTACCTGTATGACTTCCTTAAAATAAACCCCACTCCAATCATACATTCCGCCTTCGCAAAGCGCAGCCAAAAAAATAAGGATGCCTAAATTCAAAATAAATGGGTCGGGTTTTCCTATGATTAATTTGTTGCCATGTGCCGACCTATCGTTTCTCAAGAGTAGTTTAAAGGCCATCAAAGCCACCAACAAAACGATCAAGGATACAGCCAATAAGTGGAGCGCCATGGAAACCTGCAATTTCACTAAGAGGGAAGAAAAGCCTACCCCTGCGATACCACCAGTACTCCAAATACCATGAAAACTACCGTTTATTTTTCTATTAAACAGTTTTTGTAGTGTAATGGCCTGGGTGTTCATGGCAATATTTAAGATGCGCATGCTAAAGGAAAACAAACAAATAGCAGCCACCAACATAAAGGGAGTATTTGCCATACCTATAGCAGTAAGTCCCAAACAAAAACAAAAGAAAGAGGCCATTAAAGGAATCCTACTATCGAATCGAGATACCAACCATCCAGAAATAGGCAACCCCACCAAGGAACTTATAGGCATGGCTATTAAAAGACTCCCGAGTTCCGCTTCGTTAAAATTAAAAGCCATCTTAATAGTTGGTATACGGGAAGCCCAGGTTGCAAAACAGAACCCTGAGAGAAAGAAATAAATACTTAAGGTTATGCGCTGTTTGCTTTTTAGCTCCATGTTTGCTTTAAAAAGTACAAATACCGCCAAGTATATTTGAATAAGCAGTTTTCGCGCATCAAAAATACCTCATTTTAAATGAAGATGCATCCAGGTAATGATATCAATTTTTAGGCCAAATGCATAGGTACCTCCATCAACAAAACTTTGGTATTTGTATCCGCTTTGAGCTGAATACTATCCACCTCCCAAACGCCAAAGCCATCCCTTCTGTTTAAAGCTTGGCCATCAACAGTAACATCACCTTCCAGAACAAAAATATAGACCCCATTTCCAGCCTTATGGATAGTGTAATCTTTGCTTATTCCTTCCTCTAGATTCCCCATAAAAAACCATGCATCCTGATGGATCCAAACGCCAGAATCTTCAGGATCAGGGGATAGTACCTGGTACAGTTCATTCTTTTTTTCAAGATCACCAATAGAAATCTGATCATATCTAGGGGTCACATTTTGTTTTTTTGGAAGCACCCAAATCTGTAGAAATCGCACTGCACGGTCCTTGTTCTTATTTTGCTCTGAATGCGAAATACCAGTACCAGCACTCAAAACTTGCACATCCCCTTGGCTAATAACCGCAACATTACCCATACTATCTTTATGCTGTAAATCTCCTTCCAAGGGAATGGAAATAATTTCCATATTGTTATGGGGATGAGTTCCAAAACCCATTCCGCCATCTACCACATCATCATTAAGAACACGCAGAACTCCAAAGTTCATACGTTTTGGATCATGGTAATTGGCAAAACTGAAGGTGTGGTGGCTATCCAACCATTCATGATTGGCATGTCCTCTCGTATTCGCTTTATGAAGGATTGTATTTTTTGACATCGCTATATTTTTTGACAAAAATAAGCGTCTGTGCCGATAAAAATTATTAAAATTCTCTTAAGACTTTTTTAATGCCACTTCATTTTTGTAAACTTTTTGAAGGATAAAAAGGAATTAAAAAAACAAAAGCCCCACATTTCTGTGAAGCTTTGTACCTTGGGTGGGAATCGAACCCACACGTCAAAGACACTGGATTTTGAATCCAGCGCGTCTACCAATTCCGCCACCAAGGCTAATTTTGGACTGCAAAAATAGAAATTATTTTCATTTTCCCCCAAAAAAAAATGATATTTATATCTTCTCAACCCAATTAATTTCTAAATTTGCACCTCGTTTGATAAAACCATTGAAAATAAACACGTTAAGCATGTCGTATCAAGTACCAGAACCTAAAATTTTTGCATGTACCCAAAGTACGCATCTTGCGGAAAGGATAGCGAAATCATTTGGATCCGATTTAGGAAAAGTTATGTTTTCCAGATACAGCGATGGTGAGTTTCAACCCTCCTTTGAGGAATCGGTACGAGGGGCTAGGGTCTTTATTGTAGGTTCTACAAATCCAAGTTCTGAAAACTTAATGGAAATGTTGTTGATGTTGGATGCGGCCAAGCGTGCCTCAGCCAGACATATTACAGCGGTAATGCCTTATTTTGGTTGGGCCAGACAAGATAGAAAAGACAAGCCTAGGGTGCCAATTGCAGCAAAATTGGTGGCCAAAATGTTAGAAGTTGCCGGTGCTACAAGGATCATTACCATGGACCTTCACGCTGACCAAATCCAAGGATTTTTTGAAAAACCAGTTGATCATCTATTTGCGTCCACCTTGTTTTTACCCTATCTCCGAAACCTTAATTTGGACAATCTAACCATAGCTTCTCCAGATATGGGAGGGTCGAAAAGGGCCTATGCCTATTCCAAAGCATTGGAATGCGATGTGGTCATCTGTTACAAGCAACGAGAAAAAGCAAACATTATATCCCATATGGAACTCATAGGGGATGTCAAGGGAAAAAATGTGGTCTTAGTAGATGACATGGTAGATACTGCCGGCACCTTGACAAAAGCGGCCGATTTGATGATGGAACGTGGTGCACTAAGCGTTAGGGCAATAACAACCCATGCATTATTATCGGGGGATGCCTATGAAAAAATAGAAAAGTCACAACTATTAGAACTTATAGTTACAGACTCTATTCCTCTTAAAAAGGAAAGCAACAAAGTAAATGTACTAAGTTGCGCAGAACTGTTCTCAGATGTTATGCAACGTGTACACCAGAACACATCCATAAGTTCAAAATTTTTAATGTAAGCTTAGGAAACACCTAAGTCAAAAAAGCGTATTTAATTAATAATTAATATATATAATGAAGTCAATTACAATTAAAGGATCAGAAAGAGAAAGCGTGGGCAAGAAGGCTAGTAAGGCTCTACGTAATGCTGGAAAGGTTCCTTGCGTGTTATACGGAGGGGATAAACCATTACACTTTACAGCAGATGAGTTATCATTCAAAGAAATTGTGTACACCCCTAACGCACACACTGCTGTGATTGATTTGGGTGGAAAAAAATTCAACGCGGTTTTACAGGACATTCAATTTCACCCTGTAACCGATAAAATCTTACACGTAGATTTCTACCAGTTATTCAGTGACAAACACGTTACCATGAACATCCCAGTTAACTTGTTAGGAAGTTCTCCAGGAGTAAGAAACGGTGGTAGATTATTGTTCAGAAAAAGAAAACTTGCCATCAAGGCTCTTCCTGACAATCTTCCAGATTTCTTTAACGTGGATATATCCAAATTAAAAATTGGAGGTTATATTACTGTTGCCTCTCTTCTAAGTGAAGATTTTACCATTTTACACCCAGATTCAACATTGGTTGTACAGGTTAAATCTGCTCGTAACGCCGTTCTTATTGAAGAGGATGAAGAAGAAGGAGCAGAAGGAGCTGATGCTGCTGAAGCAACTACCGAGGCTACTGAATAGTAACTCATACATCATACAAAAAAGCATCCCAAGAAATTGGGATGCTTTTGTATTTTTACACCAAATTTACATGTGCTTGCTATGTTTGGATTGTTTAAAACGTTACTTGCCAAGAATAAGACCCTATTATCGGAAACAGATACAATGAAAAAATTTTTAATTATAGGATTAGGAAACATTGGAGCAGAGTATGCAAATACAAGACATAACATTGGCTTCAAGATTTTGGATGCAATTGCCAAGGCCGAGAAACTTACTTTTGAAACCCAAAAATTAGGTGATATAACAACCCTAAAAGTAAAAGGCAGAAGTATCATTCTTCTAAAGCCATCTACCTATATGAATCTCAGCGGCAAAGCCATAAAATATTGGATGGAGAAGGAGAAAATTCCCATAGAAAATATGATGGTCATTGCCGATGACATAAACCTTCCTTTTGGCACCATCCGCGTTAAGACTAAAGGAAGTGATGGCGGGCATAATGGGTTAAAGGACACTCAAAACTTTTTAGAGACCACCAATTACAACCGTTTTAGGTTTGGAGTTGGAGCCGATTTCGGGCAAGGAAGACAGGTCGACTATGTTCTAGGAGAATGGAACGAAGAGGAACAAAAAGAACTTCCTGAGCGTTTCACAAAGGCCACAGAATTGGTCAAATCATTTGTCCTATCAGGAATCAACCGCACCATGAATCAATTCAACAATTCTTAAACATGGTTCTTAAAGGGATTTAAATTGATACACGCCAGAATCTGAAGTATTCCCTTCACTATCTATGGTCTTTATACTCCAATAATAAACCGTATTGGCCACCACGGTAACATTCACATCTGTATCGTTAGGTAAGGGAGAAAAAACAAGTGTTTCAGGGGGGTTATTGGTTGAAAAATAAACTTCATAGCCTATTATATCATTGTCCACATCCGCACCGGACCAATCTAATTCCACTTCGTTGTTCACACTCCTTAATACTGATACACCAGATTTAGGAGCAATAATTTCTGCAGGAAATGGGGCATAAGACGTCTGAAAACCCGCATTATAAAACCGCCAAATCTCACTTGTTGCCGTTTCTGTAACATTGGTGTTTTTAGAAGTGATAAACCAGGAATAGGGTGCTCCTTTTTCCAATGGTAACTTTATGGAGGTAGCCGTGGTACTCATATTCTGACTGACATTGGTTACTAAATTTGTCAACCGTATCTGGTATGATTCCGTAAAGTCCGAAGTTTGCCATTGAAATTCCACTTCACTGGTAGCGCCAGAAAGGCTAACTCCCGTAGTACATTCAGAATCTTTTAATGGAAAAATCAATAGGCTACTTTCAGGAGCTTTTGGCGCATCCTTTCCCCCACAGCCAAACAGCAACAGCAACATCATTACCAGAGTTAAATGCTTCATTTTATAATCACTTTATAAGTTCCTTTACTATTTGCTGTACTGTAATTCAAAATATAAATTCCAGGTGAAAGTCCACTGAAATCAAGTTGCATTTGCCTTCCAGTTACCAGTTGATCCATTTCTTTCACCAAGATTCCATTTACACTATATATCTTTATAATGGCTTGCTCTACCAACGCTCCAAAAAACAAGGTTGCGTTATCTACTACTGGGTTGGGATATAAAATAGCGCTATCCGAAACAAATAATTCTTCCTCATATACCCCCTGACAAGGAATGTTGGTGTACACCTTAAGAATATTGATGCCATTTTTTAAATCTAAGGTTACGTTTGATTTTGAAGTCTGCTGTATTAGGCCATTTAATTCAATGGTATAAAGATTGGATCCTTCCAAATCCAGGACCACCTGCTTTCCATCAATAGACATTTTAGAATATACACTTATGGATTCAGGTTCTGTCACCACTACCTCAAAGCAGTATGCCTCATAGGTTACAGTGTCCGAAACACCCACAATACAAACTTGGTAAGTACCTGAAGGCAATGTGGTTAAACTATATGTTGTTGTAAAGCTCCCTTCCTCATTTATTCCGTTTCCAACTACGGTTATAAAATAATCTAATTCTTCTTTAACAATAATATTTAAAGCCCCATCATTATTGGTTCTACAAGATTCACTTTGTATCTCTACCAAGAAATTGTCCTTGGGCAATCTATAGATAGCACATCCATTAACATCAACCTCCAACCCTTTAGGCGTGCCTAAACAAAGATCGTCCCCATCATCAAAGACGCCATCTTCATCAACATCCGGCCTAAAAGCACCTTCTACGCAAATATCCAGAGAAAAAGAGTTCAAAGACCCTCCGTCCGATGGCGCATTGTCTTTAATTTCCAAGGTCCATTCTCCAAACAAAGATTCTCCGTTAAACGAAGACAATAATCCCAAGGGCCTCACAACGCCACTGATAGCGGGATTGTTTGCACAAACAAACGGCGAACCGTCATCGTCAAAAGTGGTATTTATGTTTCTAAGCGATCCGCAAGAACTGGAGGTCAAAACTACTTTGGTACCCGCAGGGGAAATCAAACTTATAACCAGATCCTCCAAATAGGAATGGGTTATGTTGAGATTAATATTCACATCTGCAATAGGAAGGTCCTCAACAAAACTAATTTTGGATATCACCACTGGTTCCCCTACAGAAGTAATAGTTAATGGCAATCCATTAGCCTCAAAACTTTTACAATTAATCTGCTTGGTCGTAAAGCTAAATGCAGGCCCAAAAACACCTTCACTACAACTGTTTCGTGGCTTAACCCTCCAATAATACGTTGTATCCTGCTCTAAAGCCGAGGGTGTATAGCTATTAAAAATTACGGTTTTGGAATCTACTATAGTTGCAAAAGAAGCGTCAGTAGCCACTTCTATATCATAGGAAGTATAGGCATCATCTTCTTGCCAGGTCAATTGTGGTGATAATGCAACCCCAATGCTATTATCTCCAGGGGATGTTAAGGTTACATTGGGAAAAGCAGTATCATAAACTTTTAAAAGGAGCTGTACTTGACTAGAAGTGCCACCAGATGATATGGCGATGACATCAATGGGGTAGTTCCCTTCTGAAAGACTTCCCGAATTACTTAGGGTAAGTGTAACAGCAGTAGTATTAGTAGTTGCCGTAGGAGGGGAAAAATTAGTGGTCAGTCCTCCAGGTACACCTGTTGCACTGAACGTCACTTCCTCATTGAAACCTAAATAGGTCTTATATGTAAAAGGGATAACCCAATCATTAGGCTGACAGATTTCAAAATCCAACTTTGCAAACTCCAAGACAATGGGCGAAGCTTGAATTGTAAAATTGGCGGTATTGACCGCAAAAAATATATTGTCACTGGCCTTGACCATGATTCTGGCTGTTGTTGTTGCATTACCTGGCAATAGAACGGAATGTTGACCATCGTTAGACACATTGTTGGCTAAGGAAATAGGAAATGTGAGTCCACCATCTGTGGATAAAAGAATGTCCACCGTATTGGCATTAACAGGTGCTGTATTCGTATTAGCAACATCCCACCTTACTTCCTGCACAGACCCCGCGTTATAAACCTCATTAGTAACCTGAGAAGTAAGAACAAAAGGACCAGCGCTATTGACTACATTAACCTTAACTAGCTCGGCATTTACTTGTCCGCCACCTACGGCATTGTCCCTAACGGTAAGTGCAAAGTTAAATTCCCTTGATACATCTGAAACTGTTTCCCAAGCTGAATTAATGGTTGGATTAGACTGCGTAAGTCTTCCTTCTATGACTCTGGATAGTCTCGGGAAATATCGTTTAGGATCTGTTGAGGGCTTTAAGGATCTAAAATTGGCCCCACTAGGATTGGTTGGCCCAAATGTAACGTTAGTAACTACCCCATTATCTATTTGCTCCCAAGTATAGGTGAGAACATCAGTAGCATCAGCATCCGAAGCTGACCCTGTAAGCACAAAAGCTGTAGATTTAGGTATCACATGGTCTGCCATGGGTACTATGACTGGAGTAGCATTTGTGAGTGAAATAATTTGTGCACAAGTAGTAGTCTTTACATATTCTGTGATCTGGAATATGCTGTTATAGTGGTAATAATCATCACCGTTTGACGCTACATTATTAACATCCGCTATTCCCGCGTAACCCATTATTGTTGACCCGCTACCTGGTTCTGCCTGCACTCCTGTGCCTTCAGATTCAAAAGACCACGTGTGGTTGGCACCAAATTGATGTCCCATTTCATGAGCTACAAAATCCAGATCAAAGAAATCCCCTTCAGGGTTTATGGCAGAGGAATATCCACTCCCTTTTCTATTATCCACACAAACAGCTCCAATAAATCCAGCATTACCATTATTAGCATCTCTTTGGAACAAATGCCCCACATCATAATTGGCCTCACCAATAATGGTGCTTAATGTATTTTGTACCTGACTGTTTAAATTACCGTTATAAGGGTCGGTAGCTGCATCCGTATAAATAACGGCATCATTATTCGCTATAAGTTCCAAAGTAACTCCTAAATCCGTCTCCATGACTTCATTAATTCTGGTTACTGTGGCATTTATTGCCGCAATCGCATCCGCCTTTGTTCCACCATGATAAGCCGTATATTCCCCTGTTGCTGAAATGGCCAATCTGAACCTTCGCAATAGTTGATCATCTACTAGCTTTTGGGTACTTCCTAAAGCATTTTTTTCTAAGACTGTGGTCGTATTACAAATGAATTCAGCCTTGGAAGCCGCATTCATTTCCTTGGAATAAACCACATACCTATTTCCATCTGCTGAAGCCTTTTGCATAAAAGTGGTCCTTTCACTATTTCCATGGACAATCATACTCTGAACCCCCTTATGGGACACACTAAAACGTATTCTATCTTCGGGATGTGTAAAACCTTGGCCAACATAAGATTTTATTTGTGGATATTTGGCTGCCAATTCGGGGGCCATTATAGATTTTTCCATTACCCGAAAACCTTCCAATACTCCATTTTCATTAGGAAAATAAATAACCTTGGATTGCTTACCGTCCTTTTGAGTTGGTAGTTCCCTAGAAAATTCGGTCTCCTTTAATGAGAACATTGACGCCTTTTCCATATCCAATTGAGATAAGAATTTTGCAGAAACTGGGGTTCTTGATGTCTCCTTTTCCCAATAATTGTTCTGTGCCGAACCGTAAAAGGAAAGAAATAATATGGTAATTGAAAAAACAAGATGTAATTTTGTATTCATCAAGAGGTTCAGTTATAGTTTCAAAAATAAGCCTTTTTATTATTTATTATTCGTGATTACAGTTCAAAGCATTTCCAAGTACGACAAAAAACATTCTACAGCCATCACCATAGGAACTTTCGATGGAGTTCATATTGGTCATCGTAAGATATTGGAACGCCTCATAAATAATGCCAAATTATTGGATCTAAGGTCAACGGTCCTCACTTTTTTTCCCCACCCAAGAATGGTTTTACAGCAAGATGCAGATATAAAACTTTTGAACACTATAGAGGAAAAGGCTAAAATATTAAAAGAAACCGGTCTTGACAGCCTCATTATCCATCCCTTTACTAAAGAATTCTCGAGGCTCTCTGCCACAGAATTTGTAAAGGATATTTTGGTGGATGCCATTGGAACCAAAAAGATCATCATAGGGTACGACCATCGATTTGGAAGAAATAGGAATGCCAACATTACGGATTTAATCGAATTTGGAAAAACAATGGATTTTGATGTAGAGGAAATTCCTGCACAAGAAATAGAGGATGTATCTGTGAGCTCGACTAAAATTAGGAATGCTCTTTTAGAAGGTGATATTGAAATGGCCAATTCCTTTCTAGGATATCCCTATATGCTTACAGGGACCATCTCCAAAGGAAAAGGGCTTGGCAGACAAATTAATTTCCCTACAGCCAACCTACATATTCCCGAAAAATACAAGTTAATTCCTAAAAAAGGGGTCTATGTAGTGAAAAGTATCATTGATGGTAAAACTGTTTATGGCATGATGAACATTGGCTACAACCCTACCGTGTCGGGAACAGAAAAAAGCATAGAGATCCACTTTTTTGATTTCGACAACGACCTATACGACAAGAAACTTCAGATAGACATTCTTGAGCGAATCCGGGATGAACATAAATTTGATACTTTAGAAGAGCTTAAGGCGCAATTGGAGGTTGATAAAAAAACGTCCTTGGCCATAATATCAAAATAGATGTGGGATAAATTTCTTTTCAAAAGAATAGACAATTGCCCTTTACTCATCTTCCGTATATTTTTTGGAATCCTAATTAGTTTGGAATGTTACGGAGCCATCATCACAGGATGGGTTAAAAGAACGCTGATCAATCCACAATTCACTTTTACCTTTATCGGATTTGAATGGCTACAACCTTTCCCAGGCATCGGCATGTATCTGTATTTCATAGTAATGGGCACTTTAGGGCTATGTATTGCTTTAGGATATAAGTACAGAGTTAGCATCATCTCCTTTACCCTGCTATGGATAGGCGTTTATCTCATGCAAAAGACATCCTACAATAATCATTACTATTTGTTGATTTTGATTTCCGCAATCATGATTTTTTTACCAGCAAATACAGATTACGCATTGGATGCAAAAAAATACTCGACAGCACCTTCCCGGACCATGCCAGCCTATGTAAAATGGATTATTGTATTCCAGCTTTTTATAGTGTATACCTTTGCAGCTATCGCAAAAATGTATGGGGATTGGCTCGATTTTGGGTTTATAAAGGTACTAATGGCCCCAAAGGCCAACTATCCAATGATTGGCAGCATATTACAACAGCCTTGGGTTCATGTTATTATTGGGAGTGCGGGAATCTTATTTGATTTGTTAATTATTCCAGCCCTTTTGTGGAAACCAACCCGGAAATTGGCCTTCGTTGTTTCTATTTTCTTCCATCTCTTCAACTCCATTGTTTTCCAGATAGGCATCTTCCCTTACCTGTCCCTTGCTTTCACGGTCTTTTTCTTTGAACCAGAATCCATCAGGCGCATATTCTTTAAAAAAAGGATTCTTTTACAAGCTAATGAAATTCGTATCCCGGCCAGGAGGATGCTGCTTGTCTCCACTATTGGGCTATATTTTCTAGCGCAATTGGCACTTCCTATACGTCACTATTTTATAAAAGACGATGTGCTTTGGACCGAAGAAGGTCATCGAATGAGCTGGAGAATGATGCTCAGATCCAGAACTGGGACAATACGTTTTAAGGTAGTAAACAAAGCAGACGGCACCTTTAAATTTGCAAGCCTTACTGATTACCTTACCAAATCCCAACAGCGTAAAATTGCAACTTATCCCGATTTTATATGGCAATTTGCACAGCATTTAAAAAAAGAGTCTGCGGGAAATGGCAAGGAAGTTTCTATTTATGTAACCTCCAGAGTTAGTATCAATGGCAAGTCGCTGCGAACCTTTATTGACCCTAAGGTAGATTTGGCTGCAGAACCCTGGTATCATTTTTCTCATCATAGCTGGATTTTATCAGCTCCCAAACAACTTTCAAACTAAAGAAAGACTTATTTTTAGCTCCATAAAACTTAAGCCCAAAACTCTTAAAGTAATTAAGAGTAATCCATTAAATTTGTGCCATCAAAATAAAGATCAATGTTACAGCTACAAGCTATACGTGAAAATACGGTGGGTATTATTACCGCCCTTAATAAGAGAAATATAGATGCGGCTCCATTATTGGACAACATAATCCAATTGGATGAAAGGAGACGTGCTCTGCAGACAAAATTGGATAACACCCTAGCTGAATCCAACAAACTCTCAAAAGAGATAGGAATACTCTTTAAAAGTGGCAAATCACAAGAGGCTAATGGTCTCAAAGAACAGACAGCAACCCTAAAAGAAGACTCCAAACAATTCGCTGAGGATTTAACCTCCACCGCAGAAGAGCTACAAATATTGTTGTACCAAATCCCCAATGTACCTCATGACTCTGTTCCTGCCGGCAGCACGGAAGAACACAATGAAGAAATTTTCAAGGAAGGGGTTATACCTGTATTATTCTCTGATGCATTGCCACATTGGGAGCTTGCAAAGAAATACGATATCATAGATTTTGAACTTGGAGTCAAAATAGCAGGAGCAGGATTTCCTGTTTACAAAGGAAAGGGAGCCCGACTACAAAGGGCATTAATTGCTTACTTTTTGGACAAGAACACAGAGGCGGGATACACCGAAATTCAGGTGCCCCATTTAGTAAATGAAGCTTCTGGATATGGGACAGGCCAATTGCCCGACAAGGAAGGGCAAATGTACCACGTAGGAGAAGATGATCTTTATCTGATTCCTACAGCTGAAGTACCAGTGACCAATATTTTTAGAGATGTTATCTTAAATGAAAGTGATTTTCCCATCCGATATACCGCATATACCCCTTGTTTCAGAAGGGAAGCTGGGAGTTATGGCGCCCACGTACGTGGTCTGAACCGCCTGCACCAATTTGATAAGGTAGAAATTGTAAGGGTAGAGCACCCAAGCAAATCTTACGAAGCTTTGGACGGGATGGTAGAGCACGTAAAAAACATATTGAGAGCGCTGAAACTGCCCTTTAGGATCTTAAGGCTATGTGGAGGGGATTTAGGATTTACCTCAGCACTAACCTATGACTTTGAAGTATTTTCTACAGCCCAAGACCGATGGTTGGAAATTAGCTCCGTATCAAATTTTGAGACCTATCAAGCCAATCGATTAAAGTTGCGTTTTAAAGATGAAACAGGGAAAAGTCAGTTTGCACATACCCTAAACGGTAGTTCCTTGGCGCTCCCCAGAGTATTAGCAGGTATTTTGGAAAACTATCAGACACCAGAAGGCGTAATGATCCCAGAAGTACTTCGCCCATACACTGGTTTTGACAGGATTAACTAAAACATCTTCTACAAAAAACAAAGCCCGGACACAAGTCTGGGCTTTTGTTTTAGACTCCCTTAACACCATCTTTCCATATTCTATGGTATATTTGAATAAAAACTCAAAGTGCGACCGCTTCTAATTATAATTGCTCTATTCTACCTTCAGTCGTCCTATTCACAAGATGATTTCTTGGCGAAGCAATATTTCAATGACGGTAGTTTTGAAAAGGCTCTGATCTTTTATCAGAAACTCGCAGATAAAAATCCAAGACGTCCAGATTATTTGGAAGGACTCATTGCCTGTTATCAACAATTGGAGCGCTATGACGAAGGGGAGCAATTCTTATTAAAAAGCATCCAAAATGGCAACACCTACCCTACCCTCCTAATTGAATTGGGGCATAATTATGACCTGCAAGGCCTTACAAAAAAAGCTTCAGAATACTATGAAAAGGCATTGGAACGTATCAATGAAAATCCCAATTACGGTTATGTTTTAGGCTCAAAATTTCAACAGTATGTTTTATTGGATTATGCCTTAAGGGCCTTTACAAAGGCCATGGCCTTAAATCCCAAGTTGGATTATAACTTTCAAAAGGCAAGGATCTACGGTGAGCAAGGAGATATAGAAAAAATGTACGAATCATATCTCACCCTAATTAGCAATGGTAGTACTTCTAAAAGTAATATTCTGCAAAACATAAATGATTTTATAACGTCAGATCCAGCTAACGAAAACAATATTAAACTAAAACGGATTCTACTGCAGAACGCACAAAAGAATCCAGATATCCTTTGGAACGAACTTCTAAGCTGGCTTTTTGTGCAACAAAAACAATACAACAGTGCTTTTAATCAAGAAAAAGCGATTTATAAAAGGGATCCTGAAGGTACTTTACAACGCTTAGTGAGTTTGGGCAACCTCGCCATGGAAGACAATGCCATGGAAGATGCCAAAACCATCTATGAATATATTGTAAGCAATGGGTATGAGGGCAGCATAAAACTAAACGCGCAGCTAAGCCTTATAGAAATAGACCTACTAGATGCTGATGCTAAAAAATTGGAAGCTATAGACAACTATTTTCAACAACTTATGGAGGGCTATGGCTATAATAGTCAGTCACTACAATTGCAGATAGCTTATGCCAATTTCCTCACGTTTAAATTGGACTCACCCGATAACGCCATTGGTATTCTCAAGCAATGCTTGGACCTCCCGTTGAACAAATATGGGAGTGCCTATATAAAAATGGCCTTGGGCGATATTTTAGTTTACAATCAAAAATTTAATGAAGCCTTGATCGACTTTTCACAGGTTCAAAAAGATCTTAAAAATGATGTCCTTGCACAAGATGCTCGTTTTAAGGTGGCGCAGACCAGTTTTTATAAGGGTGATTTTGATTGGGCTCTGACCCAATTAAAAGTGTTGCGTAGTTCCACATCCCAGCTCATAGCTAACGATGCAATGCAACTGAGCCTTTTGATTTCTGATAATTCTTTGGAAGATTCAACCCAAATAGCGCTAAAAAAATATGCCAAAGCAGATCTTTTGGCCTATCAAAAAAAGACTAAGGAAGCGATTTCCGAATTAAATGACATCCTTGAAAACCACAAGGGCGAAAAAATTGAAGATGAAGCCCTTTTCAAACAAGGACAATTGCTAGAAAGCCTTAAAGATTTCGAGGCAGCAAAATTCAACTATCAAAAAATTATCACCTTCTATAGTAACGGTATACTAGCCGATGATGCTTACTTTGCATTGGCAGAATTATACAAAAATGAACTAAACGACCCCGAAAAGGCCAAGGAACATTATGAAAGGATAATTTATGATTATCAGGACAGTTATTACTTTCCGTTGGCACGAAAAAATTATAGGATCTTAAGAGGTGATGCCCTAAACCAACCTTAAAAATAAAGCTATGTATATATATAACGTAACCACTAATATTGAAGATTCCGCGCACGATCAATGGCTTACTTGGATGCAAAAAACGCATATCCCAGAAATGTTGGCAACAGAAAAATTCACACAGGCAAAAATATGCAAAGTCCTAGTAGAGGAGCAAATGGGAGGCTCTACATATTCCGTTCAATACACCACAGACAGCAAGGAGACCTTAACAAAATATTACACTGAAGATGCTCCGGTAATGCGCCAAAAAGCCCTAAAACTTTTTGCAGACAAAATGGTGGCTTTTCGGACAGAACTTGAAATTATTGGTGAATTTTAACTTTTATCGTTCTTGAAAGATCTTATTCAACTGTTTACCTATGGCACCTTACAGGACCAAGACATTCAATTGCAGCTGTTTGGAAGAGTACTCTCGGGTGAACCGGATATCTTAATAAGATACCAATTATCCAAGAAAAAAATCATGGGGAGGTATACTGTTATTCATAAAACAAATGATCCAATAAACCGCTTGGAAGGCATCCGTTACAGCTTAGCACTTCAAGAGCTTTTAGATACCGATACCTATGAAGGGGAAGCCTACAAGAGAATATTGGTTACCTTAGCATCAGGCAAAAAGGCTTGGGTTTATGTAGAAAATTACATTTAATTACGAATCAAAACAGTTCCATGTCTAAAAAAAAAGGAAAAAAATACAGTCCTAACTTTACTAGTCAAAAAAAGGATTCTCGTCAGGAAAAGGGTCCTGTTAGAGCAAAAAAACACCTAGGACAACACTTTCTTAAGGATGAAAATATAGCCCAAGAAATTGCAAACACCTTGTCCTTTGAAGGCTATAAGAACGTGATCGAAATTGGCCCAGGTACAGGAGTGCTTACCAAATACCTGCTCCAGAAAGATATTGATTTGGTGGCTATGGAGCTAGATGAGGAATCTATCATTTACCTCAACCATAGTTTTCCTTTAGAACATCCAAAAGTGATGCAACGCGAACGCGATTTTAGAGTCTTGGAAGCCGATTTTCTAAAGTATGACCTTACCACAATTTTTGGGGAAGAGCAATTCGCCATTACCGGGAATTTTCCTTATAATATTTCCACCCAGATTGTATTTAAGATGCTAGAAATGAAGGAACAGATTCCTGAATTTACAGGGATGTTCCAAAAAGAGGTGGCACAACGAATCTGTGAAAAAGAAGGAAGTAAGGCTTATGGTATCCTATCAGTCTTGGCGCAAGCATATTACGATGCTGAATATCTATTTACAGTACACCCCCAAGTATTTGATCCCCCACCAAAAGTACAATCAGGAGTACTTAGGCTCACCCGAAAAAAGGACCTGACCATTGCGTGCGACGAGAAGCTCTTTTACAAAGTGGTAAAAACCGCCTTCAACCAACGTAGAAAGACCCTTCGTAACAGTTTAAAAACCCTGGAGCTATCAGATATTCTAAAAGAAGATACTATATTTGACAAAAGACCGGAACAGTTGGCTGTGACCGATTTTATTGCGTTGACAAAGAAGATAGAGGATGATACCATTTAAGTTAACAAATGATCTTATAGCTGAAATAGAACAGCTGATAAAAGAACAAAAGGATACAGAACTTTCATTCCTTTTGGAAGATATCCATTATGCGGATGTTGCGGAAATCATCAACGAGCTTAACGATGATGAGGCCACCTACCTTATTAAATTACTGGACAGTGATAAGACCTCTGATATCCTAACAGAATTGGATGAGGACATCCGAGAGGCCATTTTAGGGAATCTTTCTGCTAAGGAAATTGCAGAAGAGCTAGATGAATTAGATACGGATGATGCCGCGGATATTGTTGGAGAACTTCCAAAAGAAATGGTCCAAAAGGTCATTTCTCAGTTAGAGGACAAGGAGCATGCCAAGGATATTGTTGATCTTTTGCGCTATGATGAGAATTCGGCGGGTGGACTAATGGCGAAAGAATTAGTCAAGGTTAACGAAAATTGGAACGTCCTAACCTGTGTGAAGGAAATGCGAGCTCAGGCAGAAAATGTGACTAGAGTCCACTCCATTTACGTGGTGGACGATGAGGAAAAACTAAAAGGTAGGCTTTCCCTTAAAGATTTATTGACCACTTCTACCAAGACACATATAAAAGATATCTATATTCCTAAGGTCGATTACGTTAACGTTAACGAAAAACCGGAAGAGGTTGCCAAGATCATGTCTAAATATGATTTGGAAGCCATTCCCGTAGTAGACGAAATTGGCCGACTCGTAGGAAGAATTACCATTGACGATATTGTGGACGTCATAAGGGAAGAGGCCGAAAAAGATTACCAAATGGCGGCAGGTATCTCCCAGGACGTGGAAGCAGATGATAGCATTTGGGAACTCACAAAAGCACGTCTGCCATGGTTATTTATCGGTATGATGGGTGGTATTGGTGCAGCGAGTATCATCAATGTATTTCAAGGAGCCTTTATAAAATTTCCAATATTACTGGCATTCATCCCCCTAATGCAGGCTACGGCAGGAAATGTTGGGGTACAATCCTCGGCAATCGTGGTTCAAGGTCTTGCAAATGATTCCATTAAAGGGGAAATCTGGGGGCGTCTCTTAAAAGAATTGATATTGGGCTTGGTCAACGGTTTGGCTCTTGCATTTATATTTTTACTGATCAGCCATTTTGGGTTTAACACCTCCTACATAGTATCTTTTACCGTGGGCATAGCATTGGTCACAGTAATTGTAAATGCGGCATTGATAGGCACTTTTATCCCTATCTTTTTAAATAAAAGGGGTATAGACCCTGCAATTGCAACAGGACCATTTATCACTACCAGTAATGATGTTTTGGGAATACTCATCTATTTTTCAATTGCAAAATTTATGTTAAATTTTTAGGGCACTACACCAACAAATATTGGTGCCGGGCTCTACGCGCTACACGGTAGCTAGCTTCAATCCCTAGGGCACTTAAAAACAAAGAAATCAAGAATGAAACCTATCCATCTACTAAAAAAGCACGCGGAATTCACCAAGCAATGGCACCCTCACCAGATTGCCGTAGTAGATGATATGCAAGTGCTTTTAGCCAAGTTACAAGGCGAGTTTGTCTGGCATACCCATGAACATGAAGATGAGCTCTTTCAAGTACTAAAGGGAACCCTATACATGCAGTTTAGGGATAAAACAGAAGTGGTCAGGGAAGGGGAAATTATAGTGGTCCCAAAAGGAGTGGAACACAACCCTATGACCAAAGACAATGAGGAAGTCCAAGTACTCCTTTTTGAGAAATCCACTACAGCACATACCGGCAACGTAACACACGAAAAAACGCAAACCGATTATCCAAAGATTTAAAACCGATTATGAAAGTTCTCCATTTAGATAGTAATCACGATGTTCTAGCAAAAGGCCTAGAAGAATTAGGATACACAAACGATACGGACTATACTTCAAGTAAGGAAGAGATAGAAGCTAAGATCAGTTCCTATGATGGCATTATTATACGTAGTAGATTCTCCATTGACGAGGGCTTTCTAGAAAAGGCCACCAATCTAAAATTTATTGGTCGTGTTGGCGCGGGCTTGGAAAATATAGACGTGGAATACGCCAAACATAAAGGAATATTTCTTACCTCCGCCCCAGAAGGGAACAGGAACGCTGTTGGGGAACATACCCTGGGTATGCTTTTGGCTCTTTTCAATAAATTAAATAAGGCCGACAGAGAGGTCCGTCAAGGTGTTTGGGATCGGGAAGGGAACCGCGGCTTGGAATTGGACGGAAAGACCGTAGGCATCGTTGGATATGGCAATATGGGAAAAGCGTTTGCCAAAAAACTGGCAGGTTTTGATGTAGAGATCATTTGTTACGATATTCAAGGTGGCGTCGGAGATAAGAATGCCAGACAGGTGGGGATCATGGAACTGCGACAAAGGGCAGATGTGATCAGTTTACACACCCCCCAAACTCCTTTGACCATGGGCATGATTAATTCTGAATTCATCAATGGATTCTATAAACCTATTTGGTTTTTAAATACAGCTCGGGGTAAAAGTGTTGTGACCCAAGATTTGGTCGCTGCCCTAGAATCAGGAAAAATCCTTGGAGCAGGTCTCGATGTCCTAGAATACGAGAAATCTTCTTTTGAGCAACTTTTTTCCAAAGAAATGCCAGCTGCCTTTGAATACCTCATCAAAGCAGAAAATGTTCTGTTGAGCCCACATGTGGCAGGATGGACACTAGAAAGCAAGGAAAAACTGGCACAAACCATTGTAGATAAGGTAAAAAAACAATTTAGCTAAACGCTGTCCTTGGTTAGGAAAATTTCGTGTAATTTTAATACGAACGCTTAAAAACCAAGGAAATGAAACTACAAATCAGCAATTTCAATAAATTGAGAAGTGTCGGACTTTTCCTCCTTATCACTTTATGGCATTTAGGCTCATTCGGTCAAATTGCGATGCCAGCACCAAGTCCAACCTTTGAAATAAAGGGTCCTGTTGGCTTTTCAGAGGTCAAGGTGGTTTATTCAAGACCCAGTGCAAAAGGAAGACAAGTAGCGGGAAACCTTATCCCCTATGATGAAGTTTGGCGCACTGGTGCCAATGCTTCCACTAAAATAAGTTTCAGCGAGGCTGTAAAACTCAACGGCAAACCCGTACCTGCGGGGGAGTATGCGCTGTATACCATCTTTACCAAAGAGAATGCAACTATAATCTTGAGTAAAAATTTAAGTTGGTGGGGAGCCTTGGGTTATGATCCAAAAGATGACAAACTTCGGTTTCAAGTCCCTGTGAAACACCCTAGTAGCCATTACGAAACCTTTACGATAAGTTTTTCGGATTTCACCACCAATTCGGCGAATCTCAATCTGAAATGGGAACATACAAAAGCTATGTTCAGCATAGAATCTGACGTGGATGCCAAGGTCATGATAGATATCAAAACGCAATTAATAGATGGCAAACCCGAAAATTCTGTGAGCTACTTTTATGGTGCCTCCTACTATTATGAAACAGATCGCGATCCCAAAATGGCCTTACAATGGATAGATAAAGCAATAGAAGGAATCGCAGAAGAGCAATATTGGGTTTTCCATATAAAAGCGAAGATTTTAGCGAAGATGGGCAACAAAAAACAGGCAATAGATACCGCTATGAAATCCATGGAATTAGCTCGAATTGGAGAAAATATGGATTACGTAAGGTTAAACGAAAGACTGATTCAATCCCTACAGTAGATTAAATCCATTGTCATAAAGGATATGGAATTACCAGAAATACAACATAAACTGCACCTTCTTCTAAAATCGTTTGTACCTCCACTTAGGGCGAGTAAGGAATCTGATGAACTATTTCAGGTGTGCGGCACGAAACCAGTCACGCAAGGGAAACAAACAGTGCATGGCTTTTACTTTGCCAGTGTTGTGTTCAAACCCAAAGATATACGCTTCTATTTTTTTCTAATATATACCTATTCCAAGCAATTTGCAACTCTTTCCCTAGCCGTGTAAAAATGTCTTAAAGGAAAAAGTTGCTTTCACTTTAAGAAGAAGGTTGAAGCTTTGATAAATAAACTTAGAACAATGGTTAGACTAGGTGTGCAATTATACAGACAATCTAATTTAAATCAATAAACATGAAAAAAAGAGTTACGGGCTTGGGAGGTTTTTTCTTTAAATCTAAAGATCCCGATAGCATCAAGAAATGGTACAACACCCATTTAGGCCTCAACACAGACCAATACGGATGCACCTTTTGGTGGAAGGATAAATAGGGCAAGGATTGTTCTACCCAATGGAATCCCATGAGCGAGGATACCAACTATTACGAACCAAGTCAAAAGCAAATTATGATGAATTTTCGAGTAGAGAATTTAGTGGAATTATTAGAGGTCCTAAAAAAAGAAGGGGTTACCATAGTAGGGAAGATGGAAGAATATGAATGTGGAAAGTTTAGCTGGATCTTAGATCCGGAGGGCAATAAATTAGAACTTTGGGAACCCATAGACAAAGTATTTCTTTGATAATGAAATAATTACTACATTTAGTAGACAAAAAACCAATACCAAGTAACCATGTCAGAAGAAAACAAAGATTTAGGAGATAAGGCCAAAGATGCAATGGAGGGTGCAAAAAAGGCTACAAAAAAAACAGGTGAAACAGCTAAGAAAAAGGTAACGAAAGCAAAAACAAAGACTACCAAGGCTGCGGATTCCGCCAAAAAAACAGTTAAGGCAACTGGTGCGAAGGCAGAAAAAAAGACTTCCAAGGTAAAAGAAGAGGCCAAAGAGGCCTTTGATGATGCCAAGAAGAAAGCTGAAGACATAAAGAAGGAGGCCAAAGAAACGACTAAGGACTTTAAAGAAGGGGCTAAAGAGACTTACGAAGATGCCAAAAAATCTGCTAAGGATTTCAAGGAAGGTGCAAAGGAAAGTGCACATGGCTTTAAGGAGGAGGCCAAAAAATCTGCTAATGAATTTTCTGAAGGCCTAAAGAGCGCGGATGCAGACAACAAAAAAATACTAGCAGGAATATTAGCTATAATCCTAGGTCACCTAGGTATTCATAAGTTCATTTTAGGATATCAAAAAGAAGGAATTATTCTTTTAGTGATTTCAATAATAGGTTATGCAACAACCTGCCTATTCTTTGGTAGTTTTATTGTATTAGCAACATGGGCAGTTGGACTAATAGAAGGAATTATCTATTTGACAAAGTCAGACGAGGATTTTTACAACACATACCAAGTAGGGCGTAAACCCTGGTTTTAATAGTAAAAAAGTCAGGAAACCATATCTTGACTTTTTTATTTAATTTTAATATCGTAATATTGCAATATATAAATACGTTATGGGTACCACTAAAACACAAATATTCAATAAGGCACAAAATGAATTGGCGACTATTTTTAAGGTTCTGTCCAACCCGGCCCGTATTGCAATTATCCAATACATCAGCCAACAGCAAACCTGTATCTGTAATGATATAGTAGAAGAAATAGGTTTGGCCCAACCCACCATTTCCCAACACCTAAAGGAGCTAAAAAGTATTGGTCTTTTAAAGGGGGAAATAGAAGGAAAAACGGTGTGCTATTGCATCGATTTAAAAAAATGGGATGAAATTCAATCGCAATTAAATAGTTTTTTTAATACTACACAAGCTAACTGCTGTTAAACAATTTTAAACATAAGCTTATGAAAACCTCAAAATTCCTATCCCTTCTAAGGGAGCACCCAAATAAGAGTCTTGTATTTGAATATCAAATAGGCAAGACCATAGGTGCAAATTATCATATCACGGAAGTAAAGAACATCACTATTGATTCTGTAGATTGTGGCGCTGGGACCGACTATTGGAAAGAAACCATTATACAACTCTGGGAAAGTCCGACCGAAAAGGACAAAAAGGACTATATGTCTGCCTACAAGGCCATGGGCATACTGTCCAAGGTAGACCGAATAAAACCTATGGTAAAGGAAACTGAAGTCAAATTTGAATATAGTAATCCACAATTCCATACAGCCCAATTATTCGTCAATGACCATACCATCCAAGGGGACACCTTGCTATTGCATTTGGGGATAGAAAAAACGGACTGTAAGGCAAAAGAAACATGCGGCATACAAGAGGTGTCCTTGCAAGAAAATTTGTCTAATTCATGTGCTCCTGGCAGCGGTTGCTGCTAAACATACGATTATGGAGATCAGAAAAATGATCGCTTCAGATTGGGAACAGGTAGCTTCTATTTATGCGGAGGGCATAGGAACAGGTTATGCTACCTTTGAAACAAAGGTACCCACCTATGACTATTGGGATAACAACCATTTGACCAATTGTAGATTGGTTGCAGTACTTGAACAACAAATAGTGGGTTGGGCGGCCCTCTCCCATGTATCAAGTCGTTGTGTGTACGTTGGCGTGGCAGAGCTTAGTGTTTATGTAGGCGCTAAAAGTAGAGGCAGTAGTGTTGGCACACTACTTTTGAAACACCTAATTTTACAGAGCGAGGAAGCAGGGTATTGGACATTACAATCAGGCATATTTCCAGATAATAAAAGCAGTATCCTACTTCATGAGAAATTGGGATTCAGAAAAATAGGGTATCGGGAAAAAGTGGCCCAATTATATGATGTTTGGAAGGATAATGTTTTATATGAACGACGAAGTACCAAGATAGGTGTCTAAAAAAAAGCCCAAGTAGATCTACTTGGGCTTTTTTAACTCTGGTCATGGAAATGTTTACCTAGTCTAATGAAATATCTCCATTTTGTTGGGATTCCGCCAATTTGCGCTCCAATTCAGCTTGGAATTCTTCCATAACAGGTTTTACGGTACTTTCAGGCAAATCTGCGATCTTGATATACATTAACCCGTCTACAGAATTATTAAATAAAGGATCTACATTAAAAGCAATCACCTTTGCATTCTGCTTTATATACTTTTTTATCAATACCGGTAATCGTAGGGCTCCTGGCTCTACTTCATCTATTAGGCGATCGAACTTATTTAAATCTGCCTTTGTCTCATCAAAAACAAATTCCTTATCAGCATCGTTTAGTTTGACCTTGAATTCCTTTTTAGGTCTGATATATTGGGCCACATAAGGATCCCAGTAGTTAGATTTCATAAACTCTATCATCAGGGATTTGGAGAAATTGGAAAATTGGTTGCTGATACTTACCCCTCCTATAAGGTATTTATGTTCGGGATAGCGCAAGGTAGTATGTACGATCCCTTTCCATAACAAGAACAAAGGCATTGGCTTTTGCTGGTATTCTTTCACGATGTAGGCCCGCCCCATTTCAATGGACTGACTCATCATCTCATATAATTCTGGCTCCAATCGGAACAGATCCTGCAAATAGAACCCATCTATGCCGTATTTCTCAAAAATTTCAGAGCCCATCCCCATTCTATAGGCCCCAACGATGGCCTTATCCTCATCGTCCCATAAAAATAGGTGGTGGTAATATTCATCAAAACTATCTAGGTCAATAGACTTGTTAGTCCCTTCCCCAATGGCCCTAAAGGTCACTTCTCGTTGTCTTCCTATTTCCTGTAAAATAAAGGGCATATCCTTGGCTGTTGCTAAGAAAACCTCATAATTCTTGCTTTGCAACAAACGGCAGTCCTTTTCCCTTAAGCGTACTATTTCTTCTTGTATCACCTCTGTACGTACTGCCGTTGCAATCTTTTTAGGCGCTTTAGGAATCTTTAAAGTGGTAGGCACTTTATTTAACAAACTTTCCTTTTCATAAGCATTGGAAAGTATATACGTCTTTCTTCTCAAAAGATCGGTAAATTCTTCAAGGGATTCCTGTTCGTTTTGGGTTGAAACAGAAATTGGGTGTCCTATTCTAACCTTAATCGCCCTATTTTTTTGTGTAGTTACTTCAGAGGGTAATTTTGCAGTTCTAAAAATGTCACTGATCTTAGAAAGATGATAGAACATCCTACTGTTCTTAGCATGAAAATAAATGGGAACAACAGGGACTTCTGCTTTTCTTATAAGTTTCAATGCAGCTTCCTCCCAAGGCTTGTCCACAATCAACTTGCCGTCCCTATAGGTAGACACCTCACCCGCTGGAAATATTCCTAAAGGATGCCCATCCCTTAAATGACCCATTGCATTTTTAAATCCGGCAATACTGCTCTTGACATCCTTATGACTTTCAAAAGGATTGACGGGCATAATATAGGGAGCCATTGGCTCTATACGGTATAGTAAAAAGTTAGCGATAATCTTAAAATCCTCTCGGTGTTGCAACATTAATTTCAATAAAAGTACGCCATCAATACCCCCTAAAGGATGATTGCTTATAGTTATATAGGCACCTTCCTTTGGCAGACGTTTAAAATCTTCCTCTGGAATTTCAAATTTGATCTGATAATGTTCCAGAATTGCATCCAGAAAAGCAGTACCCTCTAAATGTTGGTGGTCTTTATAAAAATCATTGATGCTAGATAACCTGGTGACTTTCATTAAGAACCATCCCATAAAAGTACCTAAAACGCCATATTTATCAATACGAATAGCTTTCGCTACCTCCTTTGCTGTTACAAGGCCCATAGTTCATTTAAAAATTGGTCACTGTAAATATAGGAAAAAGCAAGTTGAAACGTCCTACAAAATCCTCAACCCATCCTTCTATCTCATTATTTTACTACCAATTGCACGGTCTCTTTTCCCCTTTGTTCCAACAAGATTTCTTTCCCATTTTGAAGGGATGCAATAGATTCTGCATCAAAATGTCTAATGGTGTACAAGGAGACCCCTTCGTGATAGACTACCTTGAACCTGCTCTTTAATATATCTAGAAGTTCTTGTAATTTCCCAAACTTATTGTCCACACAGACCGAAAAGCTAATGGCTGAGTTTTGTATGAGATCTACTTTCATTTTATGGTCGTGCAAAAGTTTAAAAAGCTCACTGATACTGTCTTCCACAATAAAAGAAAAATCCAAGGATGATAATTTCATCAACACCTGATTTTTCTTGACTATAAAACAAGGAACCTCTGGCTCAATTCCAATTCCTTTACCTACAGTAGTTCCTGGATCTTTAGGGAGCAAGAAGGATTTAACGTGCAAGGGGATTTCCTTTCTCTGCAAAGGCTGTAACGTTTTGGGGTGAATAACAGAAGCCCCGTAAAAAGCAAGTTCTATGGCCTCCGTATAGGATATATTATTCAATAAACGTGCGTTTTCAAAGTATCTTGGATCTGCATTTAAAACCCCTGGAACATCTTTCCAAATGGTGAGTTCGGTAGCATTTAGGCAATAAGCTAAAATAGCCCCCGTATAATCAGATCCTTCCCTCCCTAAGGTAGTAGTAAAATTATTTTCATCACTCCCCAAGAATCCTTGGGTGATGTTTAACTTTGATCTATCAATGCCCTCGGCAACCCTTTTCTGGCTTACCTCCCAATTTACCGTAGCATCCCTATAATTATCATCTGTTTTTATAAAATCTCTAACATCTAACCAATTGTTGGTAATCCCTACCTCATTTAAGTAGGCACTTAATATGATACTGGAAACCAATTCTCCATATCCAACTACCTGATCATAAACAAAACTATATTTTGGAGATTTGTTCCACGCCAAAAATCCCTGAACCTCTTCAAAAAGGGCTTTCACTTTACCATAAATAGGATGTTTTTCATTTTCGAACAGATCCATTATGATGTCATTGTGGTATTTCACCACCTCATGAATTGCGGAAGACAAGGTAGCTTTATCCTTAAAATAGGCATTGACCACAACTTCCATAGCATTCGTCGTCTTACCCATAGCTGACACCACCAAAAGGGTATTTTCATGACCTACTTCTTTTAGCACATTAACCACATTCTTTACCCCAGCCGCATCCTGAACCGATGCTCCCCCAAATTTGAAGATTCTCATATATTATCGTTTCTACTTTAATTTCTAGTTATTAGCCTATTTTAAATTATTTAAATAATTCTGTATTCCCTGCTCATCTAAATGTACCACGTCCCAATCTCGCATAACATTGGCCCCTTTCGCCTCGTAAAAGTTAATGGCAGGCTCGTTCCAATCTAAAACCTCCCAGTTGATGCGCTTTACTCCTAACCCATGGCCATAAGAAACAACCTGATTTAAAAGGGCTGTCCCAAGACCACTACCCCTCATTTTTTCGGTCACTATTAGATCCTCTAAATGTACAGTTGGGCCTTTCCAAGTAGAATACCTCGGATATACCAAGGCCATTCCCTCTATCTTCTCATTAGATTCTGCCACGAAACAATGAAACAGTTTTTTTTCACCAAAACCGTCCCGTACTAAGTCATCAGCCGATACCTCTACGGCATTGTCCTCTTTTTCGAAAACTGCCAACTCATTAATAAGTTGCAGTACTCTAACCATATCCTTCGCTTGCGCATCCCTAATTGTGAAGTCTCCCATAATTGTTACAAATAAAACACAAAGTTATAAATTTAAAAAACTAAACCTTGGCGAAATCGTTGTAGTTTCACAAAATATTCGATATTTGTACTCAAATAACACAACGTTTTTGCATGGACAAAAAGAATAAGACTCTTGGGGAGTTTATCATAGAGCATCAGGCAGCATTTCAGTACTCATCTGGGGAGCTTTCCAAACTTATAAACGCCATTCGTCTTGCCGCTAAAGTAGTGAGCCACGAGGTAAACAAAGCTGGTCTAGTGGATATTTTGGGAGCAGCAGGAGACACCAATATACAAGGTGAAGATCAACAAAAATTGGACGTATTAGCCAATGAAAAGTTCATTCAGGCTTTAAAAAATAGGGAGATTGTTTGTGGAATTGCCTCTGAAGAGGAAGACGATTTTATCAGTGTAAACAGTAACGACAAACAGAACCAAAATAAGTATGTAGTCCTTATAGACCCTTTGGACGGTTCCTCCAATATTGATGTAAATGTATCGGTAGGAACTATTTTTTCTATCTATCATAGGATTACGCCTGTGGGAACTCCAGTAACCATAGACGATTTTTTACAGCCGGGTAAAAATCAGGTAGCGGCGGGCTATATTGTATACGGAACATCTACAATGCTGGTATACACTACTGGTAATGGAGTCAACGGCTTTACCCTAAACCCAGCTATTGGAACGTTTTATTTATCTCATCCCAAAATGGAATTTCCAGAAATAGGGAAGATCTATTCTGTTAACGAAGGAAACTACATTCATTTTCCACAAGGGGTAAAAGATTATATCAAGTATTGTCAAAAAGAAGAGGAGGACAGGCCTTATACTTCTAGATATATTGGCTCTTTGGTATCGGATTTCCACAGAAACATGATCAAAGGTGGCATATATATGTACCCAAAAAGTAGTGTTGCAGAAAATGGAAAATTACGTTTGCTTTACGAATGTAATCCTATGGCCTATTTGGCAGAACAAGCCAATGGTAAGGCTAGTGACGGCTACAGGCGAATAATGGACATTCAACCCAGAGAACTACACGAAAGAGTGCCTTTTTTCTGCGGAAGCCGCAAAATGGTAGAGAAAGCAGAGGAGTTTATGGCACTAAAACCATAAAAAAAAGGGGGCATTAGCTCCCTTTTTAATTACTTCTTTTTCTAGTGCTTTACTAGATACACGTAATCTTCAAAATCTATTTGACCACCAAAGATATTGATGGACCTAGTGATGATCTTATTGGCCGCATCGTTACTATACCCTAAACCTATAGCGTACTTTTTAATCAGAACTCGCTCATCATCATCGATCATGTGGTCCACAAAAATAATCTTGAAAAGATCATATAAGCGCTCTAATCTTCTTTCAGAACTTGTCGGAGGATCAATAGGATAAATGGTAGGCTTCCTCATAACCTCCTTGTATTCTAAGTCAGTAATATCCAATTTCTGGGCAAAACGGTTCAATAGCGTTATCTCTTCAGGATTAATTTCCCCATCAACAGCAGCCAGAGTGGCAATTGCTGCAAAATGAGCTAAATTTTTCCTGTGCTCACTATTGTCATATAAATCAACAAAAGACATATTTCATTTAATTTTGGTAGGAACAAAGATATATTTTTTTAAAAATCATTGGTTTAAAAACTTACAATTATTTCAACAGTTACCTAGTATATTCATTACCCTATCAACATAGACTTCATATTGGGCGTTATCCCAAATGGATCCTCAAAAACAAAAGAAATTCGTAACTTTCCGCAGCTATGGAAAAACCTCTTCTTCAGTTTACGGGCAAGGGAATTTATTGCAGTATTGCCAAGGTATATTTGGATCCTTGGAAGCCTGTAGATTATGCTATCATTTCACACGGTCATGCTGACCACAGTAGATACGGTCACAAAAAATACATTACACATCACTACAATGTTCCCATCATTAAACATCGGTTGGGAGATATTGTGGTATCAGGAAAAAATTGGGGGGAACCCTTTCTAATTAACAACGTCAAATTTAGTCTACATCCCGCTGGACATATTATTGGTTCTTCTCAAATACGGGTGGAACATAAAGGTGAAGTTTGGGTTTTTACTGGCGACTACAAAACGGAAGATGACGGAATTTCCGCTCCCTATGAGGTCGTAAAATGCAATACGCTTATAACTGAATGTACTTTTGGCTTACCCGCTTTTAAATGGACGCCCCAACATGAGGTATTCAAGGATATTAACAATTGGTGGGCTTCAAATAGGGAAGAAGGGAAAACCTCCGTTCTTTTTGGGTATAGTCTTGGAAAAGCACAACGCTTATTAAAATATTTAGATACGGATATTGGTAACATTTATACCCATGCAGCAATAGAAAATATGACGGAAGTTCTAAGACCAATGGTGAATTTTCCTTCTACGACCCTAATAACCAAGGACACCAAAAAAGTTGATTTTCTTGGAAATATGGTTTTGGCCCCGCCAAGTGCGCATGGAAGCCCATGGATCAGAAAAATGGCACCCTTTGTCACAGGTTCTGCTAGTGGCTGGATGGCTTTCAGAGGAGCCAGAAGAAGAAGGGCAATAGATAGGGGTTTTGTCCTCAGTGACCATTGCGACTTTCAACAATTATTAGATAGCATAAAGGCCACTGGTGCTGAAAAAATAATATGTACCCATGGATATACAGATCTATTTTCTAAATATTTAAGGGAATTAGGGTATGATGCCCGCACAGAAAAAACCCAATATGAAGGAGAACTTTCTGAATTAAGTACACAAGAGTCAGAAGAAGGAAACCTAAAACAACTTTCGAAGATCTAATAACAGCCTTAGGTAGCTATTTTGTTTATGAAAAGATTCGCGCAACTTATAAAAACCTTGGACAGCACAAATAAGACTACCCAAAAAGTAGCGGCGTTGACAACATATTTTAAACAAGTAGAGGATAAGGATAAGGTTTGGACCATCGCTATTCTATCGCATCGCAGACCACCGAGACCTGTGAACACTACCTTACTGCGCCAATGGGCCTCTGAACTTTCAAATATTCCCCTATGGCTCTTTGAGGAAAGCTATCATATTGTGGGGGATTTAGCCGAAACCATAGCTTTGGTAATCCCTTCTGCAACGGTTCAAACAGAAAAAAGCCTATCCCAGTTTCTAGAGGAAATGATAGCTCTAAAAGCAAAACCAGAAACTGAAAAAAAGGCCTATCTCTTTCAAAACTGGAAGACGATGGACTATTACGAACGCTTTGTTTTCACCAAATTAATCACCGGTGGATTTCGGATAGGGCTCAGCCAAAAATTGATGACTAAGGCCCTCGCCCAAGCCACGGAAATAGACGAAGATATATTGGCCTATAAACTAATGGGCAATTGGGACCCCAACAGTATCTCCTTTCAAAAACTAGTTTTGGAAGAAAATAAAAGTGATTACCTCTCCAAACCCTTCCCTTTTTATCTTGCACATGCCATAGAGGATACTCCTGATAAATTAGGCGATGTAAAAGACTGGTTTGTAGAACATAAATGGGACGGTATTCGTTCACAGATCATCATTAGAAATAACGAAATATTTATCTGGAGCCGCGGTGAAGAATTGGTAACTGACAAATATCCTGAGTTCAATTCCTTTATTGGGCAAATTCCGAATGGGACAGTTTTAGATGGAGAAATTTTGCCTTTTCTCAATGGAGAAATTGGAACATTTAACGACCTACAGACCAGGATAGGTAGAAAGACCATCTCAAAAGCATTGCTTAAAAAAACACCTGTAGTTCTAAAAGCATATGATCTATTGGAATGGAAGGGGAAGGATATTCGAAAACAACCTTTTTCTGAACGGAGAAAATTCCTAGAAGCCTTGGTGCGCCCAATCCTAGAAAACATAGCCCTGCCCCTTCATTTATCAGAAACCATGGAATTCTCTAATTGGGAAGAAGCGGTGCAAGAAAGGAATCGTTCAAGAGAAGTGAAAAGTGAGGGACTCATGCTCAAACGAAAAGATTCACCCTACCTGGTGGGTAGAAAAAAGGGCAATTGGTGGAAATGGAAAGTAGATCCTTTGACCATTGATGCCGTTCTCACCTATGCCATGCGCGGCCATGGTAGACGCAGTAATCTTTTTACGGATTATACCTTTGCCCTTTGGGACCAAAATGAAATTGGCGAAAAGGAATTGGTCACCTTCGCCAAAGCGTACTCCGGACTTACTGATGCCGAGTTTAGTAAAATAGACGCTTGGATCAAAAAAAATACTCTGGAACGTTTTGGACCAGTGCGCAGCGTTACCCCACATCACGTTTTTGAAATTGCATTTGAGGGGATTGCCATTTCCAAAAGGCACAAAAGTGGCGTTGCAACAAGATTTCCCCGTATTTTAAGATGGCGCACAGACAAAAAAATAAATGAGGCCAATACCCTTGAAGATTTAAAGGGATTCATTTCAGGTTCCAAAAGTGATGATGAATAGAGAACAGCTTTACAACATAGCCGAAGCTTGGTTTTCACAACAAGGCTGGACCCCTTTTAAATTTCAAAAAGATACATGGAGAGCATTTTTACAAGGAAAGCATGGCCTTCTTAACGCTCCTACGGGCAGTGGAAAAACCTACGCCCTTTGGTTTCCCATTATCCTTAATTATATAAAAAACAATCCTGACTATAAAACCAATCACAAAAGTGGCCTTAAGGCCATTTGGATAACACCCCTTAGAGCGCTCTCTCAAGAAATACTCCAGTCAGCAGAACGAGTTTCCAAGGACTTGGGCACAAATTTCACGATAGGTATACGTTCTGGGGATACCACAAATAAAGAAAGAGTACAACAGAAGAAAAACATGCCAGACCTTCTGATTACCACCCCTGAAAGTTTACAGTTATTATTGGCCTCCAAGGGGTATGATACCATGTTCAAAAACTGCTCGGCCATAGTCGTGGACGAGTGGCATGAGTTATTGGGTACCAAACGTGGTGTTCAAATGGAGCTGGCCCTCTCCAGATTAAGAACAGTCTCCAAGAACATTCGCATTTGGGGTATTTCTGCAACCATAGGGAATTTGGAACAGGCAAAAGAGGTGCTTTTAGGCACAAACAAAGAAATTCAGGGAAATTCGGTTTTGATCAAAGCGAAATTGAACAAAAAAATCACGGTAAAAAGTATTATTCCCAAAACCATGGAAACATTTCCTTGGCGGGGACATTTGGGTCTTCATTTATTGGAGGAAGTAGTTCCCATCATCAATGCGAGTAAGACCACCTTGCTTTTTACCAATACCCGAAGCCAATGCGAAATATGGTTCCAAAAAATCCTACAACTACATCCAGAGTATGCGGGAGAAATTGCCATGCATCACGGAAGCATCAACAAGGAAACCCGGTTATGGGTAGAGCAAGCCATCAGAAATGAAAGTCTAAAAGCAGTGGTATGTACTTCTAGTCTAGACCTTGGAGTAGATTTTGCCCCGGTAGAAACCGTTATACAAATAGGGGGACCAAAAGGAGTGGCCCGTTTTTTACAAAGGGCTGGCCGAAGTGGCCATAGACCAGGAGAAGAAAGTGTCATCTATTTCTTGCCCACTCACGCTATGGAACTCATAGAAGCTTCTGCCCTTCAAAGAGCAGTAAAAGATCAGGTGGTGGAGGATCGATTGCCCTACCTTAACAGTTATGATGTATTGGTGCAATACCTGACCACTTTGGCGGTTTCCGATGGTTTTTTTGCGGATAAGATTTACAAGGAAATTCGTGAAACCTTTTGTTTCCATGCTATTTCAAAAGACCAATGGCAATGGCTGTTGAATTTTATTGTACTCGGAAGTCAAAGCCTTCAGTCTTATGATGAATATAAAAAAGTAGAGATTGAGGATGATGGCAGATTCAAGGTAAATAGCCGAGGCGTTGCCATGCGCCATCGCTTTCAAATAGGAACCATTGTGGGAGATGCCAATTTAATTGTCCGATATCAAAAAGGCGGATATATAGGTTCTATTGAGGAATTTTTTATTTCTAAACTAACCCAAGGGGACGTGTTCACTTTTGCCGGAAGAAACTTGGAGTTTATACGCATTAAAGATATGCAGGTGCACGTGCGCAATTCTTCTAAAAAAACCAATAAGGTTCCTAGCTGGATGGGCGGCAGGATGGGTTTTTCCGCACAAATGTCCGAACTGCTGCGGGAAGAACTATATGGGGCAAATCTACCAACTTCCCAACTTTCCAAAGAGATGAGGGCATTAGATGGTATTTTTGAAAGGCAAAAAATGGAGAGTATCGTTCCCAAACCGGATGAATTTCTAATAGAAACTTTCAAGACCAGAGATGGATACCACCATATATTCTATCCTTTTGAAGGTCGGTTTGTCCATGAAGCTATGGGAAGTCTATTAGCATACCGCATTAGTCTTTTGACGCCGGTTACCTTTTCCATTGCGTTTAACGATTATGGGTTTGAACTGCTGTCAGATCAACAGATAGATATGCAGCAGGTCATGGATAACAACCTTTTCAGTGCCGAATTTCTATTGGACGATTTGCGAAAAAGCTTAAACTCAACAGAAATGGCTAGAAGAAAATTTAGAGATATCGCTGTGATCAGTGGTATGGTATTCACAGGATATCCCGATAAGGGGATAAAAATGAAACATCTACAGAGCAGTTCCCAGTTATTATTTGATGTTTTCAGGGATTACGAGGCAGATAACCTATTGTTCCAACAAGCCTTTACAGAAACTTTTGAACATCAATTGGAGGAAGGTCGTTTGCGTTTGGCATTAGAACGTATAGAGGAGCAGAAAGTGGTTTGGAAAGATTGTAAAAAACCCACCCCCTTCTCCTTCCCCATCATTACAGACCGACTCAGGGAAAAATTATCTAGCGAAAAACTGGCAGATCGGATTAAGAAGATGACAGCGAAGCTGATGAAGAAATAACCACGCCCGCCCTGCGGCTTCCCTACTTTAAAAGGAGGAACAAAATGGGATAGTAAAATATAAATTGAAAAGGCTACAAGGCAGGGAAAAAACGCTCTCTTCCTTGTACAAGAAGGAGAATGAATACTGATAGAATCGAAATAAAGAGGTGATTATTTACGATTTAGGGTTAATTTTACCAATCTCAAAAATTCCATGACGCAACACATTCAAATTCTAGATCAGAATTTCATACTCCACTGCACTGGTTCTCTTTTTTGGCAAGAGCAAGGCATGCTCTTGGTAAGTGATGTGCATTTAGGAAAGATCTCCCACTTTAGAAAACATGGAGCTGCCATACCTCAATGTGCCATCGAAAAGAACTTTGAATTGCTAACAAAAGTTGTAGTGAAATTTAAACCAAAGACCATCTGTTTTTTGGGTGATCTCTTCCATTCTTACCTAAATAGCGAATGGCACCACTTTGAAGCCTGGACAGCAGAACAAGCTTCTAAAATCATATTGGTGGTGGGCAATCATGACATAATTTCCCCTCTAAAATATGAAAATATTAAAATAGGGATTACACAAGAATTGAGACTTCCACCTTTTTTCTTGACCCACCATCCGGAAGAAAAAAAGGGATTTTTTAATTTTTCGGGCCATATTCATCCTGCTATCAAACTGCAAGGTTTGGGCCGACAACGACTTAAACTCCCTTGTTTTTTTAAAAGGACAAACCAGATGATCCTTCCAGCTTTTGGCGAATTTACGGGCACCCATATTTTAACCCCCACAAAAGAAGATGAAGTGTATGCTATTACAAAAAATGAGGTTATTTTAGTGTCAAAAAATTAAAAATGCTCACCAGCCAAAAACACTTGTTCAGCATTGAGGACGATATCACTTATTTAAACGGTGCCTATATGTCCCCACAACTAAAAAGCACGGAGGAAATTGGGATTGCCAACCTCAAAAGAAAGAGTCAACCGTATTCTATTAGTCCAGCAGATTTTTTTACTCAAAGGGTAGTGCTGAAAAAACGTTTTGCAGAACTTATAGAGGCCCCTAATTATCAAAATATTGCCATCATCCCTTCTGTTTCCTACGGTACAGCCACTGTGGCCAACAACTTAAAGTTGCAGGCCGGGGATGAAATCGTGTTGGTGGAAGAAGAGTTTCCCAGCAACGTTTATACCTGGAGACGGTTGGCGAAAACCTATGGGGCACATATAAAGATCATTCAGCCTCCAAGCGAATTTAAAAATCGTGGCAAGCTTTGGAACCAAGCAATCCTAAATGCTATTACCAATAAAACGGCCCTTGTAGCTATGGCCCACGTACATTGGGCAGACGGCACCAAATTTGATTTAAAATCTATTCGCGAAAAAACGTTATCCGTGAATGCGTTACTTATTATTGACGGTACTCAAAGTGTTGGTGCCCTCCCATTTTCTGTGAAAGAAATACAGCCCGATGCTTTGATTTGTGGGGGTTATAAATGGCTTATGGGACCTTATTCCTTGGGAGTAGCCTATTATAGCGATACTTTTAACGAGGGTAAACCTTTGGAGGACAACTGGATGAATAAACTCCATAGCGAAGATTTCACCCAATTGACCCAATACCACGACGAATATCAACCCCATGCGGGTAGATATTCAGTTGGGGAGTCCAGTAATTTTATTTTAGTCCCAATGTTGATCAATGCATTGGAACAATTAATACAATGGCAGCCAAAACAGATACAGCACTATTGCCAGTCAATTTCTGAACATACGATAGACAAGTTAAGGGAACAAGGGTGTTTTGTTGAGGATAATGACTATCGGGGGCAGCATCTATTTGGTGTTTACCTAGCAAAAGATAAGGAGATGCATAAAATAAAACAACGCTTACAGGAGCAGAACGTATTAGTATCCTATCGTGGAAAAGCCATTAGGGTAGCCCCTAATGTATACAATGAGAAAGCAGATTTTGAAAAATTCCTTTTCTGTTTTTAGTATTTATGTTTTTCAAGATAGTCCAAGAGTGCCTATATTTGTATAAAAAATTTTACTCTTGAGTAAAACCATTGTACCTCAACTTTTTTCACAGTCCCTGCAACTGCAGAAACTGAGAAAATCTATTGCTGATCCCCAAATACATTTCAGATTAAAAGGGCTTACAGGATCCGCTCTTTCGTTTGCCATAAAAGATGCATTCAAAGATGCTGGAGCTCCGTTCCTATTGATCCTTAACGATAAGGAAGAAGCTGCCTACCATCTTAACGATCTTGAGCAATTAGTAGGAGAATCCGATGTGCTATTTTATCCAGGGAGCTATAGAAGACCCTATCAAATAGAAGAAACAGACAATGCCAATGTGCTTTTAAGGGCAGAAGTACTTAACCGGATCAACTCCAGAAAAAAACCTGCTATTATTGTCACCTATCCCGATGCACTGTTCGAAAAGGTTGTTACGCGAAAGGAGCTCGACAAGAATACCCTTAAGATAAAATTAGAGGACACCCTATCCTTGGATTTTCTCAACGAAGTCCTCTTTGAATACAAGTTTAAAAGGGTTGATTTTGTCACAGAACCAGGGGAGTTTTCCGTAAGGGGTGGTATTGTGGATGTATTTTCATTCTCCCATGACGAGCCTTACCGTATAGAATTTTTTGGTGATGAAGTAGACAGCATTAGGACCTTTGATGTGGAAACACAGTTATCAACTCTAAAAGTTAAAAAAATTACCATCATCCCTAATGTAGAAAACAAGTTCTTGGATGAGACAAGGGAAAGTTTCCTAAAATATATATCGGCCAATACTATAGTCTTTGCAAAAAATTTAGACCTCCTCTTCGACCGTCTAGATTCTCTTTTTGCAAAAGCAGAAGAGGCTTTCAAAACACTGTCAGAAAATATAAAGCATGGGCAACCAGAGGAATTGTTTTTAAGCTCATCTTTCTTAAAGGAGCAATTACATGATTTTAGTTTGATTGAGGTTGGTACCCAATTTAATAAACAACTGAGGAAAAAGGAACCTGAAGTAATTACATTCAATACCAAACCTCAACCCTCCTTCAATAAGAAATTTGATCTGTTGATTGAAAATCTAAATGATAACAATGATAAAGGATATAACAACTATATCTTTTGTGCTACAGAGCAACAAGCTAAACGGTTCCATGATATTTTTGACGAGGTAGGAAAACAGGTGCACTACCAAACTCTAGTATTCCCTTTATTCCAAGGTTTTATAGATGAAGATTTAAAAATAGTGGTCTATACAGACCATCAAATATTTGAACGATACCTTAAGTTCCACCTTAAAAATGGGTATGCCAAGAAGCAGGCCATTACCCTTAAGGACCTTAACAAACTAGAGATTGGTGATTATGTTACCCATATTGATCATGGAATAGGGAAATTCGGGGGACTGCAGAAAATTGATGTTGAAGGCAAAAAGCAAGAGGCCATAAAATTAGTATATGGCGAAAGGGATATTCTTTATGTGAGCATCCATTCCCTTCATAAAATTTCCAAGTTTAATGGGAAAGACGGCAAAGAACCCAAAATTTACAAATTGGGATCCGGTGCATGGAAGAAGGTAAAGGAAAGAGCGAAATCACGAGTAAAACAAATTGCTTTCAACCTCATCAAAATCTATGCTAAGCGAAGGCTGGAAAAAGGGTTTCAATACGCCCCTGACAGTTATCTGCAGCATGAACTGGAAGCGTCCTTTATCTACGAAGATACTCCTGATCAAAGCAAATCCACAGAAGATATAAAAAGGGATATGGAAAGCGAACGCCCCATGGATCGCTTGGTATGTGGGGATGTAGGTTTTGGTAAAACGGAAGTGGCTATACGCGCTGCATTTAAGGCCGTGGACAATGGCAAACAGGTCGCTGTACTTGTTCCAACAACTATTCTGGCCTTTCAACATTTTAAAACCTTTAATGAACGTTTAAAGGAAATGCCTGTCACCGTGGAATACCTAAATAGGTTCCGAACGGCAAAAGAAAAAAAAGATACGCTTCAGCGATTGGGAGAAGGCAAAGTGGATATCATCATAGGAACCCACCAGTTGGTAAACAAAAATGTGCAGTTTAAAGATCTTGGACTTCTAATTGTGGATGAGGAGCAAAAATTTGGGGTAGCCGTAAAGGACAAATTGAAGTCCATCAAAGAAAATGTGGACGTACTTACTCTTACCGCGACGCCCATCCCTAGGACCCTCCAATTTAGTTTGATGGCCGCTAGGGATCTGTCGGTCATAAACACGGCGCCACCAAACAGATATCCCATAGAAAGTGAGGTCATCCGCTTTAGTGAGGACACTATAAGGGATGCTATCAGCTATGAGATACAGCGAGGCGGACAAGTATTTTTTATCCATAACCGAATAGAGAATATTAAGGAAGTAGCAGGCATGATCCAACGTCTCGTGCCGGATGCCAAAATTGGCATTGGCCATGGGCAACTGGATGGAAAAAAACTAGAGACTTTGATGTTGGCCTTTATGAACAATGAATTTGATGTTCTTGTATCTACCACCATTGTTGAAAGTGGCCTTGATGTTCCCAATGCCAATACCATTTTCATCAATAGCGCCAATAATTTTGGTTTAAGCGACCTACATCAAATGCGTGGACGTGTGGGCAGGAGCAATAAAAAAGCCTTTTGTTACTTCATAACACCTCCTTATGATGTGATGACTAATGATGCCCGAAAACGCATCCAAGCCCTAGAGCAATTCACGGAACTTGGTAGCGGTTTTAATATTGCCATGAAAGATCTTGAAATTCGTGGTGCAGGAGATCTTTTGGGAGGAGAACAAAGTGGCTTTATTAATGATATAGGATTTGATGCCTACCAGAAAATCCTAACGGAAGCCATTGAAGAGCTCAAAGAAAATGAATTTAAAGGTCTGTATGAAGAAATAGGTGGCAATGAAAAGGAAAAAGTGTATGTGAAAGATACCCAGATAGATGCCGATTTTGAGCTTCTTTTTCCTGATGACTATATCAATAATGTCACCGAGAGGTTAAATCTTTATACACAGTTGAACGAAATAAAAGATGAAGCCGGACTCCATAAATTTGAAACCCAACTTGTGGACCGTTTTGGAGAGTTGCCCAAACAGGCCGAAGATCTTTTGAGTTCTGTACGAATTAAATGGATTGCCAATAGCATCGGTCTTGAAAAAGTGGTCCTAAAACAGGGCAAGATAATCGGCTATTTCATTTCGGACCAACAGTCGGCCTTTTACCAAAGTACTTCTTTTACCAAAGTGCTTCAGTTTGTGCAGTCTCATGCGCAGTTGTGCAAAATAAAGGAGAAACAGACCCGTAGCGGACTTCGACTAATATTGGTCTTCGAAAATATTAAATCCTTGGACAAAGCATTAAAAGCATTTCAACCTTTTTCTAAAACACCAGAACCCGTTTCCTAATAGGATATTGGAATGCTACTAAGTAAAACCTATTTCTTGGAATAATTTTTGAACAACCTTTTATATGTATAAATCACTGCTTTTTTTCTTTTTAATTGTGAGCACAAGCTTATGTGCACAACACGCCATTTCTGGTCCCTTTTCACCCTCTGCCGATTTTAAATGGGTTATGGCCTACCAATTAAATCCAAACGGTCAGGAATATGTAACTGCGGGTCCCGTAAAAAATGGGGATTTGGAATTAATAATGCCTAAAACTGCCGAGGCAGGAGTATACAGAATGGTTTATGCTATACCTACAGATGAATTTTATTTTGATGTCATCTATAATGGGAAAGAGGATATAATGCTCTCCTTCAATACCTCTAATGGGGTAGCTTTTAAATCGTCTGAAGAGAATGGAACCTACCTATCCTATAGTAAAGAGATAAACGCAGCAGAAAAAAAATTGGCAGACTATTATGCCACGGGGAAAAAAGGAAAGGCAGATTTTAATGCTATCGTAAAACATTTGAAAGAGATACAAGATTCCTTTGAAACCAAATCCGAGGGGATGATCGCTAACAGCTTCATTAAAGCAAATAGGCCATACGTACCATTGAAAATAGAGACCTATGAACAATACCTCTCATCCAAAAAAGAACACTTTTTTGATGTTTTGGATTTTAACAATCCAACCCTCCAAAGTTCAGGGTTTTTAGTAGAAAAGGCTTTAACCTTTGTTTTTTCTTCCATATCTCATGTTGCATCGAATCCTATACCAGAAAAAGGAATACAGGAAAATTTAGAGGTATTGAACGGTAAACTAACAAGCGTGAATCCTTTGTTTAAAGCCAAGCTTTTGGAAAAGTTATGGACAGAGACTTCAAAAAGAGAAATGAGTTCTAGCTCTGATCTTATTTACAACAATTACCTTCTTCCTCTATCCAGGATCAATGAAAAAAAAGAAATACTGGAGATAACAGATAAAATTGAACTGAGCAATCGTTTGAGAATTGGTGCCAGAGCACCAGAAATTAAGTGGAAAGTTAATGGTGTGGACAAGAAACTAAGCGACCTTTCTGTATCGGAAAAGTATGTGCTTCTATTTTGGAGCAGTACCTGTTCTCATTGTTTAAAGGAAGTTCCAGAGTTGCATAAAGAATTAAAGGATCGTGAGACTATCCAAGTTTTGGCAATTGGTTTGGAAGATGATGATATATCTTGGAAGGATGAATCGGCTAAATTAGGTGGTTTTACACATATTCTTGGACTAGGGAAATGGGAAAATGAATATGTCTTCCTCTACGATGTGCATCAAACACCCACTTATTTTGTTTTGGATTCCCAGAAAAAAATTATTGCCAAACCTTCAAGTTTGGAGGAATTACTCTCCGTTTTAAAAAATTAGGTACTGCAGTTGGCGACTATAGCGCCTTTAAATCTTTTATGGTTTTAAAGGCCGTATCAACCTGTTCATCATTTACAATAATAGTAAACTCATTAGTTGTAGAAATGACTTCGAACAGTACTATACCTTCCCATGCCAAGCGTTGGAAAATAAAGTAATAGATTCCGGGAACGGATACATTCTCCGCTGGTAATTTAACGGTAATAGAAGAAAGGTTACTCGCCTTTTGGGTGCATTTTTCATTTTTGAATAACTCCTGTACGGTATCGTCCAATATATTACTAACCACAATGTTCATTTCATTGACTCCTCTTGAGGAAGTATAGAAAACATCCTTATTCTTATTGACTTCCTTTATTAATTGGGTCTGATTATCAAGAATTGACTCTGAAACCAAAAAAGTAAAATCCGTTAGGGAAGATCGTACCGTAATTTCCCCAATATTTTTAAGAACTTTTATAATTTTATGGGTTGCCCTAAATTCAAGATCATCAGAAAGTCGTTTTAAAGCCATAACAATGGCGCCGTTTCTGATATCCTTCCCTAATTCTTCCTCAATTTCTGGCCTAACCAGCCTAGAAAGTGATGTTAGATTAATTATACCTTGGGACAAAGCGCTTTGGAGAAATGGCTTTTTTTTAATATACTCCTCTACTACGGATGAAATTGTCTTCATTAACTTGCATTGGCTTGGTTGAATTTGTAAATATAACAATATGTTATAAATAAAACAATACATCAGAGCGTAATCCCATAGTTCTATGAAAATTAACCGCTGTCCTTATATGTAACCGTTATTAAAATAAAATAAGTCCCTATTTTATGACATCCCTATAATTCATTCTTTAAGCATCCCAACTAATCAGAGCTCCGAGAAAAACTACTGAACCCTGCAAAAAAGCAATGACTTTTCATTACCAAAATGACCTAAAAATGATAAAAGGCATCTTTTAGATGCTCCAACTTAAATTTTCCATTTTGCTTGAAAATAGTAATGATGGCAAAACAAACGGAAACATCCAAATCATTTTCTATTACATAATGCTTAGCAGCCATGACCACTAGCTGTTTCTTTTTAAGCGTAACGGTTTCTGCAATGTTACCAATAAAATGGTGCTCCTAGATTTAACCTCTATGACCGCCAAATCGATTCCTTTTAATGCCACGATATCAATTTCAGCTTTTAAATACCTATAATTACGGTATGTAATAGTATACCCTTGTTCTATTAGGTAATCTGTTGCAATTTGTTCTCCCAGCTTTCCAAATTCGTTATGTTTTCCCATAAAAAATTCTATAAATCCTAAAAATAAGCGTAGTTGGTCGAAAATATAAGCCTTTCACCGTCCAAATAATTTTTATACACGTAATTTAATTCTTAAATCAACGAATTTAGCTGATTACTAATACTATACAATAGTATTTATCCGTTTACTAGTATCCCCAAAACTATGAACTCAGAAACCAACGCTTCAAAAACCATGGAATTCTTTATTAACTGTAACACCTCCAGTTTAGCCACCTATACTGCACCTTTAGATAAATTAAAGGCTGCGCATCTGTATAGAAGACTGGGGTTTAGCGCGTCTGTTCAGACAATAGATCAGGCGGTAGGTCAATCTGCAACAGCCTTAGTGGATGGTTTGATTAATGAGGCCGTAAACATGCCAACCTTAACTGCACCAGCATGGGCCGATTGGAACAATAGCAACTATCCCGAGGATGACGATGCAAGGCGCGCCTTGCGAAATTCCCAAATTGGGGAATGGAAACTGGCCTATGCCAATGGCTTAATCAATAATAACTTAAGAGACCGACTCAGTTTTTTCTGGAGCAACCATTTTGTTACAGAATTGAATGTGTACAACTGTAATTCTTTCCTGTATTATTATACAGACTGTCTACAGCGAAACGCCTTGGGCAACTTTAAGACCTTTGTTCATGACATAGGACTTACCAGTGCCATGTTGTTTTATTTGGACGGTGCTTATAACATTAACAACCGCCCTAATGAAAACTATGCCCGCGAACTTTATGAGCTCTTTTCTTTAGGAGAGGGCAATGGGTATACGGAACAGGATATCGTTGAAACAGCCAGAGCTTTGACCGGGTATGTGGATAGAAGTGAAATAGGCTGTTCTCAAGTGACCTTTGATCCAACCAAACATGACTCAGGAAGCAAGACCATTTTAGGGCAGACCGGAAACTGGGGATATGACGACGTTATTGATATTCTCTTCCAAGAAAGACCCAATGAAATTGCACGATATATATGTACCAAATTATATGAGTTCTTTGTGCACCCAGACTCCAATGATGATGCCAGAAATGCGCAAACAATAATTCAAGGGATGGCCAGTACCATGGTATCCAACAATTTTGAAATTGCCCCTGTACTGTCCCAACTATTCAAAAGTCAACATTTTTTTGATGATGAGGCTATTGGTGTCATAATTAAAAGTCCATATGATCTGTTTTTAAATTTATTGAAAGAAACAGGCTTCTTTTATGATGATAGTGTGATGAACCAAATTATTGAAACTACCAGAATGCTGAGTCAAGAGCTTTTTGATCCGGTGGATGTGGCCGGTTGGCAAAGGGACAGAACCTGGATCAATACCAATTTCATGATAGGAAGATGGCTCTCCCTAGAGTTTATGTTAGATGGCTTTTATGGCCACAATGCAGAACAGTTTCGAACTTTTGCCGTTGAAGCCGTTGGGCCAAGCAATAGAGGGACTAGCAACCCAAGAATTGTGGTAGAGGCCATAGTGAACGAAATGACCCCAAAAGGATTGTTGACAGAGGCCGATTTTGACAATGCCCTTTCAGCTTTTACTATAGACGATATTCCAGAAATATACTACGGTTCTGATTATATTGAAGGAGGTCAGGGAATTTGGATGTTAGATATCAGTCCAGAAGTTCCCTTCCAAGTTTACCTTTTATTACAACACCTCGCCAGACAACCAGAATTCCAATTAAAATAACACCTACGACCATGTGCAATAATATCCATATCCCCATAAACCACCACAAAGATAAAGACGGCCACGACCATGAACACAAATTCTGGAGTAGACGTTCTTTTATGCAAGCCCTAGGGATTGCAGGATCCGGATCTATGATGTTGGGAAGTAATTTTCTGACAGCATCCGCCCCATCTCCTTTGACAGCGGCAATCTCTATGGCAGAAACGGACAATATTCTAATTCTTATCCGTTTGTCGGGTGGAAACGATGGACTTAGTACCGTAATTCCAATTGAACAATATGATGCCTATGCAAATGCCAGGCCCAATATTTATATCCCAGAAAGTAAGATCTTAAAACTTACCGATGAATTTGGGGTTCCTTCGTATATGAAATCCCTGCAGCCCATGTGGGCAGACGGACAGTTTAAGGCCGTTCATGGGGTGGGATATGAAGGACAAAGCCTTTCCCATTTTACAGGCTCCGATATTTTTGCAAATACTGATTTAACCACTTCAGGCTTTAGCGGCTTGAATACTGGCTGGATGGGACGTCACTTTGAAAATATATATCCAGATTATTTAGTCAACCCCCCAGAATCCCCAGCGGCTATACAAATTGGTCAGTTCGGTAGTTTGGTATTTCAAGGGGAAGAGACCAATTACGCATTTGTAACCAACAATATTGATCAATTGGAGCAAATCGCGGAAACAGGACAGCAATATAGCTTGGATGATACCCTGTTTAACAACTGTATGTATGGTGACCAGTTGAAATTCTTAAGGGGTGTTGCTAATACCACCTATGAATATTCCGGTAAAATCCATGACGCCTACGAAAGGGGTCAAAATCAGGTAGAATACCAAAACAACGGTTTTGCTCGCCAATTGGCCCTTTTGGCCCGATTGATAAAAGGAAATTTGGGCACCAAGGTATATATGATCTCCATGGGCGGTTTTGATACACATGGAAACCAACCTTTGGCCCACGAAAGATTGATGACCAACCTATCTGTTGCCATTGATAGTTTTTATGACGATTTAGGCTTTACCCAACAAGATGACAAAGTATTGAGCATGACATTCTCTGAATTTGGAAGAAGGATCTTTGAAAATGGTTCCAACGGAACCGATCATGGAAAGGCAGCTCCTACCCTATTTTTTGGATCTGGACTAAATGGTAGTGCCTTTGTTGGTGACCATCCAACCTTGGACGATCCAGATGGTCGAGGTAATTTAGAATACACAATGGATTTTAGAGACCTCTATGCCACAGTTTTAGCAGAATGGCTATGTGTGCCTATACCTTTGGTAGAGCAGCATTTATTGAATCACCCATATAGCCCAGTAAACCTTGGGTTCAATTGCAGCGGCGTAGACTTTCCGGACATTGTTTATAGTGATGGAGAACCAACCCTTCCAACACCAATAGGAGAAAACCCACCACCAGAATTATTGAACGCCATAGTGCACAAACCTTTTTATCCTACAAAAGAGGCTCCTCATATCTATTTAGAAATGCCATTTAGTGCCCATGTGGATATCCAATTATACAATATACTAGGTCAAAATCTAGGAACTGTATACAATGAAATGATGATGGAAGGATCTACTGAAATAAACATTAGGGAACGTATGACCCTACCTTTGGCCTCTGGTAAATATATTTACAGAATACAAGTACAGGATCAGAAAATGAGTAAATCTGTTGTGGTCGTTTAAACTACCTACTTATAATAAAGGCCTTCTACGCAAATGTTATTCCCTTTAAGGCGATAGCTGGCAGGAGGCCTTTCTTTTTTGGGTCATTGTAGGTTGCACCCTGACAAAAATCTTTATTTTTGTGCCCAAATCCATATTTGATGTCTCAGAATCAAGAAAGTCCATCTAGATATACCATTACCGCAGCCCTTCCCTATACCAACGGTCCAATTCATATTGGTCATTTGGCAGGGGTCTATGTGCCAGCTGATATATATTCCCGTTACCTGCGCTTAAACGGAAAAGACGTTGCCTTTGTTTGCGGCAGTGACGAACATGGGGTGGCCATTTCCATGAAAGCCAAAAAAGAAGGGGTAACCCCTCAAGAAATTATTGATAAATATCATGGGATCATCAAACAATCTTTTGAAGATTTTGGAATCACTTTTGATAATTATTCTAGAACATCTGCAAAAATACACCACGATACAGCATCGGAATTCTTTAAGACCCTCTACAAAAAAGGAGATTTTATAGAAGAGGTTACAGAACAATTATATGACGCCGAAGCCAAACAATTTTTGGCAGACCGCTTTGTTATAGGTACATGTCCTAAATGTGGACATGAAGAGGCCTATGGCGATCAATGTGAGAACTGCGGTTCTACCTTGAACGCTACAGATCTTATCAATCCTAAATCAACTATTTCTGGAGCAGCACCCTCCATGAAGAAAACCAAACACTGGTTTTTGCCTTTGGACCGATATGAAGACTTTTTGAAAGAATGGATTTTAGAAGGTCATAAGAGCGATTGGAAACCCAATGTATATGGTCAATGCAAATCTTGGATCGATGAAGGATTGAAACCACGAGCCGTAACCCGCGATTTAGATTGGGGTATTCCTGTTCCTGTTGAAGGTGGCGAAGGTAAAGTCCTATATGTATGGTTTGACGCGCCTATTGGTTATATTTCATCCACAAAAGAATGGGCCGCTAGAGAAGGAAAAGACTGGGAACCTTATTGGAAAGCTAAGGACACCAAAATGGTGCATTTTATTGGGAAGGACAATATTGTTTTCCACTGTATTATATTTCCCTGTATGCTCAAGGCCCACGGAGATTACATCCTACCAGAAAATGTACCTGCCAACGAATTTTTGAATTTGGAAGGCAATAAACTATCCACGTCCAAAAATTGGGCTGTTTGGTTGCACGAGTATCTGGTAGATTTCCCTGATATGCAAGACGTACTTAGATATACGCTTACCGCTAATGCTCCAGAGACCAAAGACAATGACTTTACCTGGAAAGACCTGCAAGCAAAGAACAACAATGAACTGGTTGCCATATTTGGGAATTTTATTAACCGTGTTGTGGTGTTGACCAATAAATATTACGATGGTGTGGTTCCTAGCCCAGCTGCGTTCACAAATGTAGATAAAGAAACTTTGAGCGAACTTAAAAAATACCCCTCTATCTTATCCAGTTCCATTGAGCGTTATCGCTTCCGTGAAGCTAGTCAAGAACTAATGAACCTAGCACGTTTGGGGAACAAGTATCTAGCAGATGAAGAGCCTTGGAAAGTAATTAAAGAAGATGGAGAAAGGGTGAAGACTATTATGTACGTTGCACTTCAGATTTCTTCTGCCTTAGCCATATTGAGTGAACCATTTTTACCTTTTACAGCGACAAAACTAAAAAATATGCTGGCCATTAACAGGGATTTGAAATGGAACGATGTTGGGACAAAAGAAGATCTTTTATCAGCAGGACACCAAATTAAAATAGGGAAACTCTTGTTCAGTAAAATAGAGGACGAAACCATAGAGAAGCAATTAAACAAATTAGAAGCTACAAAAAAAGCAAACGAGCAAATGAACAAGGTTGTAACACCCCAAAAAGACACTATAACCTTTGACGATTTTACAAAATTGGACATGCGTGTGGGAACCATTTTAGAGGCAGAAAAAATGCCTAAAGCCAAAAAATTATTGGTGTTGAAAGTAGATACTGGTTTGGATATAAGAACCATTGTTTCAGGGATAGCGGAAAGCTTTACCCCAGAAGAGATCATCGGTAAAAAAGTTACTGTTTTGATCAATTTAGCCCCTAGAGCCCTTAGAGGTGTAGATAGCGAGGGCATGATCTTGATGACGGAAAATACAGATGGAAAACTAGTCTTTGTTAATACAGATACCGAGGGTGTTGGCAATGGGGAAACAATAAATTAACCATTTGATTATTGCCCCTCGAGCAAAGTTGAGAGGTTTTTGACCTTCTAAATTTATTAAAAAAATATGCTACTGATCCCCTACATTGCCAAACATACCCAACTGCCTACAAAAAGTATTGAGAATACTGTTGCCCTACTTAATGAAGATTGTACGGTACCTTTTATATCCAGATACCGAAAAGAACGCACGGGAAACTTAGACGAAGTACAAATTGGGGATATTGTCACCTTTAAGGCCCAGTATGAAGCGTTAGAAAAACGCAAAAAGGGAATTTTAAAAGCATTGGAGGAGCAGGAAGTATTGACCCCCGAGCTTAAAAAAACCATTGAAGCCACAAATGACCTTGTTACTTTGGAGGATATCTATCTTCCCTACAAAAAGAGCAGAAAGACCAAGGCGGAAACGGCGAGAAAAAATGGCCTGGAGCCATTGGCCAAAATCATCATGGCCCAAAATGCAGATGAAATAGAGTATATCGCTTCTCAATATGTGACTAATGATATCCCCAACGAGGATGAAGCCATAGAAGGCGCTAGACACATCATATCCGAATGGATCAATGAACGTCTGGATATTAGAAACCAGATTCGCCTTCAGTTGGAAAAGTTCGCACAGATCACCACCAAGGTAATCGCTACAAAGAAAGATGATGAAAAGGCACAAAAGTTTCGGGATTATTTTGAATGGAGTGAATCCTTGGGCAAGTGTCCCTCCCATCGACTCTTGGCTATTCTTAGAGCAGAAAACGAAGGTTTTATTAGGGTAAAAATTGAAATTGATGACGATAAGGCCCTCTCTAAAATAGAGGACCGTACTATAAAATCTAACAATTCATGTTCGGATCAACTAAAATTGGCAATCCAAGATGCCTATAAACGCCTATTATTACCTTCCCTTTCCAATGAAACCTTAAAAGCTGCCAAGGAAAAAGCAGATGAGGCTGCTATCAGCGTATTCGCCAAAAACCTAAAACAACTTTTATTAGGTTCTCCTTTGGGTGAAAAGCGGATACTAGCCATTGACCCAGGTTTTAGAAGTGGCTGCAAAGTAGTTTGCTTAAGTGCCCAAGGCGATCTGGAACACAATGAGACCATCTACCCGCATGCTCCTCAGAACGAGACTTCCGGAGCAATTAAAAAAATTAGCTCCTTAACTGATGCGCATAAGATTGAAGCAATTGCCATTGGAAATGGAACGGCCTCCCGTGAAACCGAGCAGCTAATAAAGCGTATCCAATTTAAAAATCCGATAGAAGTTTTTGTTGTTAGTGAAGCTGGGGCTTCCATCTATTCTGCCTCTAAAATTGCCAGGGATGAATTCCCTAACTATGATGTAACCGTTCGAGGTGCTGTCTCTATAGGGAGGCGTTTGGCAGATCCTTTGGCCGAACTTGTAAAAATAGATGCCAAATCAATTGGGGTGGGACAGTACCAACATGATGTGGATCAGACCAAACTTAAAAGCTCCTTGGATACCGTTGTGGAAAGCTGCGTGAATTTTGTGGGAGTTAACATTAATACCGCCAGTACATCCCTTTTGAGCTATGTCTCCGGAATAGGACCAAAACTTGCAGAAAATATCGTGGCCTTTAGAAATGAAAATGGTCCTTTTGCCAGTAGGGCAGCCATAAAAAAAGTGCCGCGCTTGGGAGAAAAAGCCTTTGAGCAAGGAGCTGCCTTTCTACGCATCAAAAACCCTAAAAACCCTTTGGACGACTCAGCAGTTCACCCGGAGAGCTATGACATTATTCAAAAAATGACTAAGGACAAAGGAATTGCCATATCACAGCTCATAGGAAATAAAAAGGAATTACAGACCATTGATCTAAAAGCATATACTACAGACACCATTGGGTTACCCACCCTCCAAGATATTATACAAGAATTGGAAAAACCGGGGCTAGACCTACGGAAAAAGGCCAAGGTATTTACCTTCAACCAGAACATAAAAACCATTACAGATTTAAGGGAAGGACAATTGTTACCTGGTATCGTGAATAACATCACCAACTTTGGTTGCTTTGTAGATGTAGGCATCAAAGAAAGTGGCCTCATACATATCTCCAACCTATCCGATACATTTGTAAAGGATGTCAATGAGCACGTAACCCTACACCAACAGGTAATCGTTAAAGTCTTGGAGGTAGATGTTTCTCGAAAAAGGATACAGCTGGCACTGCACAAATAACTAGTAAAGCATTTCCTCACAACGCCCTATGTTTAAAGTAGCACATCATCCCATTTATACCCATCCCCTTCCAAAGGGGCATCGGTTCCCGATGGAAAAATATGAACTCTTGCCCCAACAATTAATTTTGGAAGGCACCTGTTCTCCCTCCGATTTTTTTGAGCCTGAAATTCCCAATGATAAATATATCGTTGCAGTTCATGAGCCCGATTATTTCTATGACCTCTTAAACATGAAGATCTCGTCAAAAGACGCAAGAAAGATTGGCTTTCCATTAAATGAAGATCTTGTGTTACGGGAAATGATCATTGCTGATGGGACTATGAAGGGCTGCGAATTTGCATTGGAGCATGGTATAGCCATGAATATCGCTGGGGGAACTCACCATGCCTATACAGATCGCGGGGAAGCGTTTTGCATGCTCAATGATCAGGCCATTGGAGCCCGATACCTACAGGCAAAGGGCCTAGCAAAAAAAATATTGATTGTAGACTTGGATGTGCACCAAGGTAATGGCACCGCTGAAATTTTCCAGAATGATCTATCGGTCTTTACTTTTTCTATGCACGGGGCAGGAAATTATCCTTTTAGGAAAGAAGAATCCAATTTGGATATCGCCCTAAAAAAAGGGACAACAGATTCAGAGTATTTAACGATACTAAAAGATACCCTACCTCAATTGATCAAGAATGTGCAACCCGATTTTATTTTCTACCTCTGTGGCGTTGATGTCCTTGAAACGGACAAATTGGGTACGTTGGGCCTAACTTTAGCTGGCTGTAAGCAAAGAGACCAGTTTGTTTTGGAAACATGCAAAGAAAAGCAACTTCCTGTTCAATGTTCTATGGGCGGTGGTTATTCCCCAGATCTTAAAACCATTATTGAAGCCCATGCGAATACCTTTCGGGTGGCAAAAGAACTATATTTTTGAAATAAATAAGTTTTTGACAATGAAGAAAATTATTATTTTGATGCTGTTCCTGTCTTGCTTGCAGGTAATGGCACAAAAATTTGATTCCTCCGCTAACGATAAGAGATGAGACATGTTCACCTATGATATGGGGAATATTTTTAAAAGTATAGGATACTCCTATTCTAGACCACTACACTGGCAAGGGAAACAATGGCTCAATTTTAGGGAAGTGATTGCTGGCACCGGTGTCCTTTCTCTCATTGACGACGATACCTCCAGGTTTTTTAGGGATCAACAGCAAAATGTTCCCAAACTATTAAGGGAGTATGGGGAATCTTATGGTAATCCAGAGAACAATTATCTCGCCACGGCAGGGGTTTATCTTACCGGATTGGCCCTGAAAAATGAAAAGCTGAGAAGAACAGGGGTATTGTTAATTGCTTCAGCATCTTCTGGCGGACTCCTACAACAAGTACTAAAATCTGCAGTTGGTCGTGCCCGCCCCCTTGCCGGTTTGGGAAAGGACACCTTTGATCCTTTTAACCCAAGTAGAAATTTTCACTCCTTCCCTTCTGGCCATACCATGCTGGCATTTACAAATGCCTATGCCATAGCCAAAAAGTTTAAGAGACCTTGGATCAAAGCCGGGATATATTCTGTTGGACTTATTCCGGGAGTCTCTAGGATCTGAGATGGGCAACATTGGCTTAGTGATGTGGCGATAAGTGTTGCTATTAGTATTTTTACCGTAGAATCCATAGACCGCTATTTAGATTCCAAATACGATCAGAAATATAATGACCAAACCAAGGATATGAGTTGGGATCTAAATTTTGGTCCTGGAACTATGGGCGTTACCCTTCGGTTTTAATCTAAAAATTTTAACATTGCCTTTTATTTAGATTGATTCAAAATAATTAATTTTGCGATCCATCGTCAAGCAAAATAGATTGGGGAAAAAGAAAGGTAAAAAGAAAGAAAAGAAGCGCAATAAAGGGATCAAAAAAAAGCAAAAAAAACTTCCTAAAGCAATGACTCCCCATGGTTGTAAAACCAAATGTTGTGATAAATATAAAAAGTCGGAAGACAAGAGATGTAAACGCTGTCCTTGTTTTGATCTCTTAAATGAATATGCCGCATAAAATCAAAAACACCGCCAAATGGCGGTGTTTTTTCTTCTCTTTTTTCATTACAATCCAATTCCCAACCGTACTCTTGGGGCTCCAACTCTAACCCCTGTGCTAATTGTACTCCTTCTAGGGGAACTTCTATAATACCTCGGGGAACTATAATAATAGTCGGCATAATAATAGAAATGAGCACTGTGATGATCGTGGTTACAATGACAGGCATGTTCTTGGTAGGTATCCCTTTTACCTTTCATATAGGCCTTATAAGCTCTTTTATCCCTTTTCTTTAAATCTTTCTCATAAGCCTGTTGGTCTTCCCAAAATTCTTCTGCCTCTTCTTCATTCTCCGTTCTCAATTCTTGTTCATACGTAGCATCCTGCTGTGCCCTTTGCTCATAATAAGATAATTTTTGCTCCTCATTGCCTTCTTCATTTTGTGCAAAGGCAGAAAATGAACCTATGAACAATCCTAGAGCCATTAACGTCTGTATCTGTTTCATATCAAAAATTAAATTCTACTTTATTACTATTACGCTTCTACTACAGTAACAATTGAAGTTGAAAAAACCCTACCAAAATTTCTACACCACCCTTTAAAATTTATCCTTTTCAACTAGAGTACTAAATTAGTATCTTAGTACATTCAACTTTTAACAAACCTTTGTCCATGAAAAAAAAATTACCATTTCTATTAGTGTTTTTTATGCTGCATGGCATTATTGCCTTTGCACAGACTACAAAAGATATTGTCGATAAAATAGTAAAAGAGGCCAATGAAAATTCCCAATTGGAGCCTTTGGCCCATGAACTTATGGACGTCATAGGACCACGTTTGGTAGGCACTCCGCAAATGCAGAAAGCCCACAACTGGGCCGTTGAAAAGTATGCGCAATGGGGCATTACGGCCAAAAATGAAAAATGGGGTCAATGGCGCGGATGGGAGCGTGGAATTACCCATGTAGACCTTGTTTCTCCTAGGGTGGTAAGTCTAAGCGGTATGCAGTTGGCCTGGAGTCCAAGCACCCCTAAAAAAGGAATTACAGCAGGAATGATCATCATCCCCGATGTGGCAGATTCTTTGGCCTTTAAGAAATGGTTGCCAAATGTCAAGGGCAAATTTGTGATGGTCTCCATGATACAACCAACGGGCAGGCCCGATTATAATTGGGAGGAATTTGCCACAAAGGAGTCCTTCGAAAAAATGAAAAACGACCGGGATGCACAGAACGATGCTTGGAGAGAGCGCATTAAAAAAACAGGATATACTAGTAGGAATATAAACGGAGCTTTGGAAAAGGCAGGGGCCATTGGTATCATCCAATCCCGTTGGTCCGAAGGTTTTGGTGCCAATAAAATCTTTAGTGCTAATACCACGGAGATTTCTGTAGTAGATCTTTCTTTAGAAGATTATGGTTTGCTGTACCGTATGGTAGAACACGGAGAACAACCTATTATTAAAGTGATGGCAGAATCCAAGGAATTAGGTACCGTTCCCACCTTTAATACCATTGCAACAATCCCAGGAACAGAATTACCCAATGAATATATTATTCTTTCCGCACATTTTGATTCATGGGATGGCGCCACAGGTGCTACAGATAATGGCACTGGTACCATTACCATGATGGAAGCCGCACGTATCCTTAAAAAGATCTATCCCAACCCAAAGCGCACAATTATTGTGGGGCATTGGGGCAGTGAGGAACAAGGCTTAAATGGTTCCCGTGCTTTTGTGGAAGACCATCCCGAAATCGTAGAAGGCGTTCAGGCACTCTTTAACCAAGACAATGGAACTGGCAGGGTGGTCCGTATTTCAGGGCAGGGCTTTTTAAACGCTTACGATTATATGGGTAGCTGGTTAGAGGCCGCACCAGAGTCTATTACCAAAGAGATAGAAACCACCTTTCCAGGTACTCCCGGAGGAGGAGGATCGGATTACGCCTCTTTTGTAGCGGAAGGTGCCCCTGCATTTTCATTGAGTTCCTTAAACTGGAGCTATTTTAATTATACCTGGCATACGAATTTGGATACCTATGATAAAATTGTATTTGATGATGTAAGAAACAACGCCATCCTAACCGCCATTTTGGCCTATATGGCCAGTGAGGACCCAGATAGAACCTCTAAGGAAAAGTCAGTACTGCCTATGAATCCGAGAACTGGAGAGCAAATGACCTGGCCAGCGACGAGATCTCCTAACCGTGATGGAGGAAAAAACGAATAACCACAAACCACTACCAATAAAAAAGCCCCAGAAAGAGCGTATCCATTCTGGGGCTTTTAATGTAAAGGTTCTATTTTCCTAACATTAAAAGTTCATTACATTTTATTTCGGTAACGTACCGCTTTTCGCCTTCCTTGGTCTCGTAGGAACGGGACGTGAGCTTACCCTCTATTACTACCTCATTACCCTTTACAAGGTATTTTTCTACAATCTCAGCAGTCTTGCCCCAAGCTACTACATTGTGCCATTGGGTATCGGTTACCTTTTCCCCTTTTGTGTTTTTGTAGGTTTCGTTAGTAGCTATGGAAAATTTGGCAAGTTTGCTACCGCTTTCCATATTTACAATTTCTGGGTCATTCCCCAAGTTACCAATCAACTGTACTCTGTTTCTAAGTGCGTTCATAATTTAAATTTTAATGGTTTTACAGTTCATACTATCGAATTCCTATGTTTCGACGGTACAAACCTAACACCCTCTTTTCGTTGCACTCGGTTTGGAAATAGTTACTTTCGTTTACAAACGTTTGTAGTCGTTTGTATTCAATATAGTTTTAGTATTCCTAAAAGAACTTATTGACAATTATATTCTATATTTAGGCACAACTACCTAATGAAGAGCACCTATTCACTTTGCTTATTAGTTGTGATTTATCTCAATAGGAATGGGAGCTAACAAATAACCAATGTTGAAATTCTTTAGAAATATTAGACAAAATTTACTTACAGAAGGCAAAACTGGAAAGTATCTGAAGTATGCACTAGGAGAAATAATTTTAGTAATGATTGGGATTCTTCTTGCTTTCCAAGTAAATAACTGGGGTATAGAGAAAATAGATAAAAACAGGGAGGCAAAATATCTAACAAATATTGTTCTTGATTTAAAGAAGGATATTGTAAGATTAGAATACCTAATTAAGTTTAAAAAGGCAGGTTGCTTGGGAACCAAAAACTTACACAACACATGAATGGTATGCCTGCTCCTCACTTAACTAAATAAGCCAAAAATGTTATCAATTCATTAATGGAAGAAAATTTCTCACCAAACAACACAACCTTTTTGGAACTTTCAAATTCTGGAAATCTGAATTTAATCTCAAATGATTCTATAAAAGTGGTTTGCTTGAATTAGAGGAACTCTATAAAGCAAACAATTTAAACATAGTTCATGAAACATTTGACTACCGTGAATACATTTCAAAACCTGCTTCCAAACACATAAATATAGACCAACTATTCCCAGTATTTACAAGAACAAAAACCATTGAAGAGCAGAAAATAAGATTAGATATTTTCAATTCTTTATTTGAAAGTAGAGAATATAAAAATGGCTTATTCATCATGACTTTTATGTCCAGTTCCTATATTTCAGCATATGAAAATATAAAAATGAAATTGGAAAATAACGAAAGCATAATAATATTAAAAATAATTAATTGTAACTAAAATCAATATGAAACTAAAAACAAACAAAAAGATAGTAAAGTGCGGTCTTATGCTCCTTTCTTTGGTCCTATTTATCGGCTGTGCAGAAAAACAAATGAATCAAAAAACTTCTGAAACATCAAGCTATTTTGATTATTCTAATAGTTATGACCAGCTTACAGGTGGTATTAAAATGATTCCAATTACCACACCAAAAGGTACATTTAATGTGTGGACAAAACGAGTAGGAAACAACCCTAAGATAAAGGTATTATTACTCCATGGGGGACCTGGAGCCACACACGAAGTTTTTGAATGCTTTGATGGCTATTTACCAAATGAAGAAATTGAATACATCTATTACGACCAATTAGAATCTTATTATAGTGACCAACCTAACGACTCCACACTATGGACTACCGAACACTTTGTAGAGGAAGTGGAGCAGGTACGAAAAGCATTAAACTTAAATAAAGACAATTTTTATCTCCTTGGGCAATCTTGGGGCGGTATCTTGGCAATGGAATATGCGCTGAAATATCAAGAAAACTTAAAGGGACTTATCATTTCCAATATGGTGGCCAGTATTCCTGAATATGAAAAGTTTTCAAAAGAAGTTTTAGGCCCACAAATGCCCTCAGAAGTCTATCAAGAAATTATGGAACTGGAAGCCCAAGAAGATTTTGAAAATCCAAGATATACCGAGCTCGTTACACAGTATTTTTACACCGAACACTTTTTAAGAATGCCACTCGAAAAATGGCCAGAATCCGTTATAAGGAGCTTTAAACATCTCAATCAAAATATCTACATATTTATGCAGGGCTATAGCGAGTTTGGAGTTACAGGCAATGCTAGCTTAAAAGGTTGGGATGTCTCTAATAGACTAAAAGAATTAATCATACCTACGTTGATGATTGGAGGGAAATATGACACCATGGACCCTAAGTACATGCAATGGATGAGTACCCAAGTTCAAAATGGTAGAAGTTTAACCACCAATGGGAGCCATTTATCGCAATACGATGATCCAAAAACCTATTTCAGTGGATTAATCCAATTTATTAAGGATGTAGATAATAAATAGGTTAGCTAATTGATAATTGGAAAACCTGACCAATAACAAGGTGTACCTGATGATATGGGTTTGAGACCACATCTATGAATAATCCAAAACAAATTAAGCACGTATTTGTTTTAAACCCTTGGCGAATTTGCACATTATTAAAGAATCTAGAATAATAAAACCTTTACAATTGGTTTTTGATCGTAAACGATTTAGTGTTGGCTCAAATACTAGTGAAAAAGATTGATGGGCCCAAACTAATTTTTGGATATGCAGGTACTTACAATAAAACATAATCACATTCTAATACAATAAAAGATTATATTTAGGACTAGACTTTAAAGATATCTGATAACGTCTACCCCAAGATGATTTTATCAAATCATAATCATCCGGCCGTCTGTTAGAGTCAAAAATAAGGTTGATAAACTCAAATGATTTTATTAAAAATTATTCTGCTATTTTTCCTTGCAGACGTTGTTACTGGGATATTTCATTTCGCCGTAGATAGGTGTGGGGTCATAAACGGAAGGCATTTGACAAAATCTGTTAATTTACTACTTGTACATCATAAAAATCCTCGCAAAATATATTGGGAGCTAACCAGTGGGGTCTATAAAATTTCTAGTCTTATTTTTTGCCTAGTCTAATTTGGGGGTTTCACTGGGAGCTTCTGTTATTTCTACTTTTTAGTGCCAATTGGAATATGATACATAAGTGGTCTCATCAAAGGAGAAGTGAAACGTCCTATGTAATTAAAAAGTTACAGCTGCTAAAACTTATTCAAAGTAAAGATCATCACAAAAAACATCATTCTGAATCTTTTAATCATAATTATTGCATTATGACCAATTTTATAAATCCAATTTTGCGTCGGATATATTTTTGGGAAATCATAATCAAGTTTCTTAAACTTTTAAAAATATCAACAAATAACTCCTTGGTCTAATTAATCTTTAAAACAGATACCTCAATTTAATAAAAAATCATTTATCATTGCTCAGACCGCTTTTGCCCTAGAATGCGACAAAGAGAAGGCAATTGGAGCAGGATACAACGAGTATATTTCAAAACCAATTGACAGAGCCTAAATGTATTCATTGATACAAAAGTATTCTAAAAATTAATAAATAACCCACAGTAAAACATACGAGCAAAGACAGTTTGCCCTGTATGGTGCCAGACTGCAAAATGGTATGTAGGACTGCATTTAAAATAAATAATAGCCCTTAGTTTCTGCCAGATCATCTTTTTTAATTACCCACCAATCTGCACATAATTAGATGAGAACAACGCCCCTCGCCTGCCTCTATAACGCCAATTTTAAAAAGTAATGAGGATCATTAGCAGCAGTTGACCTTCATTTTGGCTGGGCAATACAAAGCACGCTAAGAGGGTCCAAAACCTATTAATTATCGATTTTATACTGTAATTCAAAAGTTTACGTATATTTATCACCTATCCAATCCTAAACAGGTTTGATTGACATCAAATATCCACAACGAGATCATAACCAATGAGTTGCATATAATGTCCGAAAATAAAAACGCATTTTGAACCAAACCAACCTCTATGAATTTAAAAAAATCATTACTTAGCGCTCTTCTTATAAGTACTATTGGAATTGTTGCTTGGGAATTGTATTGGCGTTCACAAGATTATATCCCAACCATAGATGACAATAAAGCACTTTGGGCTGTTCAACGAGATAGAGTTGCAGATTTAACTCCAGACAATATTATATTAATGGGTTCTTCGCGTACACTTTTTGATATTCAATTGGATAACTGGGAAAATCAAACAGGTATACGCCCAATTCAGTTGGCCAATGTAGGGAGCTCACCTTTGCCCGTATTTCATGATATTGTTGAAAACACAGCTTATGCAGGTACCGTAATCGTTGGTGTAACTCCTGGCCTATTCTTTTCAACAACGTTTCCCAAAGCGGAGCCTTGGTCGTGGCCACAATCCAAAGTAGACTATTACCAAGACCGAACCTATGCACAACGTATTAATCATCAGTTGTCATTGCCATTACAACAAAACTTGGCGTTAATGTCTGCTGGAGAACAAGAATTAGATGATAATATAGATTTAAAAGCTTTGCTAAAAAGAATAAAAATTGGCGATAGAATACCACAAGGTATGCCCCCTTTTTATGAATTTGGTGAAATAACTTCGTTGGATAGGAATTTGGAAATGATTGAAAGAACACTCACAGATACCGCTTTTGCCAACACCATTATTAACGTTTGGAAGTATTTTGGCAAAGGTGCTCCACCACCAGACAAAGAAGCTACAATGGCATTTTTTTTAAAAGATGCTGAAAAATTTAAAGCAAGAGGCGGAAACCTAATTTTAATACGTTGTCCTTCTTCTGGCGGATTAAGAGCGGGTGAAAATCAGGTATTACCAAGAAAATATTTTTGGGATAATTTGGTAGAGCAAACCAATGTACAAGCCTATCATTTTGAAGATTACGAACAGCTTAAGCATCTAAAATGTCCAGAATGGTCACATTTATCGGCTGAAGATGCAAGATACTTTACAACTGAATTAGCAAAAATAATGATTGCAGATAAGGCAATTACAAACACGAAAAATAACTGATTATGCTATTTAACTCACTAAGTTTCGTTTTGTTTTTGGTTATTGTTTTAGCACTTTACTACGCAAAACTTTTAAATTGGACCAATAAAAAAAGAATGTTGCTGTTGGCAAGTTATGTGTTCTATGGTTTATGGAATCCGCCTTTAGTTATTTTACTTTGGATTTCTACTGTGGTAGATTGGACAGCAGGAAAACGTTTGGCAGTAGAAGACAATCCTCAAAAACGAAAATTTTGGTTGCTCTTAAGCATGTTTGTTAATCTAGGTTTTTTAGCCTTTTTTAAATATGGTGATTTTCTTTTAGAAAACTTTGTGTCTTTAGCAAATACGGTAGGTGTCGATTTTCAAGCCAGGCCAATGGATATTATTCTACCTATGGGAATTTCGTTTTACACCTTCCAAACGATGTCGTACACCATAGATTTATACAAACGAAAAATAGAACCCGCCAGAACCTTTTTAGATTTTGCTTTATATGTCACTTTCTTTCCGCAACTCGTTGCAGGACCAATTGTAAGAGCTAAAGATTTAATCACACAATTTTATGACGAAAAAAGAGCAACATACAATCAATTTGTTTGGGGCCTTTTTTTATTAACCATCGGTGTTTTTCAAAAGGTAGTATTGGCAGACACCTTGCTTTCTGGAACAGCTGATGATGTGTTTGGTTCTTCTAAATTAGTACATGGTATGGATGCCTGGATAGGTACTTTAGCTTTCTCTGGGCAAATATTTTTTGACTTTGCAGGGTACTCAACTTGTGCTATTGGTATTGCTTTAATGCTAGGTATTATTTTACCTGACAACTTTAGGTATCCGTATGCATCGTTAGGCTTTTCAGATTTATGGGGCAGATGGCATATTTCTTTATCCAGTTGGTTACGAGACTATTTGTACATTCCTTTAGGAGGCAATCGTCATGGTATTACTAGAATGTATGTTGCTTTAATGCTCACCATGTTATTAGGTGGCCTTTGGCATGGCGCAGCTTGGACTTTTATGATTTGGGGGGGATTGCATGGCACTTACCTGATTTTAGAGAAATTACAAAAACAGTATATGCCCTTTAAAATAACGAAATGGAATGGAATTTTTTTAGCATTCCTTACTTTTTCGTGCGTTAATATTACTTGGGTATTTTTTAGAGCCAGAGAATTTGATACGGCATGGAATATGATAAAATCTATGTTCTATATGCAGCCACAAGGTGAAAAAATTATTGATTCCTTTAGCATTATTAAAGTATGTGTTGTTATTGGTATTTTGTTTTTGTGTCATTGGACCATGCGAAACACCTCAATGAAAGAAGTAGCACAAAAAACATCGCCATGGATTCTAGGGGTGTTTTGGGCCATACTATTTTTCTTAATTGTAATAGCACAAGGCAGTGGTGAGCAGTTTATATATTTTCAGTTTTAATGGAATTACATTCCAAAATATATCATCTAACTAATCTTGAACAAACACATTGAGATTAATCCCGATTGCTATCGGGACCAAACAATAACCAGTGATAAAATTCTTTAGGAAAGTACGGTACTCCTTATGAAGAAAAACAAAACTACAAATTACTTCAAATAAGCAATTGACAAAAATTATTTTCGTCGTCACTAGAATTTTGATTCTTTTTCGGGTTTCAATAAGCACCTTAAAAACGTATGTGCATACTAATTAGGTTATTTAGGATGAATTCTTTTTGTATTTTCATGAAACCAATCATCAGCATATGAACCAATCAGTTGAAACTTGTCAGAATTGTGAGAAACAACACAAGGTAGGATTCGAATTCTGTCCTCATTGTGGACAAACAACCAAGGACGAACTGACCCTTGGGTTATTGTTTTATAATACCATAAGTAATTACTTCTCGATCGATGCGCGTTTTTTTAAGAGTTTTATTCCCCTGATGTTAAAGCCCGGATATTTGGGCAAGCGATTCATTGAGGGCAAGCGTCTACTTTACCTGCATCCCGCTCAATTATATCTTTTTATTTCCGTAGTATTTTTCTTCTTATTTTCTTTTAGCGTTAGAAAAGAAGCCCAAGAGTGGAATAAAAACCTTGCGAAAACCCTAATTAAGGAAACAGATACTATTACGAACCAAAGAGTAAAAGACTCTTTGAAATTGGTAAAATTATTAGACACCAATCGAAATGATTCCATTGCTAAGGCAACGACTAAGAAAGCCTTAATGGGGACAAGTAAATTTACTCGAATGACCGAGTCTCAAATAGACTCTATTGTTAATAGTGAAAATTTAGTTATTGAAGGTGATAATGGACTTAACTTTGGTTTTAACGAAGAAGTAATGGATTCGCTTATAGCGATAAATGCACCCGAAGATCAGGTATACAAACAAATGGGCATGAGTGATGACCCTGGATATTTAGAAAAGAAACTATTTGTTCAACTACTTAAATTCTATAAGACCCGTCAAGGTGGAAGTGTTTTGCAAACGTTTTATGATACCCTTCCTATTGCCATGTTCTTCTTGCTGCCGATTTTTGCCCTTATATTGAAAATTTTTTATTTAAAAAGAGGACGCTATTCACATCACTTAGTATTCAGCTTTTATTACTTTTCGTTTTTATTTGCAGTGTTCAGCATCATAATAGGCATGAACATGATTTGGGATATTCCAGATGGGTTTGATTGGTTCCTGGCCGTTTCAACGATATTCTATTTGTTCATTGCATTAAGGACATTTTACGAACAAAAATGGTTTTTAACCTTCATTAAAACGGGTTTTGTGTCGTTCTTGTTCCTGCTGTTCGTGCTACCATTAACGGCAGGAATATTGGCTTTATTTGCCTTTATGTTTTATTAGGGTTGTTAAAAACTTAATTGATTATCCAGAGGTTATCGATTGATACGATATAAATCATTGGTTAATAAACGATTAAATCAAAAAGGAAGCGCTTAGCAATGCCCTAAACTTCATACACAAACTGTTGTGCTTAATAAGGACCCATCATCAATAAAGGCAATTTATAAAAGGTGGCTTTGTTAATAGATAAGACCAAGCGTCCTGTCTTTAGCCTTGGCAACGCCACGGCCAGCAACAAGGCCTATAACCCATTATTCAGTATATATCCTGCAATATAATCGTTTTCCTACATGTAATCCTAACCGAATCTAAACTCCAATTAATTACCGTCAAATCCCAACAATTAATTGTTTGTCTCTCTCTTTACAAAAGCAACATACTACAAGCAGAAAAATAAAATTTAAGTTACCAATTCCCAAAGGCAATGGCCACTTCTGTAAACATAGCTAAAAGCTGAAGCCACAATATCCATATATCGATCCCTATGGGTTTTTATTAGATCGATGAAATAGATTGGATAAACTTTGTAGGGGTGATCAGTTCATGCTTTTTAAATTGTCTGTTGAAATAACTGGTGTTGTTAAATCCAGATTTGAACGCTATTTCAGACAATCTAAAATCCCTTCCTTCCTTGATCAGTTTTTTAGAAAACTTAATTTTTTCAGAATTAATATAGTCAATGGGTGATATGCCCAACGTATTTTTAAACTTTTTATGAAAGTGGGAAGCACTCATATTGGCTTTTTCAGCCAACACATCTACCGTAATGTCCTTATTGGTTAAGTTTTCCTTTATAAATTTAATGACCATGCCCATCCTGGTATCATTAAATACATGGTTGGCATTATTTAATATAAGCGACTTGGCTTTTGTTTGTAGCAGTCTTACAATGAGTTCCTGAATCATTAGATCCAATAAAATATCCTTGGATTTATTATTATTTATGAAGGTTTTTGTTAATCGCTCTATTAATAAGTTGACATCGGAGTTATTGATCAAATGAGAAGAAGAATCATCTATATTCCAGTTATTATTTTCATTTTCTATGGCTACATCGTAGTTGAATTTTTCCACCACTTCCTCAATTTTAAAGGCATCAATTCCCAATGCCAGACATTGCGTTGGTGATTTCTCGGTCGCAACGGGAAAATCAATCACCATTTCTTGATTCGCAGGCATCACCACAGATTCTCCAGGATAAAAATCAAAAGAATCCAAGCCATCAATATGCATAATTTTTTTTCCGGTAAGCATGCTGGCTATGATAGGAAAATCAAATTTTAAAGAAACCTGCTCGGCATAGGCATGAGTTTCATAAACATTGAGCTCTGCATACGCTGCATTATAGGTGGTTTTATTCTCAACTAATGTGGTGAGCTTTCGGGTATTCTTATGATGGCTTAATAACTGGCTCATATTAAATATTTCGAATTATTTTGTTGAAAACTAGCTATAATAGATATGTTCAAAAGTATAATAAATACGTTCAATTTAATTAGAATATGATATTTTAACTTTAATAAAATTAAATAATTTACATTTATTTAATTTAAAAAACACATTATTCTTAATTAATGACATACCTATGATATATTCTAAACCTAAATTTAAAGAAAAATATTCCAATTTCATTAACGGTAAGTTTGTTCCTCCTATTGGGGGGGAATATTTTGAAAATACCTCCCCAATAGACAATAGTTTAATTGCTAAATATCCCCGTTCCCAAAAAGAGGATGTAGAACTAGCACTGGATGCAGCCAATGCCGCAAAAGAAGCTTGGGGAAATACCTCTGCAACAGAACGCTCCACTCTTTTGTATAAGGTAGCAGATATTATAGAAGAGCATTTGGAAGAATTTGCACTCGTGGAAACCTGTGACAATGGTAAGCCCATTCGCGAAACGCTAAATGCCGATATTCCCTTGGCAATAGATCATTGGCGTTATTTTGCTGCTTGTATTCGTTCTGAAGAAGGATCGGCATCCGAGTTGGACGCCAATACCTTATCCATGAACATTAAAGAGCCTCTTGGAGTAATTGCCCAAATAATACCCTGGAATTTTCCGCTTTTAATGCTTTCGTGGAAATTACCTCCTGCATTGGTCACCGGAAATTGTGTTATTTTAAAACCTGCCGAACAAACACCTTCCTCAGCCACACTGCTAATGGAAAAAATTGCCGATGTCTTTCCTCCTGGTGTCGTCAATATCATACATGGCTTTGGTCCGGAAGCAGGCAAACCTCTAGCCTCCAGTTCGCGTGTTGATAAAGTAGCATTTACGGGAGAAACCACCACAGGACAACTTATTATGCAATACGCCTCCAAAAACCTAAATCCAGTTACCATGGAACTAGGTGGTAAATCTCCCAACGTCTTCTTCAATAGCGTGATGGATGAGGACGATGCATTTTTGGATAAAGCCATTGAAGGGGCTGTATTATTTGCGTTTAATCAAGGGGAAGTCTGTACCTGCCCTTCCAGATTATTGGTTCAGGAAGGTATTTATGATGCTTTTATGGAACGCGTTATAGCCAGAACAAATGCTATCATACAAGGCAATCCTTACGATGTGAATACCATGTTGGGCGCCCAGGCTTCCAATGACCAATATGAAAAAATACAAGCGTATCTAAAGATCGGAAAAGAAGAAGGCGCCAAAGTTCTTGCTGGTGGGGAAGCCAATAAACTTAGTGGTAACTTGGCCGAGGGCTTTTATATTAAGCCTACCATATTGGAAGGGCACAACAAAATGCGCGTATTTCAAGAAGAGATCTTTGGACCGGTTGTGTGTGTTACAAAATTTAAAGATGAGGCTGAAGCCATAGCAATTGCAAACGACACCCTTTATGGGCTGGGTGCAGGTGTTTGGACAAGAGATGCCCATCAACTGTATCAAATACCTAGAGCCATTAAAGCAGGTCGTGTTTGGGTAAACTGCTATCATGCATATCCTGCACACGCACCGTTTGGTGGTTATAAAAAATCTGGATTTGGAAGAGAGAACCATGTCATGATGCTCAATTACTATCGCCAAACTAAGAACATGCTTATTTCTTACGATAAGAATAAATTAGGATTCTTTTAATGGTTAATTAAATTAAAGAAAGGCTGAATAACAACATTCAGCCTTTCTTATAAAAATTAAAAATGCAAAGAATAGCTATTACAAAAGCAGCGGCAGAGATTGTCAACCAATTAAAGGAACAATATGGACCACTTATTTTTCATCAAAGCGGAGGTTGTTGCGATGGATCGTCCCCCATGATTTTTGAAGAAGGAGATATGTACCTTGATGAAAGCGATACCCTATTGGGTACCATTGAAGACGTGAATTTTTATATGAACCAAGACCAATTTGAATATTGGAAACACACGCATTTAACCGTAGATATCACGAAAGGCAGAGGATCTAGTTTCTCCCTTGAAATTCCTCTTGGACTGCGATTTATCATTCATTCAAGACTTTTGACAGAGGAGGAAAACACAGCCCTCAATTTATAATATCATGCCAACAATGGGCATGTTCAATTACCTTCAAATTTCCTGCCTTAACTTTCCCTTATATGAATAGTGGATCGTTATAATCACTGGAATGAAATTAGCACCGTTTCCTATGTTCATCCTTGGAATTAAAGGTAGTTCGGAAAGAAACATGTACAAAAAAAAAGGCCCCTCTACAAAAGAAAACACTACTTCCATTCCAGTAAATGCTGCACATAAATAGCGGCATGAAACTGATGCTTCTTGGGAAACCATCTTACTACTATTGGGTACAGGTGCACGAAGACTTCCTTCCAAATTAGACGCTGGCTTTGGCAAAAAAATAGCACTTAAAATTCTAATTGAGTATAAGTGTACCTTACTTAAGAATGCAAATAAAAAAGAAAGAGAAAACCTAAGTGCTTAATTAATACTAGCGTTTCTTTAATATAGTGTACCTTCCTACAAGGAAGCACCTATCCGAACACTCTTAATTACATGCGGGTGCTTTTCTTATAAGCATAAAAAAACGTTTAGAGATAGAATTATCTAGAGTTTACCATAATTTTCCGGTTGTAAAATCCGTAGCTTAATGGCAATATAGTTCCAGGCATAATTGGTAAATAAGATATGAAAAGAGCATTGGTTAGATTTAGAAATAGTGCATTTCGAAGTTTCATTAGGAGACACCAGAAATATGCTCCCATACTTTTTTTCATCGCAGGGTTTATTTTTGATTCCCTCACACTTGGCCGTATTGATAGACTTTACGACCTCATTGTCCTTTGCTGCTACATGACCGCTCTGACCATAACTTTGTATCTCTATAATTTAGTGGATGACGGCAGATGGAAAAATACCCTTTTGGGACGATATGAAGAATATCTTCCCTTGGTCATACAGTTTTTCTTTGGTGGACTTTCTAGTGCTTATGTAATTTATTTCTCCAGAAGTGTTTCCCTTTCCAAAACCCTATCCTTCTTTATCATTTTGCTCGTATTATTTTTTGCCAATGAGTTACTTAAGAAAAGGATATCCAACAAATATTTACAGTTTAGCGTGTACTTTTTTATAAGCTTTACCTTTTTCAGCTTCATTATCCCTGTTTTCATAAGTGAGATGAATACCAGGATCTTTATAATATCTGGTTTGGTTAGTTTATGCTGCACCTTAGTATTAATTATTTTTATATACAGCTTGAGTCCCAGCACCCGCTCAGAAATAAGCTTAATAAAGCTAATAGGCATTATACTCGCAATCTACACGCTAATTAATACATTTTACTATTTTAAGCTTATTCCCCCTGTGCCCCTTGCCATGGATATTGGAATTGTAGCTCACAATATAAAAATGGAAAACAATAAGTATCTGGTTAGCTACGAAACAGATGAGTGGTACGTGTTCTGGAGAAATCACAGGCTCAAATTTATACACGATCCAAAGGAGAGTGTCTTTGTTTTCTCATCCATATTTGCCCCAACAGATCTAGAAAAGTCAATTTTACATAGGTGGGAATGGTATAACGAGACTATCAAAGAATGGGAAATAGTAGAAGATATTGGTTATGATATTACTGGAGGTAGGGATGGTGGTTACCGCGGCTACACCTTCAAAAACAGTGTTAAACCAGGGCTTTGGAAGGTTCAGGTAATAACTGAAGAAGAATTAGTGTTGGGGGTTATAGATTTTGAGATTGTCATTAATCCTGCATTGCGCCCTAAAAGAATGGTCCAGAAAAAAATCTAATCTACCATTTGTATGCTCAGTATTCCCTAGATAAAGGAGCAGCTTTCCCTTGATGTTGCATTAAAATGCGATAAAGAAGAAACTAAAAAATAATTGCTATTTTTAACATGACTTACCACTTTTCAAATATTTAATGACGCTAAAACAATGTCCAAATTACAAGAGTTCAGAGAACGCTTAAATCTTACTCAGAAAGAATTATTCGAAAAATCAGGAATTTCTATAAGAACAATACAACGTATTGAGGCTGGGACAGCGCCAAAAGGTCATACCCTAAAAGTATTGGCCACTACGTTGGGAATAGCAGAAACAGAATTGTTGAATACCAAGGAAAAAATAGGAGTGATGAACTACACCCTATTAAAGTTCATTAATCTTTCTTCGTTGTTAGGCAGTGTTTTTCCGCCTGTAAATATTTTACTTCCTCTATTGATAATGATTATCAAAAAGCAATTTAACCCAATAGCGAAACAGATAGTCTCTGTTCAAATTAGTATCACCATAGCATCCTTTATCATCTTTATGGTCTCTGCGCTTATAAAAAATTGGTTTTCATTAGGAAACGAGTTTACCATGATTATTATGGCACTATTGGTATTAGCCAATGTATGTGTTATTATCATTAATACAGCGGGTATTGATAAAAACAAGGACTTGTACATAAGGCTAAACTTCAGTTTTATTTAAGCATGGCGCGCTATTGGCGGTTTTTTGGCGGGCCTAATGTAATAACAAGCGGTGCTTATTTCTGATTTTTACATTAAAATTAATGTAAATGACAAAGCTGACCCTCTTCTTCGCACTACTTCTTTTAATAAACTCCTTTGGCCTAAAAGCACAAGTTGATAAGAATAGCCCATTATTTAAAGATTTAAAAAAACAAGATAGCATCTTCTTTGAAAGAGGTTTTAACCAATGTGATATAAACTATCTTGAAAATCACATAACCAATGATTTAAAATTTTACCACGACCAAGGTGGGTTTCAAGATCGAAAAGAATTCTTCGAAAATACAAAGAAAAATATATGCTCTAATCCCGATAAAAAACCAATCAGAAAGCTAGATGAAGCAAGTTTGGAACTATTTCCTCTTTATGATGGCGGCAAACTATATGGGGCTTTACAAAAAGGCACCCATAATTTCTATATTAAAGAAAATGGGGATTTAGGTTTCCCAACAAGCACTGCCAGGTTCACCCACGTTTGGCTATTGGAAAATGATATATGGAAACTAAGCGAAGCTCTTAGTTATGATCACCACAAACCACAATCTAATAAGGAGGACGTCAGGGAACTTGAACAGTTGTTAAAAACCAACAAAGTACCCGCGTTGGGACTGGGCATTATAGAACACGGAGAACTCACAAGAATTGAGGTTTATGGGACATTAGACACCAACACAAAAGCCCCTTATAACACCATTTTTAAGGTCGCTTCTCTGACCAAGCCCATTATAACAATAACTACCCTAAAACTTATTGATATGGGCTTATTAGGATTGGATGAGCATTTGTATAGCTATTGGCTAGATCCCGACATTAAAGGAGATGAGCAAACTAAAAAATTAACACCTAGAATTATCCTTTCGCACCAAACCGGATTTCCAAACTGGAGATACCTTACTGAAAACAACAAACTAGCTTTTGAATTTGAACCTGGAACGCAATACCAGTACTCCGGCGAAGGATTTGAATATCTCAGGAAGGCCATTGAATCCAAACTTGGTAAAAGCATTGAAGAAATAACAAAAGAACTGCTGTTTGAGCCTGCCGGAATGACAGACACTAGATTTTGGTGGGATGAAAACATGGACGAAACAAGATATGCACAAAATTTTGATAAGGATGGTAAGCCAATTACTACTTACAAATATTACGAAGCCAACGCCGCAGCCAACCTCCTTACCACAGTAGAAGATTACGGGCGATTTATAGCCTTTGTAATTAATGGGGCAGGGCTATCAGATAAACTGTTCGCCGAAATGCAGCAACAACAGACCAAAATCCGTGAGAATAATTATTTTGGTCTGGGTTGGGAAATCCTCACCGAGTTCAGTAATAATGAAACCTTATTCCTACATAGTGGAAGAGATCCGGGGGTTAGTACCCTAGCTGTATTTTTTCCTAAGTCGAAAAACGGCTATGTCATTTTCCTTAACGGAGACAATACAAATGAAATCTATGAGGAACTATTCACCAAGTATCTGTATACCGGGAAGGAATTATGGGATAGGAAATAATAAGATGGAGCCTAAGAAAACGATTTAAAATCAACATATTTCATTCAAATACTAAAGAAATCTTAACTATTTTTCTATTTCAAAGCAATTGCTTAGTTTTGTGCTGTTGTTAGGAAACTATGGCTAGAAAAAAACAGTATATAGAACACGAAGTTCTAGAAAAGGCGATGGCCTTATTCTGGAGAAATGGGTATGAAACCACTTCCGTTCGTATGTTAGAAAAGGAAATGGGCATTAATCAATTCTCAATCTACGCTAGTTTTGGAAGCAAACAAGGTGTATTTCTGGAGAGCATAAATGCCTATAAACGAAAAATGTACTGTATTACAGATACGTTGGAAAAATCCCGGAATGGGACTCTAGGTATCAAGCAATACTTTTATGATTTTTTGGAGTTTTCCAAAGAAAATAATGTAGGTAAAGGGTGTCTGGTTACCAATACGGTAAATGAATTGGGCGAAAATGCAGATCCAATAGTAATGGTACAATTAATCAAGTTTGCATCGGATATTAAACATCTTTTTATGAATAACCTGAAACAGGATTCCGTAAAAGATGTAGTAACTATTGAAAAAGAAGCCAACTACCTAATGACATCTATCTTAGGGCTATCCGTTGCTTCTAAAATCTTTGACAATAAACAGTTAAAGGATGCTGTTGAAATAGTGTTTAAAAATCTTTAACCTTTTTTTTCTCCAAAAGCTAAGCAAATGCTTAGTAGGTATATTAATTAAATTAAATAGTAGAAAATATGAGTACACTTAAAATTCACACTATCGAATCAGCACCAAAAAAAAGTAAACCTTTATTGGAAAACTCAATGAAGTCCTTTGGCATGATTCCAAACCTTCATGGTGTTTTAGCTGGAGCTCCTGGTATCCTAGAGGCTTACCAAACCTTGCACAGTTTGTTTGAAAATTCAACCCTTAACAATGATGAACTAACCGTAGTTTGGCAAACCATAAATGTTGAGCATGAGTGTCATTATTGTATCCCTGCGCATACGGGAATTGCACATATGATGAAGGTAGATGAAGCCCTTACCGAGGCATTGAGAAACAAAACCGCTATGCCCAATGAAAAGCTCCAAACACTGCACGAAACCACATTGTCCATTGTCCGTAATCGCGGAAATATAACGGATTCAGAAATTGAAGCATTTTATGCTGCTGGGTACGAGCAAAGACAATTGTTGGAGATTATCTTGGGTGTATCTCAAAAGGTGATCAGCAATTATGTGAACCATATAGCTCAAACACCAGTAGACAAGCCTTTCGAGAAATTTGCTTGGACAAAATAACCCAAGTTTAAAAGCTATTTAAATTAGGCTTTCTAAATCTGTATTAGAAAGCCTAATTTAATTGGTATAAGGATGAATTGCCTTGTTTAATGATTGTATTGATTACAAGTATTCATAATATATGTGAATACGTCAGAAGTGAATTTATAAAAATATAAGTATGGCTGGTAAAATTAAAATAGACATCGTTTCTGACGTTGTCTGCCCGTGGTGCACCATAGGCTACAAACGTTTAGAAACAGCAATTCTTGAAATGGGAATAGCGGACAAAATTGAATTGGAATGGCAACCCTTTGAACTAAATCCTCAAATGCCTTCCGAAGGTGAAAACGTAGAGGAGCATATTGCCAATAAATACGGATCCTCCCCTGAAGACATTAAACGTTCCCAAGAACATATGGCAGAAGTTGGCGCTGAATTGGGTTTTACTTTTGATTATTTTGATGGGATGAAAATAGTTAATACCCGTAATGCACATATTTTATTGGACTTTGCCAAAGAATCTGGGAAACAAACTGAGTTAAAAATGCGCTTAGTAACAGCTTTTTTCAGTGAACGAAAAGATGTTTCCAATAGGAATGTGCTACTCGAAGAATTGAATCATATTGGTTTAAATGCAGAAAAGGCCTTGGCGAGATTAGAAAATGATGACGCTCGTTACGAAGTACAGACTAAAGAGGCCTATTGGCAGAGTGTTGGTGTGTCTTCGGTTCCAACCATAATATTCAACAATAAAAATGCCCTAACCGGCGCCCAACCAGTTAGTGTCTATAAACAAGTTCTATCGGAGTTACTGGATCAGTAATCATAAGTCAATAAATTGGAAAATACGTAATGTTGACTATTGCTTTTTATAGCAGTGTCACCCTTATTTTTTAACAAGGTTAATTAAAGATGAATTCTCCTTATTCACCAGTTAAGAAATTTACGATTCCAAATAATATTATCTAGGATTACAACTACGGCAATCACTAAAAGGATATGAAATAAGTTACTAGTAGCCAATCCTAGGATTACATCCAATAACCCTAATAGCCAAAATAGACTTCTTATGATAATTTTATTTATGGATAGTGCTCTAAGATAAAAAAGATTAAAAATTCAATCGATTAAATTAGTAACTCATTCCAAAATCTAAAAGCGTATACCTAAAGGACGTAAATTCATTTCTGAGATCTTTACATATCAAAAAAACATACTTTAAATAAACTATTCCCTAAATACCAAACCGCTAGATAAGCCTAAGCTGTATTTTGAATAAAAATTATTAAATTTAAAAAGCAAAATACCGCAATCATGGAAAAAGAAATCACTAAAGAGTACACTAATGGAGAGCTTACTGTAATATGGAAACCCTAAGCATGCATCCACTCCGAGGAATGTATAAAAGCCTTGCCTAATGTGTACAAACCAAAAGAAAAACCATGGATTACCCCAAAGAACGCTACCACTAATGAATTAAAGGATCAAATTGCCAAATGTCCCTCGGGAGCATTGAGTTACTGCATGAACAAAGAAGGTAAAAAAGGAATAGATAAAGAAAAGGAAAGCACGCAAACCAAAGTTGAAGTAAAAGAAAACGGACCTCTTTTAGTGCATGGAACCTTAAAGGTTATAGACAAATCTGGAAAGGAAGAGGTTAAAGAAAGAATTACGGCCTTTTGTAGGTGTGGATTCTCCAAAAACAAACCCTATTGTGACGGCACACATAACGAAATTAATTTTCAAGGGTGATGCCCAATTAATTGTGCCAACTATATTTTCTAAATCTATCATAGAATTCCCCATGAAAGCAACCCTCTTTACACTACTCCTTTTATTTGCTCTTACCCCCATATTTGGTCAGGATAAGCCCGCCTACACCATCTACAACGCCAAAGGGAAAAAGGTAACCTACAAAAAAATGTTGAACATTCTTTCAACGAAGGACATTGTCCTTTTTGGGGAACTGCACAACAACGCTATTGCACATTGGTTACAATATGAAGTAGCCTCAGATTTAGCCCATACAAAGCCTTTGATCCTAGGGGCAGAAATGTTTGAGGCAGACAACCAAATTCCCTTGAACCAATATCTACGTGGAGCCATAGATCAAAAAGGTTTGGATACCTTGGCTCGTCTTTGGCCCAATTATGACACAGATTATTCTCCTTTGGTGAATTTTGCCTTGGAACACAAACTACCATTTATAGCCACCAATATTCCAAAAAGATACGCGTCCATGGTCTATAAAAAAGGGTTTAAAGTCTTAGGCAGTCTTACTCCCCAAGAAAAGGCATGGATAGCGCCTTTGCCAATAAACTTTGAACCCGAACTACCTGAATACAAAAACATCCTTAGTATGATGGGAGACCACGGAACACCAGAATTGGTGATGGCCCAAGCAATAAAAGATGCTACAATGGCCCACTTTATATTACATAATTACAATCCAGGGTCTAGGTTCCTCCATTTTAATGGCGCCTACCACTCCAACAACTACGAAGGAATTTTATGGTATTTAAAACAATCGGCGCCAAATTATGCCTACGCCACCATTTCCACAGTTTCCCAGGATAAACTGGACAACCTAGTAACAGAATACCAAGAATTAGCCGATTTCATTATTTGTGTGGACAGTCATATGACCAATACATATTAAGAGGATAATCGACAAAATTTAAGTATCTTATATCCCAAATACAATAAGAACCACTGCCCATGGAAAAAAAATGTCCCGAATGTGGGGAGAAAATCATAGGTCGTATAGACAAGAAATTCTGTTCGGATTACTGTCGCAATTCATCTAACAACAGGTTGAACAAAGACAGTAAAAACCTCATCAGAAACATTAACAACCGACTGCGAAAAAATTATAGGATTTTGGAAAGCTTCAAACTACAAGATGGCAAAGCAAAGACCAACAAAACAAAATTAGTAGACAAAGGCTTCGATTTTGAATATTTTACCCATCTCTATACCACACAAAAAGGAACAGTGTACTTTTTTGTTTATGATTTAGGCTATTTGCCCCTAGACAATGACTTTTATATGATTGTAAAAAGGGAATAAAAAATAATCCTCCGAAAGGAGGATGTAATACATAACCTAAGAAATTAAAAGTGTGCAAAAGGACACTTATCATTGTTTGCAGGGAGCTACTTCCAGTTTTGACCAGATAATTTTAAGGCTGCTATTACTATATCTTTTCTACTGATCTGACCTACAAGGATTCCATTTTTAAAAACGGGTAATCTCCTACGGTTGTTCTTGTGAAAAATACCTGCTGCATCAAAAATACTGATATCATGCGGTATGGTTTCCACATTCTTGGTCATGTATTTCTCAACATTCTTATCCAAAATAGGCATGTTAAAATAACGACTCTCAGAAATGGTCTTCATACAATCTGCTTCTGAAATTATGCCTACTAAAAAGTTATTGTTATCCATTACAGGACCCCCTGAAATATTGTATTTGGTAAACAACTCCATTACCTCTAAAATGGATTGTTCTGGTTTAAAAGTTACCAGTTTTTTGGTCATATAATCCTCAACCATAATTGGTGTGGTATATTCCTTTTTTACGATCTCCCGCGCGCCTTGAAAACTTTTAATTCCCATATGGTTGATTTTTAGGTTAATCTTAAATATAGAACTTTACGCAACATGATACAATATTTTAACACTTATAATAAATAAACTACATTATTTTAGTAAATAAAATAAATTTTCATCAACTAAAAATAATTCCTTCATACAAATATGTTGTCTTCAATCTCCTTGAGGCACCTTAAAAAATGAATTTCACATTGGATTTTTATACATTTAGGGAACATAATAATCTAATGAAAAAATTTACAACCGTCATAACCATTTTTCTGCTGGCACTGGCCACTTATTGGAGTTTCAGCTCTGCAATGCCCTCATATCAGAAAAACGAAACTGTACCGCTTAACAGTTTTTCTACTGACCGTGCCTTGGCCCATGTTAAAAAAATTGCTGAGGCTCCCCACGCGGTAGGGTTTCCAGCGCATAAAGAAGTAAGAGACTATATTGTCTGCGAACTTCAAAAAATGGGACTTAAAACGTCCCTACAAGAGGGGTATACCGCTGGAGATTGGGCCAACTTAAGTAAGGCCACTAACATCTTGGCACGAATTCCCGGAACGGAACAAGGAAAAGCACTTTTAGTATTGTCCCATTATGATAGCAGCCCCCACTCTTCCTTAGGCGCGAGTGATGCAGGGAGTGGTGTCGCCACTATTCTTGAGGGGATAAGGGCTTTTCTTTCTGAAAACAAGAATCCAAAAAATGATGTCATTATACTCATATCAGATGCTGAGGAACTTGGACTTAACGGAGCAGACCTTTTTGCCAATAAACATCCTTGGGCAAACGATGTTGGCCTTGTGTTAAATTTTGAGGCTCGCGGAAGCGGAGGGCCAAGTTTTATGCTAATTGAAACCAATAGGGGCAACAGCAGATTAATTGAGGAGTTTACTGCCGCCAGTCCTGAATTCCCTGTTGCAAATTCTCTAGTCTACAGCATCTACAAAATGCTACCCAATGATACCGATCTAACGGTTTTTAGAGAGGACCGTGATATTGAGGGTCTCAACTTTGCTTTTGCAGATGACCACTTTGATTACCATACCGTACGTGATAATTTTGACCGATTAGACAGAAATACACTAGCTCACCAAGGCAGCTATTTAATGCCCCTTTTAATGCATTTTAGCAATGCAGATCTAGGTAACCTTAAAAGTTTGAATGATGATGTTTATTTTACCGTGCCCTTCTTTAAACTAATTTCCTATCCCTTTGAATGGATATGGCTCATGTTTGGTCTTGCTCTTCTCTCGTTCGTTTGCCTCTTGGTCTATGGTTTTAAAAAACAAAGCTTACATCTAAAGGAAATTTTTAAAGGCTTTCTTCCAATGGGGATTTCATTGCTGATCAACGGGGTGGTTGGCTATTTTAGTTGGACTCTTTTGAAATGGTTTTACCCCCAATACCAAGATATACTTCATGGCTTTACGTATAATGGATATTACTACATAACCGCATTTGTCTTTTTAAGTATTGCCGTTTGCTTTGGGGCCTATCATAAATTCCAAAATATAAGTGTCTCGAATTTAGTGATATCCCCAATCACTTTATGGCTTATTATTTGCGGGGCCGTAGCCTACTATTTACCAGGAGCTAGTTTTTTTATCATCCCTCTTTATGCTCTCTTGGCCTGTTTATTTATCCTTGTAAACCAGAAAATTCCAAATCCCTACCTCTTAGTCTTTTTAGCCTTGCCAGCCCTTTGGATCTATACACCATTTATTAAGATGTTTCCAGTAGGATTAGGGCTTAAAATGATGGTGGCCTCAACGGTGTTGACTACGCTAACCTTCTATCTTTTGCTTCCTGTTTTTGGCTTTTATAAGTCTAAAGGCAAATTGGCATTCCTATGTCAGTTCCTTTTTGCAATATTCATGGTGGTAGCACATTTCAATTCAGGTTTCACAAAAGATCATGCCAAACCTAGCAGTCTATTATATATATTGAATACGGACAACAATAGCGCTCATTGGGTGTCCTATGATCATGAACTGATCGCTTGGAACAAAAAATATGTGGATGGGCCGTCCAAGAACCAAGTAGATTATCAAATTATAAGTAGCAAATATGCCCCGGGTTTTACCTATAGTTCAAAAGCCCCTATAATAGAAATTCCCCCTCCAAGTGTGGAGAAAACCTTTGATACTATAGTTGGTGAAAACCGGTTGGTAAAACTTATTATAACCCCACAACGATCTGTGAACCGACTAGAGGTTTTTACCAACAATGTTCCCTTATCCACTGTAACGGTTAATGAAATTGAACTTTCGCCCTTTTATCTCAAAGATCTAAAAAGGAGTAAATTGCTTACACACTATATTAGCGACAATGATGCTACAACTTTAGAACTACAATTTCCAAAAAATCAGGTTTTGGAACTACAAATATATGAGGCATCTAATGACCTTCTAAACCACCCTTTGTTTAGTGTTCCCGAAAGACCCGAAACGAGCATCCCAATGCCGTTTATTCTCAACGATGCCATTTTAACAACCAAAACAATACGACTTGAATAGTACAATAGGAATCATGGGCTGTGGATGGCTAGGCACTCCTCTAGCGCAACATTTGATCAAAAAAGGCCAAACTGTCCATGGAAGTACTACCTCCTCTCAAAAATTAATTGAATTGCAAAAACTAGGGATTCTTCCGTTTAAAGTTTCTCTCTCAGAAAATGGTATTGAGGGGTCCATTAAAGCCTTTTTAAAAAACGTAAAAGTGTTGGTCATTAATGTGCCTCCAATTCTTAGAGGCACTAACAAAGAAAATTATGAGGATAAAATGCAACACTTACTTGCTGCGATTAAAGACAGTACTGTAACCAGAATTATCTTTATAAGCAGTACTTCGGTATATGGTGAATTGGAAGGTGATGTTACAGAAACCACCCTACCACATCCCGAAACAGAATCGGGGAGCCAATTGGTGGCTGTTGAAGAAAAATTTATGAACAACCCAGATCTAGAAACTACCATTATACGGTTTGGGGGACTCATAGGTCCCAATAGGCACCCTATAACCTTTCTCTCCGGCAAAAAAAACCTCTCCAACGGCAACCATCCCATTAATCTCATACATCTGGAGGACTGCATCCAAATTATAGATACCGTTATCAAGGAAGGATATTGGGGTGAAATTTTCAATGGAGTTTATCCCTTGCATCCATCAAAAAGAGATTACTACCTAAACGAAGCAAAAAAAAGAGACCTCGAAGCTCCTGAATATAGCGAGTCAAAAAATACCGAAGGCAAAAAAGTGGTTCCTTTCAATCTAATACACTACAAAAAATTCCGCTTTCAGAAAACAATTATCAGTTGACGTTGTATAAGGTGAAACGACCATTTTTTTATTGAACTACAAACCTTTAAAGAATTACTTAACAGATTACTAGAAATAATTTAATAGTTTTGGCGCACTTAATAAATCAGAAAATGAAAAAAATAATAATGGTGCTAATTTTTGCCTTTGGATATTTGGGCAGTGCACAGACCAAAAGTGAACTTCAAAAGCATTATGAGGCTTTTTATAATGAAATGAAATTACAGGGAGATGTGAAAGGTGTTATCAGTGCCCTCACACATCTTAATGTTTTGTCGCCATCCGCAGAACGCAGGGATACCTTGGCTTATGTGTACACTAATGACAACCAACATATGCAAGCTCTCAACACCATAGGAATTGATAAAAATGAAGCAGATTCTGATTTAGCCATACGAGTAAAGGCTATTTCCCTAAAGGCTTTGAATCAACCAAAACGTGCTTTGGAACAATTTGAACTTTTATTCAAAAGATCACCAAACGCCTATTTAGCCTATGAGCTGGCAGATCTAAAAATCCAAACTGGCGATAGTCCCGGTGCATCCTCCAATATCGAATATGGTATTAGCAATGCAACGGATGAAATGAGTTATGCCTTTTATGAAAGACAGCAGCCTTACGAGGTACCCTTAAAAGCGGCCTTTCTTCATTTAAAAGGGTTGATAGCTTACAACGCAGACAAAAGCAATATTGATGCTGCCTTAATTCTTATCAACGAAGCCTTAACTATTGAGCCTAACTTTAATTTGGCCAGTCTTAGCAAGCAAGCTTTAGAATCCAGAAAAGAAAAACCAGAAGAGCCAAAAGAAGTTCCAGTAGCTAAAAAAGACAAAAAACAATAGATTTTACTTAGAAGTTAGTAAATAAAAGGGGGTCCAATTGGCCCTCCTTTTTATTTATGATTCTAATTCAATTCAACTTTAATTGTTTTGTAATAACACTATCCTTCGCTTTTTTTAGGGATACCACCGCATCAACATTTTCATTGGGAACAGCTATAGAAAGCACATAATGTGCAATCTTCCATCCGTGCTCAGTTTTTTTGAGTACCCCTGAACCACGACAAAGCTTCATTTGTGTATCCAAAAGCTCATCAAACCAAGCCATATCCATAGTTCTATTAAAATAAATATTTCGCTGAAGCCCCGTAAAACTCCATGCCTTTCCTTTATCAAAATAGGGCTTTGAAAATTCCTTAAATTCAGCATTTTGCCAATTTTCCATGGCCTCCGTTCCAACAAACACCCCATCCTCTGTCATTTTTGAAAAATAGGCCTCAAAATCGGCATCAGCTGCGGCTTGGTGCCAAGCATCTAAAACGGTAGTTACGACTTCTTTTTCGTCCTCCTGCTGCGCATGTAAAGACACCGAAAGGAAAAGTAATGCTAGTATGCCTGTAATCTTATTCATATATAATTAATGTTGTGTCTAAACGACTATTTACAATCACCGAGAACTGATTTCTAAAAGCGTTGTATGCTTTGGACAAAGCGGTAGAGGGCTCCATAGGATCCACCCCGTACTCCAGACTAAATTTTGCTTTTAAAATGGCCGTCTTTATAACCTTTAACCTACTCTTAATTTGAGGAACATCAAACTCCTCAGGAAAGGTAGAAGTTTCCAATAATTTTTGTTTTTCTATCAAATCTTCAACCACCAAGGTCAACCCCTCCTTATCTTGTACTTTATAAAGCGCATCAAAGCTGGTTTCCAAGGCGTTGAACTCAACCCAATCCATTAATACCATCTTCGCATCTGGATTGATTCCAGTTTTTATTGGAAGATTTTTCAGGTTGAAAACAACCTCTTTTTGTGGTTCCTTATCCACTCCAGAATTACCCTGTTTACATGAAATTGCAAACAGGAACATTGCTCCAAAAAAGAATATTTTTCCCATAAGGCTAATGTACAAATTTTAATAAAAGCTATCTTTGTCAACGAATTCATTTAACTACAATTTTATGCCAAAATCCATACTCATTCTAGGAGCCTGCGGACAAATAGGAACAGAACTTACATACACCTTACGTGAAAGATATGGTAACAACCAAGTTATTGCTAGTGATATCAGGGAGGGAGACAAAGATCTTATGGCCTCTGGCCCCTTTGAACTATTGGATGCAACCAATTATGGAACTTTGGAAGACGTAGTAATGCATTATGAAATTGACGAGGTTTACCTTATGGCAGCCATGCTTAGTGCCACCGCAGAAAAATTCCCAATGCGAGCCTGGAATTTGAATATGAATTCCCTCTTCAATGTTTTAAATCTGGCAAAGGACAAAAAAATAAGCAAGGTCTTCTGGCCTTCAAGTATTGCTGTTTTTGGTCCCAATACCCCTAAGGAGCATACAGCACAGAATACCATTATGGAACCTAGTACGGTATACGGTATTAGCAAACAGACCGGTGAGCGCTGGTGTGAATATTACTTTAATAAATACGGAGTAGATGTTCGAAGCGTGCGTTATCCTGGCCTTATAAGCTATAAAACACTTCCAGGGGGAGGAACCACGGATTATGCTGTGGAAATTTATCACAAGGCCCTAACCGATAAAGAATACACCTGTTTCCTAGGAGAGGACACTAAACTGCCTATGATGTTTATGGACGACGCTATTAGGGCAACGATTATGATTATGGAAAGTGATCCTGAAAAAATAAAGGTACGCTCCTCTTACAATCTTGCAGCCATGAGTTTTACGCCTAAAGAAATGGCCGAAAACATTAAAAAGAACATCCCAGAATTTAAAATGTCCTACGCTCCTGATTCAAGGCAGCAGATTGCTGATTCTTGGCCAAGCAGTATAGATGATTCTGTTGCACAAAAAGATTGGGGCTGGAAACCAGAATTCAATTTGGAAAGGACTTCTCAGGAAATGCTGGACAACCTATCTAAATAATCAGTCTTTATATTTCAGCTTCCTTTCAATAGCCATGATCATGATATTGGCGATGTCTTTTCCTGTGGCATTTTCAATACCTTCCAAGCCTGGAGAGGAGTTGACTTCCAATAATAAAGGTCCCTTATTGGATCTAATTATATCTACACCTGCCACGGCAAGGTTGAGAACTTTTGTAGCCTTTAGTGCCAATTTTTTCTCTTCCGGGGTAATTTTGATGATGGAAGCTTTCCCTCCTTGGTGGATATTGGCCCTAAACTCCCCTTTTTCTGCCTGTCGCTGAATGGAGGCTACCACTTTACCATCTACAACGAAACAACGAATATCTTGCCCATTCGCTTCCTTGATGAATTCCTGTACTAGTATGTTTGTTTGAACGCTTTTAAAGGCGTTGATAACGCTCTCAGCAGCTTTATTTGTCTCCGCCAATACTACTCCTTTCCCTTGGGTACTTTCCAAAAGTTTGATGATCAAAGGCGCACCATTGACCATGCGGATTAAATCTTTAGTATCCATAGGTGACTTGGCAAAGCCAGTAATAGGTATATGGATATCGTTTTTTGAAAACAATTGTGAGGCAAAGAGTTTATCCCTTGATTGGGTAATGGCCTCTGCCGAATTTTGGCAATAAACCCCTAAGGTATCAAACTGACGGATTAGGGCACAACCATAAAAGGTCACTGAAGGTTTTATCCTAGGGATGATAGCATCATATGCTTTTAAGATATTTCCACCACGATAACGAATTTCTGGGGAATTGGCATCTAATTTCATGTAGGAATGCTCCACATTCAAAAATACAATCTCGTGGCCCCTGGCCTCTGCGGCCTCCATTATCCTCATGTTACTGTATAGATTGGGGTTACTAGCCAACAAGGCAATACTTAATCCTGTCTTTTCCTTTACGTAAGGCGCATATTTATCCGTTATCTCTTCATCGGTAATATCGCCTAAGCAATAACTTTCTGCCGGGTTTACCATATACCTCTCGTTAAGGGCCTCTCTTCCCAATAACATTCGGAACTCCATGGTGTCTCTATTGGCCAAGGTAAGTTCTATGTTAAAGGTTTCACTGCCTATGGTTACCGGGGTCTTTATAACTAAACGCTCTTCTGAAATTCCAGAAGAGCTTTTAACGGTTCTTCTATCTACGAGCTTTGCTTCACAAAGCATATTAAAACTGCGGTTATCCTGTAAGGGATTCACCTCAAATTTAACCCACTCCTGTACTCCTTTAGTGAACACTTTGGTATTTGTCGCTTGGATAGAAGATGTTCTTGCTCCAGAATCTACTCTTGCCTTAATAGCTGGAATACCCATTTCTTTAAACACACACCATTCTTCACTTCCAATAATAGACAAATCCTTCAATTCCATAGTTAAAATAATTGTTAATCCTTTTTAAGAAAGGGCAATAGTAAGATAAAAAATATTATGCAGCAAACATTTCATTCGGGTCAGTAAAAGTCTTGAACTCCAAAGAGTGTCCGTTAGGATCCAGAATAAAAAATGAACGGTGTTCTCCTGTCTTATCCTTTAAAAAGGTGACCTCTGTGGTCAATTCATATTCCGGTATATTCAACTTTTTGTACATATTCTGCCATGTTTCTGGATCTACAATGACCCCAAAATGAAAAGAAGGCAATATCGTATCCCCAAATTTATAAGCTCTAAAAACAAAATTAAATTCCCCAGATTTAGTGAACGTAATTTGGTTTCCAAATAAGTTGACATCTAACCAACGGGTAGAATTTCTGCCGAGTTCCGCTCCAATAACGTCTACATAAAAAGCTTTAGTTTTTGTGATGCTATAACAAGGCAGCGACATATGAAAAGGTGCATGTTCCATGAATAAGAATTTTTAACGAAATCCATTCTAATTTACAAATTCTAAACGATACCTTTTACAACTGAGTATCAATTTTTAGAAAGTACTATTTTGATTATCTATCCTTAAGAATTTTGACCTATTTCTGCGCCAATCCAAAGATTCTGAATACAAATAGATCCAGCACTTCTACCAAGATAAGGAGGATGAGATCCATTCTAATCTACTGCTCTCCCTATGCTCCATAATATCCTTAAAAAGCTCCAAATCTTCCTTAATGATCCCTATACGTTCAGAAATGTAACGATATTTATCTTTAAGATCGAAGGTTTGCTTGAGTTCCATATCCAACCTATTAAGATCTTCATTTTCCCAGGTACTATCAGGTGAGTCAAAAATATAGAGGTTTTCGGAAATTTCATTTTTGACGTTCAGTACTTTCCCAATAAACCGTTTTAGGTTGGTACCCGATATATTCAATTTTCCCTTTCGCTCTAAAAGTTTGGTATGCACATTGGTCTCTTCCAATAATTGTTCTGTGATTTCCAAATACCGATCTAAAGCAACAGATTGTGAGGTATTCAACATAACCAAGCGTATGGATTCAGAATCAAAATTGGGAAGAATTACCTTGTTGAAGGTCACCTTCTGTTGCAACGCAATAATTTCTACCTCAATTTTTTCTGAAAGCTAATAAGGAACCCTATCCTTTGACAATGGATTTAATTACTTTAATATAGCCTGGATTTCCTTTTCCGAATGATTGAAAAAAGAGACCAAACCATATTGGGAAATGTGTACAAATCGTTTGTCCTCATTTTTAAAGAATAGTTCGACACTGTCAGAGAATAGCGTTTCCAAAGGCAGGAGATTTCGGCACTGCCTGATATTTATGGAAGCTGCTATCTGGAAGGCAACAACTTCAAACATGGGTCCTAATCGTCATCATTATCTTCTTCCTCGTCCGCTATTTCGACATCTGGAATAGCATCTGGATCATTGTCATCAAAATCTTCATAATCATCTTCATCATAGTTGGCCATGGTCTTCTCTAGCTTCGCACTGATCTTTACCAAATACTTGGTATCGTCAGTGGTAACCTCAACCGCCTCAATACGTTCACCTTGTGCATTTTTAAAGGAGATGATGTTCTGATCGTCATAACCATCAGGATATTTGTCTACCAACAACTTTAAGACCTCAGGGGTAAGTTTTTTAAAATCTACGATTACTCTCTTTAAATTGTCCATAATTACATGTCTAATAGGTAAGCAAAAATTAATGGGGCAACAATGGTTGCATCACTCTCTATTATAAACTTTGGGGTATTGATATCTAGTTTTCCCCAAGTGATCTTTTCATTGGGTACTGCTCCAGAATAGGATCCATAGCTCGTTGTAGAGTCACTGATTTGACAAAAATAACTCCAAAATGGTGTATCTGTACGTTCCATATCCTGATAAAGCATAGGTACTACACAAATTGGGAAATCTCCTGCGATACCCCCACCAATTTGGAAAAATCCAATTCCATCTTTGGAATTATCCGTATACCAATCGGCTAGGAAAGTCATATATTCTATCCCTGATTTCATGGTCGTGGCCTTCAATTCACCTTTAAGGACGTAGGAGGCGAAGATATTACCCATAGTACTGTCTTCCCATCCTGGGCAAACAATAGGTAGGTTTTTCTCTGCAGCAGCGTACATCCACGAATCCTTCAAATCTATCTCGTAATACTCCTCCAAAACACCAGAGAGCAACATTTTGTACATGTATTCATGTGGTAGATAGCGCTCGCCTGCATCTTCTGCTTCTTTCCAAATCTTATAGATGTGTTCTTGCAAACGTCTAAATGCCTCATGTTCTGGAATACAGGTATCCGTAACTCTATTCAATCCTTTTTCCAATAGATCCCATTCTTCCTGAGGGGTTAGATCCCGATAATTGGGAATCCTTTTATAGTGGGAATGTGCCACCAAGTTCATAATATCCTCTTCAAGATTGGCGCCAGTACAAGAGATGATTTGTACTTTGTCCTGACGGATCATTTCGGAAAAAATCTTACCTAGCTCAGCGGTACTCATGGCCCCTGCCAATGACACCAACATTTTAGCACCTTTGTTCAATTGGTCCTCATACCCCTTTGCTGCATCCACCAATGCTGCAGAGTTAAAGTGTAAATAGTATTTTTCAATAAAATTTGAGATTGCTCCCTTAGTCTTCGTCATCTTCGAATCTTGAATTAGTAGTATTTCCGGTTTTGGCATCCACATCGTAGGTATTATCATAAGCATTCTCGATCGCTTCCTCCATAAATTTATAGCTTAACATTTTATAGTACAATTTTGCCGCCAAAAAATCAGAAGACTTATCCGCACTATTCGGACAAAGTTCCATAATATCAAACCCTACTACGTTTTTCTCGGCAAAAACCTGTTTTAAAAACTCCAAAGTCTCGTACCAAAACAATCCTCCAGGTTCCGGAGTTCCCGTTGAAGGCATAATGGAAGGGTCTAGGGCGTCTAGATCGAAGGTGATAAATACGTTTTCGGTCATTTGGGCAATTACCTTGTCCATCCAATATTCATCGTTCACAATATCATGGGCAAAGAAGGTCTTTTCTTCATCCATAAACGTTTTTTCAATAATATCCATGCTACGTATCCCTACCTGCAATAGGTTTGTAGTCTGACTAGCCTCGTGTACAGCGCAAGCGTGGTTGTATTTGGTGCCTTCATAAGACTTCCTAAGGTCTGCATGGGCATCTATTTGCAAAACGGTCAGGTTATCAAAACACTCATTAAAAGCACGTATAGAACCTATAGAAATGGAATGTTCTCCTCCAAAAAGGGTTACAAACTTATTGCGTTTTATAAACTCTTTGGTGGTTTTATGTACCGCATTCACTACTGCCTCGGCAGAACTATCCTCGGTAATTGTAGGGGCCAGATATATTCCTTGTTGATATACTTCGGTCCCAGTTTCTATATCATAAAGTTCCATGTTTTCAGAAGCATCCAAAAAGGCCTTGGGTCCTTTATCGGCCCCTTTGCCCCAGGTACTTGTTCCATCATATGTCACAGGTATCAAAACTACCTTTGCCTTTTCCAATTGTGCAAACTCATCTGGAATGCCAGCATAATTGTTAGTCGCGCTCATAACCTAAAATTTTAAGCAAATCCTCTGCTTTTTGTTGTTCACTAAATAAGGTGGTGACTAGGTTTCCTTTTTCGTCCCTGTCTATTAATATATGTTTTGGATGTGGAATTAAACAGTGCTGCAAGCCACCATATCCACCAATACTCTCTTGATAAGCCCCTGTATTGAAAAATCCGATATACAAAGGTTTTTCTCTTCTGTACTTGGGCAGATAGATAGCATTCATATTCTGCTCACTGTTGTAATAATCATCACTGTCGCACGTAAGTCCGCCGAGCAGCACACGCTCATATTCGTCCTCCCATCTATTGATTGGTAACATAATAAATCGTTTGCTGATAGCCCAGGTATCTGGCAAGGTCGTGATAAAAGAAGAATCGATCATGTTCCATTTCTCACGGTCGTTCTGTTGCTTTTGATATAAAACCTCATAAATAGCTCCACCACTTTCACCAACCGTAAAACTTCCAAATTCTGTAAAAATATGGGGCACGGGCACTTCCGCTTCTTGACAAGTGATGTTGATTTGGTTAACAATCTCATTAATCATGTATTCATAATCATACTCAAAAGCCAAAGAGTTTTTAATTGGAAAACCTCCTCCAATATTTAAACTGTCCAAGGAAGGACAAATTTTCTTTAGGCGCACATAGACCTTAAGGCATTTGACAAGTTCATTCCAGTAATAGGCATTATCTCGAATCCCAGTATTGATAAAGAAATGTAGCATTTTAAGCTCCACCCTATCATTATTCTTGATCTGGTCTTCATAAAAAGGAACAATGTTTTTGTATCCTATTCCCAATCGGGAAGTATAAAATTCAAACTTTGGTTCCTCTTCAGAAGCGATACGGATACCTACTTTAAAATCACCTTTTATCTCATCTGATAATAGGTCTATTTCCTCGTAGTTGTCTATAATGGGAATACAGTTCTGATGCCCTTCGTTAATTAATCTTCCAATATTCGTTATATACTGATCCCTTTTAAAGCCATTGCAGATTACAAAGGTGTCATCTTTGATTTTTCCCGTTTTCTTTAATTTCTGTACAATATTAATATCAAAAGCAGAAGATGTCTCTATATGGATATCGTTATTCAAAGCCTCGTTCAATACTGGTTCAAAATGAGAACTCTTGGTACAATAGCAGTAATGGTACTTCCCTTTATAGTCATTCTTTTTGATGGCAGCCTCAAACCATTTGTTCGCCCTATTGATATTGTCCGATATCTTTGGCAGATAGGTAAATTTTAGTGGACTTCCATATTGTTCCACCAGCTCCAATAAAGGAATTCCATGAAATTGAAGGCTCTCTCCATCCAGAGTAAATTCCTCCTGTGGAAAATAATAACTTTGGTGGATAAGATCAATATATTTAATATTCATTAAAATAGTTTTTATATAAACTTAAAAAAAAATGGAGTGTTATGGTAATAAGATGGATTCTTATTTTTTAATATTATTTTTAAAAGGAGGTTTTCCATCAAAGCTTGATGGAATAAAGATAACTGGACCTACCCAATACTATCGAGGACATCGCGGAAGTCATGCTAAAAATTCGGTTGCACAATTGTTGTGCCTTTCTTGGGAAAATCTTCCTTATTTCCAGTGATCCAAATACATAAAAACGTCTCATAACATGCAGCAAAAAGCCGTGACAAATGAAAACAAAAATAATGAAAAAATAAGGGAATTAAAAAAATTTACATGAATTGTCAAAATACACCATAAAAAGATATTTGTTTAAGGGATGTTTAGATGTAATATCTTGATTTACAATCATTACTATTTAAATTAACATCATCAAAAACAGATCTGTTGAAACCAAGAAAGGCTCTGCTTTTTATCTTGTTTGTGTCATTCTTCCCTACTTCAACTTTAGCAAAGGCCCAAATACCTAAAAATGCCTACACCTTTGTGGCAAAAAAGATGGCACAACCACCTATTATATGTTATTAATAGATATGGATTAGATGTAATACCACCTAACTCCACAAGACCATGAAATTCCTCCTAAACGGATATTTCCAGAGGATTGCATTCTATTGGAAAAACTAGCAAAAATGATCTTTTACATGAAATTTGGCCCCTAAGACTATAATCCTTTAGTGTCTCCAGCCCTTTAGCACCCTAAAACTATGTAAAACATGAGGAAAAATAGCATCCATAGATTCTTTAGCTCCATTAGTAGATCCAGGCAAAGCAAGCACTAAAGTACTACCCATGGTGCCGGCAACACTTCTGGATAACATGGCATACGGCATTCTATCCTGACCATAACTTCTTATAGCTTCTTCAATTCCGGGGATACGCCTGTCTAGCAAGGGAATCAAGGCCTCAGGGGTAACATCCCTTTCCGAAAGACCAGTGCCTCCACAATAAATAATCACGTCTATACCCTTAGCAACAAATTCACTTGCCTTCTGTTGAATCTCTTCTTCTTTATCGGGAATTATCATATAATTGGAGACCGAATAATGTAAGGCTTTTAGCTTTTCAATAATGGCCTTCCCCGCTTTGTCCTCTTTCTTCCCTTCTGCTATGGTATCAGAACAAACAACAACAGCAAAAGTCAATGGCTCTGTAAAATTATCCTTGTAATCTGACTTACCCCCTGTTTTTTGAAGTAATTTGATATGATGTATTTCTACTCCTTTATCTATAGGTTTTAGCATGTCGTACATGTTCAAGGCCACAATACTTGCCCCGTGCATAGCCTCCACTTCTACCCCTGTTTTATAAATAGTCTTTACGGTTACCAAAATGGTGATTTCTAATCCGTTGACCTCATACTCTATTCCCGTATATTCAATGGGCATGGGGTGACAATCAGGCAAAAGATCTGACGTTTTTTTTACTCCTAATAATCCAGCAGCTTTACTGGCCGAAAACACATCTCCTTTTGGAACCTTGTTTTCTTGTATAGCTTTGATAGTATCTTCTGAACTCACTTTAACTACCGCTTGGGCCGTTGCTATTCTCAGAGTATTGTTTTTATGCGTAATATCTACCATACCTAACTATTCACTTTCCATTGGTAACTATCATCTTCAAAAAGCTCTTTTCCAAATATGGGCACCTCTACTTTTATTTCTTCTACGATATATTGCAATGCTTCAAAAACTTCCTTTCTATGCGGTGAGGAAACAAATACGAACAAACATAATTCACCTGCCTTTACCGTACCCAAGCTATGATAAATATGCATACAAGTAAGGTTGAACTTTTCAAAAGCTGCTTCACGTATCTCATGAAATTTATTGTTCGCCATTTCTTCATAGGCTGTGTATTCTATTGCGGCCACTATTTTTCCATCAATGACATCCGCCCTAACCTGGCCCAAAAAAATATCATGGGCGCCAATGGTAGTTTTAGATTGGTGCTTTGCGATAGACTCCCCTATGAAATGCGGAGAAATAGCACCCGACATAAACACGCTTTTTACTTTTTTCTTTTCCATTACATTCTTAACTAGTGATTCAAAAAGTGTTTAAAGATACTTAGAATCGATTATTTAACCACACATGATATTAATTAGGAAGCATCAACACTTCCACCAATCCACCTTTTGGAACTGAATCTACAGATTCTGGAACTAATACCAAGGCATTGGCAAGGGAATAGGTGTGTAGCATGGCAGAGCTTTGTCCTTCCAAAATTTCAACTTCTCCATTTTCAAGAATCTTTGCTTTTAGTAGTAATGTTCTCCCCAAGATATTGGTAACAGCTTTAGTTACCGCTAGCTGTCTACGTTCTAATCCCATCCCCTCATGCCCCATTACTTTTTGAAGGGCGGGATAAACGTACACGTAAAAACACGTAAGCGCAGCTGCCGGATTTCCGGGCAGGGCAAATACAATTTTATTATTCTGTTTTCCAAAGAAAAGAGGTTTCCCTGGTTTTTGTCTTACTTTATAAAATAAAGAATCCACGCACAACACTTTTAAGGCCTCATAAACATGATCATGATCTCCCACTGAAATTCCCCCATTCACAAGTACCACTTCGTTTTCTTGAAATGCTTTTTTAAGCACCTCACAGGTGCCCTCAAAATTATCGGCTACCTGATACTTTGTGCAACCTTCTATACTCATTTCCTCCAAAACAGCCTGGATCATTTTTGAATTGCCCTCATAAATCTGACCTTCCTTTAGTACCTCTCCTGCTGCAACCAGTTCATTCCCAGTAATGACGATCCCCACTCTTGGCTTACCATAAACCAAAACATCTGTAACACCCATTCCGGCTAAAAATCCAATGGCCGAAGGGGTAAGTTTTGTTCCCCTCTGCAAAGCCAAAGAGCCCTTACTAATTTGTTCGCCCCGAGGTCTGATGTTACTCTCCAGAACTACCTCATCGTTTATTGTAATGCTATCTGCCTGCCTTGTTACTTTTTCCTGAATTATAACGGCAGTCGCAGTTTTGGGCACCATGGCCCCAGTAAAGATCCTTACCGCTTCACCGGCTTTTAATTGGAATTCCTTGCCGTCACCCGCAGCTACTTCCCCAACCACGGAATATTCCTTTTCCTTATGGCTTCTGATGGCATAACCGTCCATCGCCGATTGGCGGAATGGCGGTAAATCTAAAGGGGAATAGATTTCTTGAGCTGTCACCATGCCTCTTGAACTAATCAAGGGAAGGGTCACACTATTCAACATCTGCGTGTGTTTGGTAATTATTTGAAGCGCTTCTTTAACTGAGACCATACAGTTTTATTTTTGGTAAGTTCATTATCGCCTATTTTACTAACAAGCCCTTTGGTAAACTCATTTAAGGTCTCTACTTTTTCCTCAAAATCGCCTTTGATGGTCTTCCTGTACTCATTAAGGTTTTGCACTAAATCATCAATATTTTCTGGGATTACATCTTCAAAAAATTGACGTAATCTTTTTGCTGTGGTAGGTGATTTTCCATTGGTGGAAATAGCCACTTTCACATTTCCTTTCGTCACAATACCGCCCATGTAAAAATCGCAGTATGGGGGATTATCGGCCACGTTCACTAAAATGGTAAGAGCCCTACAATCGTGATAGACCTGTTCGTTCACGGCTACATTATCCGTGGTGGCGATCACCATATGCCTACCCACCAAATATTTTTCATGATATGCATCATAGGTGATTTTCACATCGTGCTTTTTTGCCAATTCCAAGGTTGCATCCAGAAATTCTATGGATACCATTTCTACCTTGGCATTGGGGCTCGATTTCAACAAAAACGTCAACTTTTCTAACCCCACATTTCCCCCGCCTATAATAAGGATATTCAATTGTGAGACTTTTAAAAATACGGGGTATAACTCATTTCGCTCCATAAAGGATTTCTTTTTTATGTCTTAAAATTAATTATGAATATTGGCTCTTTTGCCTGTAATAGCTCTAAAAAATCCATGCTAAATATCCAATTATCCAATAAATACAAAGATAAGGGGAATTATGCACTAAGCGCCTTTTGTATCAAAGTCAGGGATGATTTGGAATAAGGTATTTTTAAAGCAGCTTCGTGTCCTTTCTCGGACATTTTTCCCCAAGTTTTTTGAAGGATATCTATTAACTTGTCTTCTGAATGCTTTTTTACAAACGGTTCTAAATAAAAGGCGAGAAACACCAAACAGATGACATCTTCCAATGTTTGTGTCTCTTCATTATTCTTAAGTTGTTTTTTTAAAATTAGATTAGTCACTTGATCAATAATTTCTTGATCATAACCCACCTCCTTTAAAATAAAACTTGCCTTTTGAGCATGGTACTTTTTAAGTGCTTCTCGCCATTTTAAATACCCCACCCTATTCATCTCATAAGATTCCCTAGGAATTTCCCATCTACAAATATGCTGGCAACGGGCAGAAAGCTGCAACGCTTCAGAAGCAGTAGGCTCAAAATTATTGAGCAATTCGCTCATGCGAATGGCATAAAGAAGTTCTTTTGCATACGTTTTCTCCTGAGCATCCTCCTTATTTGGATCTTCTTCATTCGCCTTATCAAATAGTTCAAAGGCCCTTATACGTTTTGGGGTTTCTATCATATGCTATCTGTGTTTGTTGAAAACAATGTAGATAATAAATCAAATAGAAAAAACAAAGGCCCATACAATTCTGAGATTTTGAGGGACCTTTAACTTTTAACTTTTAGTATCCTCACCAAGAATCGAACTATATTCGCTGGAACCTTATTTTTAGCGACTTACGAATAATTACTGATTACAATGTTGACGATTTGTGAACTTTTTTGATGATTTTTATCCCGACATACCAAATGTATATAAATATAATTATATGTATAAATTTCAAAAGATTAATTCAATATAATTTTGGATTTTTAAGGTCTTATCTGGTCTAGTGCTTATTGGTAAGGATTAAATTCTTGGCCATATAATCTTACCAAGTTACTAGCACATATTTTTCCTTTCCGTTCTTCATTTTTTTTTAAAAATCCATATTCGTATACAAATAGATATATTTCCCCTTTCTGATTTTTCTAATAATGAGTAAAAAAGTTTGGGTCAAAACCTAATAAATGAAGTAATTCAGCTCTTACAGTTACTTTCCCTCCTTTATTATATTCCTTTAATATTTTACGATTAAGTTTTAACTGGTTATCTACAATATTATAAAATCGATCGGGTTGTTCTTTGGCCTGCTGGTATTGGTAATCACTCTTCCCATTAAACTAATTCATTGTTCTAAATATCTTATCTTCAAACTTAGAACCAAACTTACGAGCTGAAACGTTAGCCTTCATTAGAAAACACATCATGAAAAAATTGAATATTATTTTACTGACATTAATTTTAGTTAATCTATCCTTGTTAGCACAAAACCATACAAAGATTATTGATATGCATATTCACTCTTACACGGACAGTAACTTTGGAGATAGAGAGCCTGCCCACGATTATTATGGTGAAAAAGGCTCAAAAGATGCTGAATCACATCGATTAGAAACTTTTGCTGCATTTGAGAAATTTAATATCGTGAAGGCAATGGTAAGTGGTAATCCTGAAAGTGTTTCAAATTGGATGGCCAAAGATACTGACCATCGTATCATAAGAGGAATTCTTATGTTTTCTCCTGATGATTATGAAATGGATTCTGTTAAGTTTGAGCAAATGGTGAAGGATAAAAAAATTGAAATTTTCGGAGAAACCGCGCCTTATTATGGAGGTACAACTTTAAGTGATTCCATTTGGCAGCCTTATTTACGAATTTGTGAAAAATATGATATTCCTGTTGCTGTACATATGGGTGGCGGAGACCCAGGTGGAACATATTCTTGGTCACCAAAAGCAAGATTAAAGTTAGGAGACCCATACTTAATTGAGGATGTTTTGGTGAAATATCCTAAACTTCGAATTTATATGATGCATGCAGGCGGTGAAGATTGGCCAGAGCATGCAATTAGACTTATGGCTTATTACCCTCAACTCTATACTGACATTGCAGTTTTACTTTGGGTAGAACCGAACACAAAACGATATGTAAAGGAGTTTCTTAAAAACATAAAAGAAGCTGGTTACTTGGACAGAGTTATGTTTGGTTCAGACCAAATGACATGGCCATACGCAATAGAAAAATCTATTAATTTTCTGAATAGTCTTGATTTTTTAACACAGCAAGAAAAGGAAGATATTTTTTATAATAATGCAGCAATATTTTTAAAATTGAAAGAATAACTGTGCCTAACAAAGAACTGAGGTAAAAAACAAGTAAATTCTTCCTTAATCTGAGACAATACTATTC